>JACQYP010000166.1 GCA_016208205.1 Candidatus Desantisiibacteriota bacterium | reverse complement strand
GAAAGAGAGGCAAAAAAACAAACATGTCTCTATATCTTCCTTCGTAACCGTTCACGGTTGTCGGTTCACAGTTTACAGTTTTTTATTGAACTATGCAATAATTGGAGCAACAATCTTCATTATAAATTGTTAGTACTCGATGTTCAAATTTTTCAAGAGAATAGGTATAAGAATCCGGAAAATGCATCCCATATAATGCAAGATGATAATGCTTGGGGAATGATAATAGGTGATATGGAATGCGAAAGCTTACTTGCTTTCGCTTTTCTCTTGTGCCTTAGTTAAAAGCGGCAGCAAGTAAGCTGCCGCATTCCAAAAACATCGAGCCTGAGCAACCCCATAAATAGGGTCACTACGAACTCTATTGAAGCATTTTGGATACCTGTCTTCTGTTCTTTTGTAGCCGTAAACCGATAACTGTAAACCGTGAACGGTTACCTTCCTTCTTCCTTTGTGCCTATCTGCATCCTTTCTGTATGCCAAAATGGCATTTCTATCAGTGCCAAAATGGCAGCACGACTCATGACTCATACGGTTAGACAACTGTAACCCGTTGATAATAAATCACTATAGCATAATCAATAATTTTGGCATGAAATTTGCTTGTATAAAAGAGGTATTTAGGCTGTGAGCAGAAGAGGCTAACCTTCAGCCTAACAGACTAATAGTCTACAGCCTATAGCCTAAATAAAAGGGGGATATAACATGCAATTAGATGGATTGTTTGATAAGGCTCCAGATAGATATAAACTATCTATTGCCATATCTCAGAGAGCACTTCAAATTCAACAGGGGTCCCGTCCTTTGATTGAAACAAAGGAGAAAAATCCCATTGCTATTGCCTTGGAAGAGGTAGCACAGGGAAAGGTTGTTATTACAGCTGAATAAGGAAGCATTCGTTTATAGTCACCCGCTAAAGCTAAATGAATTCAGCCTGAGCAACCCCATAAACTTGTCCTCGACTCTGATCGGGGATGGGGTTACTACGAACAGTTGGAGATGGAAAATGGGCATTGATACTATTCTTATTATTGATGATGATGTTGTGTCTCAAAGACAGATTTCTGTAACCCTTAGAAGCAGAGGGTATATTACAAAGATTACCTCAAGCAGCCCTGTAGCTGTCAAGATAGTTCAGGCAGAGCTAATAGATGTGGTTGTTCTTGATATTAGTATGCCTGGATGGATGGGGATGGAGATATTAAGGGAGATACATACCAGCAAACCAAAGCTTCCGGTAATAATTACCAGTGCTTTTACCACAGAGGAATTAATGATTGAGGCTTTAGAAAGAGGGGCATACTCATTCATGCGGAAACCTGTGAATACTAATTTTTTGAATGATTTGATAGAAGAAGCGGTAGGAATGTTATAGGAATTATAGGACATATAAGACCTATTACTAAAATAAAGGAGTTGATAAATATGGGAAAGGTAATCGGGATTGATCTTGGTACAACCAATTCATGTGTGGCTGTTATGGAGGGTGGTGAGTCTGTAGTTATCCCTAATTCAGAAGGGGGAAGGACTACACCGTCGATAGTTGCTTATACCAAAACAGGAGAGCGATTGGTAGGTCAAATAGCCAAAAGACAGGCTGTAACTAATTCGGAAAACACCTTGTTTTCTATCAAGCGATTTGTTGGGAGAAAGTACAACGAGGTCAGTAGGGAGATGAAAGAGGCACCCTTTAAGGTTGTAGAGGCAAAGAATGGGGATGCATGGGTGAAAACAGGGGATAGGGAATATTCACCCCAGGAAATAGCAGCCATGATTCTCCAGAAGCTGAAACAGGATGCAGAGGCATACCTTGGAGATAAGGTAACAGAGGCAGTTATTACTGTCCCAGCCTATTTCAACGATTCCCAACGACAGGCAACCAAGGATGCAGGCAAGATAGCAGGGCTGGATGTATTGAGGATTATTAATGAGCCTACGGCTGCGTCCTTAGCCTATGGATTGGATAAAAAGAAGAATGAAGTTATTGCAGTTTATGACCTTGGCGGCGGAACATTTGATATTTCTATTCTGGAAATAGGAGAGGGTGTCTTTGAGGTAAAGGCAACCAATGGTGATACACACCTTGGCGGCGATGACTTTGATCAGAAGATAATCGACTGGTTGTGTGAGGAATATAAGAAGGATCAGGGGATAGACCTGAAACAGGATAGAATGGCTCTCCAAAGGCTTAAAGAGGCAGCAGAAAAGGCAAAGTGTGAGCTTTCTGCAACAATGTCTACAGAGATAAATCTGCCGTTTATTACCGCAGATGCCTCTGGACCAAAACACATGAATATTACCCTGACCCGGGCAAAATTAGAGCAGATTGTAGATGACCTGATTGAGCGAACCGTTGGTCCATGCCAAAAGGCATTATCTGATGCCGGAGTACAGATTTCTAAAATAGATGAGGTTGTTCTGGTTGGCGGTATGACCCGTATGCCAAAGGTTCAGGAGCTGGTAAAAAAGCTGTTTGGCAGGGAGCCTCATAAAGGGGTTAATCCTGATGAGGTTGTTGCCATAGGTGCAGCTATCCAGGCAGGGGTTCTCAAGGGTGAGGTAAAGGATGTTGTCCTCTTAGATGTTACCCCACTCTCGCTTGGGATTGAAACGCTTGGTGCAGTGTTTACCAGAATGATAGAAAGAAATACAACCATACCAACGCGTAAAGAGGAAATATTCTCTACTGCTGCAGACAATCAACCTGAGGTAGAAATTCATGTACTTCAGGGTGAGAGACAGATGGCAGCAGATAACAAAACGCTTGGAAGGTTTCATCTGACCGGGATTCCACCGGCTCCAAGGGGTGTGCCTAAGATTCAGGTAACCTTTGATATTGATGCTAACGGCATCCTGCAGGTTATAGCCAAGGATATGGCCACTGGAAAGGATCAGAAAATAACCATCACTGCCTCTTCCGGATTGTCAAAGGAAACTGTGGAAAATCTCGTGCAGGAAGCAAAATTGCATGAGGAAGAGGATAAAAAGAAAAAGGCTGATATAGAAACCTTTAATCAGGCAGATACCCTTATTTATGCTACCCAGAAGGCAGTGGGTGAGTATGGGGATAAGCTTAATGATGACGAAAAGAAAGAGATAGAGGATTCAATCTCTGAGCTTAAAAGTGCTATTGATAAAAAAGATGCTGAGGCTGTAAATAAAGGCATAGAAAGATTAGGCAAGGCTTCACAGAAGATAGGTGAAGAGATGTATAAACAGGCTGAAGCACAACAACAGGCAGCACAGTCTCAGCAGCAGACACCCCATGATTCCTCCTCTGATAAGGCAAAGGAAGGGGATGTGATAGATGGGGAGTATAAGGTGGGAGAATAGGAATTGTAATTACTCAAGTTCACGGCTTGAGAGGTTCGAGAGAAAACCATGAACCTTGAACCGTGAACTTGACAACCTGAGAGGAGAAAAACTGATATGAGAACCTATATGTCTATTGTTGAACAATGTTCTGAGACAAATTTATATGTTGGCTATGTACCTGGATTTCCTGGTGCCCACACGCAAGCAGAGACAATAGACGAATTACAGTATAATTTACGAGAAGTAATTGAAATGCTTTTAGAGGATGGTGAACCATCTCTGGAAGGACAGTTTGTTGGCACACAAATGGTAATGGTGGCATAAGATGGGTAAATCTCCGGTACTAAAACCTCGTGAAGTAACCTCAATTCTTGAACAGATTGGATTTATTGAAGTCAGACAGAGAGGTTCACATAAGCAGTATCGTCACTTTGATGGACGATATACAACGGTTCCACTCCATCCGAGCAGGGATATTTCGCCCATTCTGTTGCGACAAATAGCCAAAGACATTGGTTTGACGATTGAGGAGTTAATAAAATATAAATAAAGCGAAAATATAACTATATTGGTTTGTAGCTACTCAGATAGATAGGCTGCAGGTTGTCAGGTTGTAGGAAAATTCCTCATCACCTTTGTTTTTCCTAACAGTCTATAGTCTAAGCAACCTGAGTAGTTACTTGGTTTTTATAAAAGGGGGTGAAAGAAAAGTTAAGTTGTATGTAGTAACAAGAGAATATATTTCCTTGTTAATTCTTAATCAATAAAAGGAGGACATGTATGAATATCAGACCATTAGGAGACAGGGTCATTGTTAAAAGGGTTGCAGGTGAAGAGAAGACAAAGGGAGGGATAATTATCCCTGATACAGCCAAGGAAAAACCACAAAAGGGTGAGGTATTGGCAGTTGGACCAGGAAAGGTAACAGAAAAGGGTGACAAGATTGCTATGGATGTCAAGGTTGGAGATACTGTGCTTTTTGGTAAGTATTCAGGCACTGATGTAAAGATTGAAAGCGAAGATTGTCTTATCATGCATCAGGATGATATACTTGGGATTATTGAGTAATTTGAAACTGCTCATAAATATGGGGAGACAGTTTGACTTCAGTCCAATAAGAGCCACAGATTACACTGAGTTAAGATAAGAATTAATCCGTGAAATCAGTGGCTAAATTTGAGTAATTACAGTAATTTGATAGGAGGGGACAACTCCCCTACCCTATTTTGATAAAAGGAAATGTAATTCCTTAACCCCTTTTTTATTAAGGGGAAAAATTTTTAAGATATGGAGGCAAGTTAAAGATGGCAAAGCAACTTTTGTTTGGTGAGGATGCAAGAAAATCCATTATGAAAGGAATGGATACCCTTGCTGATGCAGTAAAGGTTACCCTTGGTCCTAAGGGTAGAAATGTGGTTATCGATAAAAAGTGGGGTTCTCCTACTATTACCTGTGATGGTGTTACTGTGGCAAAGGAGATAGACCTCCAGGATCCATATGAAAATATGGGTGCTCATTTAGTCAGAGAGGTAGCCAGTAAGACATCTGATGTTGCCGGTGATGGGACAACAACCGCAACCGTTCTTGCTCAGGCAATCTATAAGAATGGCGTAAAGAATATTGCTGCTGGTGCTAATCCAATGGAATTAAAAAAAGGAATAGAAAAAGCAGTAGAAGAGGTTGTTAAGGAAATAGGAAGAAAATCAGAAAAGGTAGGTGACAAAAAGGATATCTCTGATGTAGCCACCATTTCTGCTCATATGGATAGAACAATTGGCGATTTGATTGCCAATGCTATGGAAAAAGTAGGCAAAGATGGGGTTATCACTGTAGAGGAATCAAAAACCATTATGACATCTCTGGAAGTGGTTGAAGGGATGCAATTTGACCGTGGGTATATCTCTCCCTATTTTGTAACAAATCCAGAGAAGATGGATTGCTCTATGGATGATCCGTTTATTCTTATCTATGAGAAGAAAATCAGCGTAATGAAGGATATTCTTCCCATTTTAGAGAAGATTGTCCAGATGGGCAAATCATTTGTGATTATTGCTGAGGATCTTGATGGTGAGGCTCTGGCTACATTGGTAGTAAACAAGATTAGAGGGACATTGAAGTGCGTGGCCATAAAGGCTCCTGGTTTTGGAGACAGAAGAAAGGCAATGCTTGAGGATATCGCTATCCTTACCGGCGGAAGGGTTATCTCTGAGGACCTGGGCATGAAGCTTGAACATATAACGATAGATGACCTTGGTAGAGCAAAGAGAGTAAGTATTGACAAGGAAAACACGACTATTGTTGAGGGAGCCGGTACGAAGAAGGATATCGAGGCAAGAATATCTCAAATAAGGCTTCAGATTGAGGATACAACCTCAGATTATGATAAGGAAAAACTGCAGGAGAGATTGGCAAAGCTGTCCGGTGGCGTGGCTGTGATCAGCATTGGAGCAGCAACCGAAACAGAGTTGAAAGAGAAAAAGGCAAGGTTTGAGGATGCCCTTCATGCTACCAGAGCAGCTGTTGAGGAAGGAATTGTGCCGGGCGGTGGTATGATGCTCCTGCGAGCTCAAGCTGTTGTAACGGATGTTATTGCCACACTTTCAGGAGATGAAAAGTTAGGAGCAACCATTATAAAAAATTCTATGGAAGCACCGATAAGACAGATAACAGCAAATGCCGGGCAAGAAGGCTCGGTTATCATAGACAAGATACGCAGCAGCAAGGAATTTGCTTATGGTTATAACGCAGCTACCGATACCTTTGAGGATATGGTCAAGGCAGGGGTAATCGATCCAGCCAAGGTAACTCGAACCGCACTTCAGAATGCAGCCTCAATTGCATCACTGATGTTGACCACAGAGTGCATGATTTCCGATATACCGGAAAAGGAAAAAGCAGCTCCAATGATGCCTGGCGGCGGCGATCCGGGAATGGGGATGTATTAATCCTGGCACAAAATAATCATTGCGATTGTCTCGTGTGTGATTAAAATAAAATGAGTGAGCCGGGACTGGTCAAGGCAGGGCAGACTGCCCCTACACGGGTCCCGGCTCTATGTGTTTCTGGTTCACGGTTCATGGTTCAGAGGTTAAGAGAGCAAACCATCAACCTTGAACCGTGAACTGTGAAGGGAGACAACCTGAGTAGTTACAAAGGCAGGAGGAATTAATAATGCCGACATATGAATATGTTTGTAAGGATTGTGCAGAAACATTTGAAATTTTTCAATCAATGAACGATGATCATGTCGAAAAATGTCCGGAATGTGCGGGCATGATAAAACGAATCTTTTCTCCAGGGGCAGGGTTCATACTTAAGGGCTCAGGATTCTATTCTAATGATTACAAGAAAAAGGGGTTTTCTGAATCCAGCCTGCCCAAGGTAGAGGCGGCATAAAAGACATTAAGGCACTAAGGCACAAAGGATTTCAGAAAATAACCGTTGATTTGGTATCCGGCAAAGCTGCGTTTTAGAAACGCACCCTATATTTCGGATTCGAATTTTAGTCACAAGCAAGGAATCGCGTGCAACTAAACATAATAGGTGGCAGAGGCTTCCAGCCTGTATCCCATATGTAGAGATCTCGTTTCCCAAACGAATATGTAGGGTTCGTTTCCCAAACGAATATGTAGGGTTCGTTTCCCAAACGAATATGTAGGGTTCGTTTCCCAAACGAACCATGAGTTATCAGCATTCAAGGATACTTTCTGAAATCCGTATTAGTGATGAAAAAGGATGAACAAGAATGAACAAAAAAGGAGAAAAAGGAGAAAAAAAGGTTCATGTGTATATCTCAGGGTTAGTACAGGGCGTTTTCTTTCGGGCAAGAACCAATGAACAGGCTCGAATGCTTGGACTTGGCGGCTGGGTAAGGAATCTACCTGATGGAAGGGTTGAGGCAGTCTTTGCAGGGGATGAAGATAAGGTAGATAAGGCTATCCAATTTTGCCGAGTTGGACCTCGTGGGGCAATAGTTAAGGATATTACTGTCCATGAAGAAACAAGGGATGAGGAATTCGATGATTTCTCGATAAGGTAAGGAAGGCGCAAAGTGACAGAGAGGAAGAAAGGAAGTTAGGATACTATATTCTAACTTTGTGCCTCTGTGCCTCTATGAAGAAGGAGCAAACAAGTGGATATATTAATCCGTAATGGTCGAGTAATTGATCCGTATAATAACCAAGAGAAAATCGCTGATATTTTAATCAATGATGGGAAGATTGTAGCTGTTGGGACAGGAAAATGCGGAAACAATGTAGATGCAGCAAGGGTCATTGATGCTGCCGGCAAAATAGTTACCCCTGGGCTCCTTGATATGCATGTTCATTTGAGAGAACCGGGACAGGAAGAGAAGGAAACCATAGCTACCGGTACCAGAGCTGCAGCAGCCGGTGGATTTACCACCATTGCCTGTATGCCTAATACCCAGCCGGTCATTGACAACAAGAGCATGATAGAATTTATTCTATCTAAGTCTGAACAAGATGGTGTAGTCAGAGTTCTGCCGATTGGTGCTATCAGCAAGGAGCTAAAGGGTGAGGAATTAGCAGAGATAGGTCAAATGATTAAGGCTGGGGCAGTGGCTATCTCAGATGACGGGCGGTCAATACAGGTCGCGGTGTTAATGAAACGGGCATTTGAATATATCAAGCAGTTCAATATACCAATTATCTCTCATTGTGAAGACACTACCCTTTCTGCCGGCGGGTGTATGCATGAGGGCTATTATTCAACCATTCTTGGGTTACGGGGTATCCCCTATGCCGCAGAAGAGGTTATGATGACTCGCGATATTATCCTTGCTGAGGCAGCAGGCACAAGGCTTCATATTGCCCATGTAAGTACCAGAAAATCTGTAGAATTAATAAGACAGGCAAAGAAAAGGGGTGTAAATGTTACTTGTGAGGTAACACCTCATCACTTTACATTGACAGATAAGGCTGTTTGTGAACTCAGAATGCAGAATGCAGAATGCAGAATGCAGGAGATTGATACTAATACAAAGATGAATCCACCCCTAACAGCCTTCAGCCTTCAGCCTTCAGCCTTCAGTTTTGATCCCAATACAAAGATGAATCCTCCCTTGAGGGATGAAGATGATGTTGAGGAAATAAAACAAGGGCTATTTGATGGAACCATAGATGTAATTGCCACTGACCATGCCCCGCATACCAGGACAGAAAAAGAACAGGAATACGGCAAGGCACCATTTGGTATTATTGGGTTGGAAACATCGCTGGGATTGGTTCTGACAGAATTGGTAGGTAATGGTGTACTTACCCTATTTGATGCTTTAGCAAAAATGACCCTAAATCCAGCCAGAATTCTTGGGCTGGAAACATCCGGCATTGTGCCCGAAGCAAAGGCAGATATAACCATTATTGACCCTGAAATGGAATGGGTAGTTGATGTCAATACCTTTGCCTCAAAAGCAAGAAATTGCCCGTTTCATGGATGGAAGCTGAAGGGCAAGGCTGTGATGACTATTGCAAGTGGCAGGGTTGTGTGGGAGATTAAGTGAAAAGTGAAGTTTAGTATCGTAAGTGTTTAGTTTGCAGACAATTTGAAAGGAATTTTTTTAT
>JACQYP010000033.1 GCA_016208205.1 Candidatus Desantisiibacteriota bacterium | reverse complement strand
GAACTGACACCGTATATCACTGTCATTCCTGCGTATGCAGGAATCTCCCCCTCAGGTGTCCTAACTCTTCCTTTTGGTCTCCACGGGTATAAGAGCTGTTCTTTTGTATCTATCCACTGTGAACGGTTACAATCTTTATACTCGCTTGTTCAAGTAAGAAACGGTTACGACCGTTCCCTGCAATGGTGCGTATCCCATACTTAAGATTACGAAGCGAGACGCTTCGTCTACTATGGCAGGGTGCAAGCTACTATTTACAATCTTACATCCAAAGACACCACCACCACCCTGCCTGGCTGTGGATGATCAAACGACAGGGTGTCGCTGAGTTGTGGATAATACCAGGAAGAATCAAACAAATTATTTATTTTTGCTTCAAGCCGGACAGAATCATTAATTTTTTTAATACAATTCATATCAACTATTGTGTGATCATCTACCCTGTCTCCCAGCTTAGAAAGAACAGAGGCATCTGTTGTCCCTCTCTTTGTATAGTCTGCATTTTTCATAATCAAAGAAACATCAAGGTCAGCAGGCAGATGATAAAACAGTCCTGCATTAAACTTGGTTTTCGGGATATTTGGTATCTCCTTACCATCAGAATCCTTACCTTTGCAAATAGCAGCATTGACAAAAAACCTTCCATCAGGGATATTCATATCAAAATCCAATTCAATGCCTGATGTTTTGTGCTCTTTTGCCACATTAAGATAGGGAACAACAAACCCTGTTGTAGTCCCTACAGGTACATTATATGCCCGGATAGGGTTTTTCATGGTGTTATTAAAATAGGTGATAGAAGTCTGAAACCTCTTTGTATAGTAAAGTGCGGATGTCTCAACAGTCTCTATTGTTTCAGGTTTGGCTGTAAATGTAATTGGTGTGCCGGTCTTTCTCTTGTATTCATCTGCATACATCGTATTATCTATACTTTCCTTTAAGCCCAAGCTTCTCATGGCACTGCCGTATAATAGCTTTACATTGAAGCAATCATTCACCCTTTGAACAAATCCTATTCGTGGGCTTGTTTTTGAAAAGCTATTTCCCGGTTCAATCTGATTGTTGCCTTTATCATATCGGACTCCAAGTGTTGACCTTAATCCCTGTAATATCGGGAACTCATTTTGCAATTGGAGATAAGCGGATTTTATCATGCAGCTTTTAGAGCTATTAAAATAGTAATCACCGCCTGATATAATACTTCCTCCACTAAAGATATAAAAATGGCTATTTTGATTAGTATGCCGCCGTCTATCATAGGCAACCCCGCCGCTTATATTAAACCTGTCGCTGCTATTGTATCTTAAACCTATATCTCCCATATAAGAATGGTCAATAAGCCCAAATTTTATTGCATCCTCGCCGCCTGCGAAGAAAAGCCCTATATCATCATTTCGCTGAAAGAGGAGTTTCGTATTAAGCGTCAGCTTACCGGTCAACTTTTTATTGTACATCAAAAATGGCTGAAGTGTTTCAAATGTATAATCATCTATTTTATGGGTGGTGCCTATCCAGCCGGTACCAAGTCCACCCCTTTGACTTATGGAGAAAACACCAAACTTCAGCCCATTAAGGGGAGAATCCTGTGTGCAATCAAATGTTGCCAGCAGGTTCTGGTTCTTTTTACCATCCCTGACCCTGTTGTTTTCACCATATATTTCTTCGCTGTTATTTTTTCCGTAAAAGCCAAAGCATATATCCCCGGATATATTCTTTTTTTCCATCAGACAGTGTCCCATAAACCTCTTCTGCTCATGAGGCCAGCCAACTGAGATTTTAGATTCCAAAAGGTCTTCGTTGTTTTGCGGATTACAGGTTACAATATTTACGACCCCAAGCACAGCACCATTGCCGTAAAGGGCAGAGGATGGTCCTTTGAGAAATTCAACCCTTTCAACAAAATACAATGGCAATTCCTCCCCAATCCATGCCCTTAAGTTTCTGGCAATATTGATAGGCATACCATTAATCAATATCAAAACCTTTTGGTTATCAAATGCGTTGCCGTGAAGCCCCCTCACCTCAAAGCCATGTAACCCATCTGCTTCCTCTATGCCATAGCCTGCGGTGATGCAGGCTAACTCATCTATCGTGTAAATGCCCATTTTTCGAATCTCTTCTTTTGTCCAAACCTTAACAATTCCAGGGGCATCCGTAACCCTTTCCTCCATCCTGCTGGCAACCGTTACGATGGGAATCTCTATAAATAACATCTTCTCCTCATCCACAATCCTTTGAGCAGGCAGCATCTGAGCCTCCGAATCAAAACAGTTGAATAAAATAAAGATACCGAGCAAGCCAAAAAGCAAAGCATTTCTTCTCATTTTCCACCTCTTTTTTGGTATCATAAGGCTTTTTACAAGACACATATTTTTAATTATACTAAACTTCTTGAGTAAAGTCAAGAAAAATATTGGAGCACTGAATATTCGATAAAGGAGAGCGTTGCATAGCCTCTCCCATAGAATCTATGGAGGAGGGTGGTTCCCAAGAAGAAAATTTGTCATAGTATGCTTCTGCTTGACATTTTTGAGTACCATAAGTGTTTTCAAAGG
>JACQYP010000164.1 GCA_016208205.1 Candidatus Desantisiibacteriota bacterium | reverse complement strand
TCTAAATATTTATGGTTTTTATATTTTATGTTAGTGGTAAAGGTGGCAAAGCACCTGACAAGGATAAAAATTAAGAATTAAGCCCAATTATGGGGCTGTGCTCCTATGGGATTAAAATGGGTTTTTACACAGTCTGACGATAAACAAGTGTGCTGTTATCTGCTCGTTTGTGAGCATTTTCGATTTCTTGGACAAACTTCTGTACCTGTTGTGTATAACGCATTTCTACTACTATCGTTTTCTGTGAAGTACCACTGAATTCCTTTGCCATTCTGAGTGCAATTTGTGGGTTTCCAAAAGTAGATTTTTCTTTCATGTCCGATGTGCTCCTTTTCTTTAAGATAATGTTAAATAATATTTTGTTTCTCGTTTCTTCAATCGTGACTCATTTCTACCTGGCCGATCAGGCAGAGGCCTGAGGTAAGGGGCATCATTAAAGAGGTCAGCTAAGATTTCGAGTGGTGTCTTAAACAGGTAGATAGGCTGCAATCTTCTCTCCTAACAGTCTTACAGCCTATCTACCTAATTTTTCCATCACTACTCACTCAACCACGAAGGTGAGAAGAGTTTATGCCCGAGCAATACCCTGGCGGTTTTCACATATTCAACCTGTTCCGGTGTGAGATTACCCATTACCGGCTCTTCTCCATCCATAACAGAATAGACAATTTGCTCAAGGTCAGTTCTCTTGCCCTTGGATATTCCAACTATTGTTTCATCAAAGGCATCTGCAATAGCTGATGTCATACCATTCCTTGCAAGCATAATAAGCATGGCTCTATTAAGAATATCCCTTAATTCCCTTGGCACTCCATTAGAAACATTAGACAGTCCGCAGGTAGTTTTGCAGCCGGGAGCCATCTCTTCAAACATTGCTACTGATTCAATAGTGGCTTTAACCGTATCCTGCTGAAAGGCAATCGGCGGGGTAAAGGGATCGAACCAGAGGTCTTCATTTGGTACATCATATTCCATAGCCTTGCCAATAAGGTCAGCTGCCAGCATTCCCCTCTCATCATTATCCCTGGGTAATCCTTGAGCACTAATCAGCAGGCAGACACAGCCGGCATTATATTTTTGTACCAGAGGGAATAACGCATCCATTCTTTCCGGGATACAGCTGATAGAGTTTATCACTGCTTTTTGTTTGCAAAGCTTCAAGCCTGTCTCTATTGCCTCTACATTCAGGGTATCAAGGAATAGCGGCAGAGAAGATACCTCCTGGACGGTTTTAACTATCCATTCCATGATTGCCGGGCCCTCTTTGCTTGCAGGTCCGATATTTAAGTCAATATAATCTGCACCCATCTCCTGTGATTTAATGGCTATCTCCTGGATAGTCTTTGCATCCCTATTCTTGATTGCCTCCTTTATCCGTGGGGATATAACATGAATATTTTCTGCTATGACAAGAACCATTTTCGTGCCTCCTTTTGATATATACTTGATACTGTTACAAACTTAATTTTTAATAGTAATCAGGTAATACTAATAACCGCTTGCGACTGCAAAATTTATTTCCGAATGCGGTACTTACTTGCTACCGCTTTATACTCAACAAGGGTATAATCTGCAATTTTAAGATATAACTACGAAAGGTCGCGCAAAGTCTACTTGGTCAGCAAGCAATGAAGAAAATTACCAACACGTCATTGCGAGCGTCATTGCGTAAAATCGCTATTTGTGGACCTCGCTGAGTACAACTAAACGAGGAGTAAAAGCAAAAGCAAGTAAGCTTTCGCAGGGACAAGAATTTAATCAGCTCATATTGGCAATAACAAAAATAATTATCGCAATTTAGGGTGCGGTTTATCCTGTACGCCCCGATAACAATGGAAGTTTCATGCTGCCACTTCATAAATTTCATGATTTTCATCTTCCACTAATTCTTCATCCGGCTCTAAATATAACTCTATTGCTTCCCGAATATTCTTTAGTGCTTCTTCCTTTGTTTTCCCCTGACTCCAACAACTTTTTAACGCTGGACAATGTACTACAAAATAACCATCTTCACCTTTCTCCATGGTCACCTTTATTTTCATTCTCCATGGTCTCCTGCAGATTCTACTATTTCTATGAATTTTCGTGATAATCGTTCACCGCAGAGACGCAGAGTTCGCTGAGAATCGCAAGAGGACAAAAGGAAGACTAATGATGAATATGTTAAAGGACAATAAGTGATCTGCTGCCAAGTTCTTGGTCCATGAAGAATCCTGCAACATACTCTGCGTTTTCTCTGCGTCCTTTGCGTCTCTGCGGTGAACAGATACAAATTTTCAATTCACCTGCCACTGTTTCAAAAAGCCTGGAAGGCTCGGAGCCTCTCTTGGTCCTACGGTTACCTTCCAGCCCGGACCCAACTCCTCTTCTAAATCACCGGACAGCTCAGCAACATATCCGGGGATAATTATATTTTTATGAGAAACCTTTTCTGTTATCCCTGAATTTTTAATAAACTTAGCAATTGACTCTGCATTAAATTTCCCTGCTGACCATGCAGTCAAAACAGAAAGCCCCTCGGTATTCTGTATTGCCAGCCAAACAGGCTTTCTGGATGACTCAATCTCACCGGAGACAAGGAAATATGTCAGGGAAAAGTTTGTTGTTACCAGAATTGGAGCATCCTTATCAGGGTTATTGAACTCATATACCTTCTCTTCCATGGTCATAGGTCTTTGTGGATCTGTGTAGATGTTCATACGGAGACAGAAAAGGGGATAGGTATAATGCGGCTCAAGGGTAGAAAGGATAATAATCCCGCTATACCTTGCCACAAAGGTAGATGCAAGCAATATTTCCTCATCCTTATCTTGCGTAAAATCACTTGGAAAAACAATCGTTGGGAAACCCAGTGGTCTGAATACTTTCTTTAAGGGCAGCCTTCTAATCATTGTCTCTTGTTCAAACCGATCCTTTACAGATGTAGTGGTTGGATACAGGACAATATCCTTGACACCGGCGGTATTCAGCTTGCCTGTTAAATCAGCCATTTCCTCTAATTGTGCCCCTTTTACTGCTACCGGACAATTATATTCTTTGGCTAATTTTGCCACACTGTCAAGATTGTCAACAGTTACCCCGCAGATTAATGGTTTTCGCTGGCTGCAGATGTCTAATCCAGCCTTAAGAATATCGGGTGAATCGCTCAGGAGTATCAACAAAGCCTGTGTTTCATCCATAACCTTTTTGACCACAGCCTTAAACCGCTCTATATTCCCGATTACACTCTTAATGGCCATAACCTCTGCCTTCATCATGACCCCAACCCGCTCAAATCCGGTGGCATTAAACTGTTTAATGTGATTGTTCAATGTCTCATCAAGCATCTCATCGGGTATCAGAATTCCAATCCCTGGCTGATGCTCTAACCGTTTATCATGCCTGAACATGACCGTTTCCTCACCAATCTTTAAGGCATTATCCCCAATACCAATGGTTATTGGTCGAATTGGCGGGGCAGTTGCCTCAGCTATCTGAGCCACAACATCAGCTGAGACATCAGGGCAGGAAGAAATCTCGGTCTTGCCTGCTGCTACCTGCATGGCAAATGCCAGACAAGTAGGAAAGTTACACTT
>JACQYP010000171.1 GCA_016208205.1 Candidatus Desantisiibacteriota bacterium | reverse complement strand
GAACGGTTACTTTTTTTTTTTTTGATTTTATTTTTGCTTGACGACTAAGGTGATTAACATGTGAATATTTATTGCAGCTTTTGTGCTTATCCTGGCTCAAGGCATGGGCATTTGTTATGATGAGCCAAGCATCCCTAATATTGAATCAGTGGTTTTTAGCCCTGATGACAAATATGTGGCTGCTACAGGGTTGGATAAGGTTATTTATCTATGGGAAACATCTACGGGTAAGCTTATTAGAACATTCAAGGGACATACTGCCTGGATAAAATGCCTTGCCTTTAGCCCGGATGGGAAATACCTTGCCTCAGCCGGTACTGACAAAACAATCCGTGTCTGGGATGTATCTACAGGAAAGGTTATTCAGATCCTTTCCGGGCATAAATCGTGGATTTATTCAATTGCCTTTAGCCCTAATGGTCAATACATTGCCTCAGCCGGTGGAGAAGAGGTTATTCGGGTATGGGAATATAAGACAGGTAAGATGCTCAGGATTCTTGAGGGACATACCTCATGGGTTAGATCAGTGGACTTTAGCAAGGACGGGAAATACCTTATATCCGGCGGTGCAGATAATCTTATGTATTTATGGGAGGTAGTTACCGGTGATATTATCAAAAAGTTTGAAGGACATGAGACCTGCATATATTCAACAGTCTTCAGCCCGGATAATAAATACATTATCTCCGGAAGCAGGGATGGGACAATAGGGGTATGGGATATAGCCACAGGGACTCGTACCAAGGCATTTAAGGGATATACAACAGACATTTATTGTGCTGCCTTTAGCAAGGACGGAGAATACATGATTACAGGCAGTTCAGATAAACTTGTTCGATTATGGGAGGTGCTTACCGGCAGACATCGCGGATATTTGCAAGGACATACAAACGATGTGATTGTCGTTGCTTTTAGCCCGGATGATAAGTATATTGCCTCCGGCAGTGCAGATAAGACAATATGTATGTGGGATACAGCTAATGGTCAATTTATAAAAACATTTACAGGGCATAATGGGACGGTCATGTCTCTTACCTTTAGCCCTGATGGGAAATATCTTGCAAGCGGAGGGGCAGATAAAACGGTTCGTGTCTGGGATGTAGAAAAAGGAAAACAGATTACTGCCTTTACAGGGCATTCTGATTCTGTTACGGCTGTTGCCTTTAGCCCTGATTCAAGATATGTTGCCTCAGGAAGCAAGGATAAGACCATCAAGCTATGGAAGATAATAGACAATAAGCTTGTTCGTACATATACCGGACATAGTGAGGATGTGTTAAGCCTTGCCTTTGACCCTGATGATGGAAGGTATCTCCTCTCTGGAAGTGCCGATAATACGGTACGCTTGTGGGTAACGCTTACCGGTGAAACCTATAGAACATTTACAAAACATACAGAGGATGTTATCTGCGTTGGATTCAGTCATGATACCAGATTTATCATTACCGGATCAAGGGATAAGGTAGTCAGGTTATGGGAAATAAGAACAAGCAAACAGGTAAGAGAGCTGAAGCAATATGAATCATGGATATATTCTGCTCACCCTACACCAGATATGAAGTATATTGTCTCAGGCAGCCGTGACGGAAGTGTCCGTATCTGGGATGTATCAACAGGCAGGCAGGCGATGCTTTTGAAGGGACACACAGATGATGTTACCTCTGTAGCCGTTACATCTGACGGAAAATATATTGCCTCTGGAAGCAATGATGCTACGGTTCGATTATGGGACATGGCTACAGGGAAGGGGATAAGGGTGTTCGGTCGGAAGTAAAAATCGACATTCACCTGTCGATTTTTATCGCTCTCCAACCGTGAACCTTTGAACCTATGTAGGTACCACGAAACATGTAACTGCTCAAAATCCAGTGGAGTTTTGAGCAGAAATGTAAAATGGAAACTGTAAATCTTAAAATGTGAAATGAGGAGAAGAATCGCTTGCCCATGTAACATGTTGAGCTTAAGGAACTCACTTATTTTTCATTTTACATTTCCTATTTTACAGTTTACATTGAATTCCACATAATTTTAAGCAATTACCAAAACATCAACTCATCACTCCCCTCCAAGCTTATAAACAAATCTTCCTGCCTCTCCCTTTGATGGCGGGATAGATGTGGCAATAAGAACAGGCCGGCCGTAATCCTTTTCCTTTAAGATTCTTGCTATCTCATCCTCCATTATACCGGCAACAACCCCTTTTTTTTCCAGCTTATGAACAACATTTTCCGGTTTAATCAACACCATGCCTGTTGCCGGCGGGGTAATGGTCATAAAAACCTCATGCTTATCATCAGAGATGGTTATCTCAAACTTGCCGCCAAATTCAGTAGTAAATTGCATTAATCCAATGCGGATTAATTCGCTCGGCGGGTTAGCACACGATTCAATTACCCTTTGAGAATCAATATCCATATATCCCCGTCTTTCTATCTCTGCCAGAACCTGTTCTGAAGTAATGGATTTTCCTGTCCCTCTCGGCGGTTTCAAACGAAGGAACAGCCCTTCCCTTTTATTAATCAGACTAAAGCTTCCATTTGCATTTGTAGCAATATCATCAGCATCTTCCTCTTCTTCAACTGATTCTTCCAGATATGAGGCATCCCAATTGTCTAACCAGGGACCATCTGCCCCTTTTGGATAGATACGCACAGATGATATTCTGGATTGTTCTTTGGGCAGAACATCTCCATCCAAATTTTCTTGAGTCGCACCTAATAATTCCGAAGCCTTTTGCTTTGCATCATCAACGGAATGTCCGGGGACAATAATAGACCTTGGAGCTGTGCATTGCGAGGCAGTAATGGTTATAGTCAAGGGCGTTAAAGGAGAGATATTGGGTGGTTCATAGCCCTGAGTAGTCATGGTACCCTTTTCTATCTTAAATGTTACCTTTTTCGCAGGTTTTTTAGTGGTCATACTCCTTTTTCCAAACACAAGGTTTACCTTGGGATGAAGCACCCCAAAAACAGAAAGTGTGCCATTTTCTCCAACCTTGACAGTAGTTGGCGATGAAGCATCTTCCTGTCCAATCACCTTGGCATGAATCAAGTTTTTCGCAAATATTTCACCACCGACAATTAATCCCTTTCCATCTGTAGAAAGGATAACATTCTCTGCAATTACCTGAGAATCCAGTAATCCATTACTGACATTGAGCGTACCGTCACACTCAATCTGTGAGTCTTTGATTGTGGTTGCGGATATATCAAGCATGGTCATAATCTTTGCCTTATTAATCTCCTGTTCAACAGAAAGAGTTCCCTTAGTTGTAATTTCAGCAGTATTTTCCACGCTTCCCTGAATAATAATATCCCCGCCAGCAGTAATCTTCACCCCTTCCTTTACATTTCCATAAACAATAACCTTTCCTGCGGTTTCAATATTGGCATCAGCATCTTCAACCTTGAGAATTTGTTCTACGGCTGCCCGAAACCCTTGCCAGACTACCTTTCCAAATGCAGCGGAAAAGCATTTATTCCCATCTATAAAAACATTTTTTCCAGCAATAAGCTTGATATCCTTTCCATGAAGACCAGTGATAGCCTCTCCAGTCACAGCTATCCCTGCAACACCAATGATTGGCGGTATTTTTACCCCCAGCAATTGACCCGGAATAGCATCCTCGCCAATAAGCACATTTCCATCGCCTTTTTCTCCATACTGATAGGCAAGATAGGCATTTCCCCCTATCAAGGGTGGATTGCCGTGAGCAACAACTATTGGCCTGTTAAACTCCGCCATATGGAGGATGTCAACAAGCCTCTCTTTGTCTATTCCAAAGATAACATTTTTTTCATTTAATGCCTTAATAATATCTTCAACACTCATCAGCATTCCGCCCATTTTAGGTGGAATAATATTGATTGTAGCTGTTAATTGATCCTCAAAGATATCTATCTCTATCTTACCGCGAAGGTATTGCCTTGGACCAACCCTTACCGGTTTTTTTATTCGTCTCTTAAATATTTCCTCTATTTTGGAGGTATCTATATCATTAAATTTTTGAGATATTATCTCTTCAATGATATCCGAACTTGCGACCTTCTTCCCTGCCCCCTGGGAAAAGCTGACCGTAACATAAAGTCCATCACCCCTGTTCTCAAATTCAAATGAGCCATCTATGATTGGCCCATACAATTCATCCCATTTGTCTGGAAACCATGGCCCAATAACCCCTTTCTTAAATACCATTATCTTCCCGGGTCTATCTATATGGGCATCAACATCATCTATTGACAATTGAAGCATCTCTGCACCCATCTTTTTTGCTTCTTCTAATAAGGCTATGCCCTCAATGGCTACAGAAACAGGCATATCATCAGGCAATATTGGAGCATTTATATCTCCATACGAAGGTATTTCCTCCTCTACAACAATCTCCTCATAGGTTTTCATCGTTACACTGCCTGACGGCTCTACCTGATAAAATGCTTTTTTGGCTGCCTTTTTAAGAGAAACGCATCTTTTGCCAAGAAGAATATTTGACTTGGGATACACAAGCTCGATATAAGCCTTTGCACCAGGGGAAAGGGTAATATTGGTAGGCAGAGAGGCATTCTCTTCCCCAATCTTTTTGGCGGTAAGCAGCTTTTTTACGGTTACCTCCCCGCCAAGGATAACCCCTTTTCTCGCAGTATGAGCGATAATGCTGCCTGCTGTAACAATAGATTTTGTTATTGCATCACCAATGGTTATTGTCCCTGCAGCAGTAACCTCTGCCTCTTTCAGGGCATTTGCCGAGATATTGCCTTCACAGACAATCTTTGACTTGGCAATATCCTGACCAACAGTAATATTCCCGCCAACATTAATCTCTGCAGCACCTATTCCACCCTTTACAGAAATATTTCCTGCAGTCGTGATGCTCGCATTATCGTTTATTGAACCATTGACTTCAATACTGCCTGGAAACTCTATCGAATCAGTAACATTTTCCTGCACTATAAGAATTTTTTCAACATTTATCTTTGCCTTTTCCCAGACAATCCGTCCAAAATCTAAGGCAAAGAATCGAGTGCCATTCTCAGAAATGCATACATTCCTGCCCGGGACAACATCAACATCCTCTCCCTTTCCGGCAGGGATATCCTCACCAGTAATAGTTCTTCCAGGCTTGCCTGATTTGGGTTTTGCCCTGGCACAAATCAACTGACCAGGGAATACATCCAAGGGATGCTCTCCAAAGTTATCCGGAATTGGGGTAAATATTGACTCACTCATATCTCTGCCACCTTTTATTGTAAGCGTTCAGGTATCAGCAGTCAGGTAAAGGCAAGGTTATCAGTAATCAGTGATTGGTAACCAGTAAGATATTTTTTTACCGATAACCGATTACCTTAGTTTTCCCCTCTTAAAGCTGATACCTGAAACCTGACACCTGAACGCTTACTAATATTTTTACCGCTGAGAACGCAGAGTTCGCAGAAGGAAATCTTTTTTCTCACACAAAGATGGTTTCGGGCAGGGGCAAGGGGGTAGCACCCCTGGCACCTGCCAGAGGTGTTACCTCCTGCCCCTACAAAGGTTTCTCGATAGGGTGTATTTCATGCACCAAAGTATGAATACGGTAAATGCAATGCACCCTACTTTGCTAATAAGCCAGCGATTGTTGAGCTTAGCATTCTGCTATCAGGCTGAAGGTTTCCCCTTCTCTCTTGCCTTTATTTTCCTAACAGTCTACAGCCTATTACAACGCCGTTGGATCAAAAGCATCCCTCAGCCCATCCCCTAACAGGTTAAACGCCATAATCGTTATAAAGATAACTGCACCGGGGACAAGTATCCAGGGGTGTTCAACCATATCCGATAGATTCATGGCTACGGTTAACATATT
>JACQYP010000032.1 GCA_016208205.1 Candidatus Desantisiibacteriota bacterium | reverse complement strand
TCTCTCTTATCTTCAGCACATTAATCATTTGGATATTCAGAACACTTTATGGCATAAATTTTGAAAATGCCCGAGCAATCTCTTTTCTGGGATTATGGCTATCCACTATTTCTGTTGCCGTTACCAGCCTGTATATCTCAAGGCTTATCCGAACAGAACCATTTGAAACCAGCCCTTATAAAAAGAAAAAATTTTTTCGGATAGGTATCCTTATCTTCTTTTTCTTCTGGGTTGGACAAATATATTCTATGATGACGGTAAATGTGGAGTAGGTTGTAGGTTGTAGGTTGTAGGAGGTTGTAGGTTTAGGAGGTTGTAGGTTTAGGAGGTTATTTCTTCAACCTACAACCTACAACTTACAACTTACAACTTACAACTTACAACTTACAACTTACAACCTTGTATTAATTAGGTGAAAAAATGTCCAAATCCATTATGATTCAAGGTACCGGTTCCGGCGTAGGAAAGAGTATTATTGTTACGGCATTATGCAGGATATTCATGCAGGATGGGTACAGGGTTGCCCCATTTAAGTCTCAAAATATGGCACTTAATTCAGGCGTTACCATTGACGGACTGGAGATGGGAAGAGCACAAATAACTCAGGCTGAGGCAGCAGGGATTAACCCCATCGTTGATATGAACCCTATTCTCCTGAAACCTACAACCGATACCGGGGCACAGATAATTGTCTGCGGCAAACCCATTGGCAACATGCAAGCCGTAGAATATCATAAATACAAGCCTCAGCTCACAAAGATTATCCAGGAATGCTTCCTGCGACTTCAACGGCAATACGAGATTATTGTTATTGAGGGTGCAGGCTCTCCTGCGGAGATAAACCTCAAGGATAACGATATTGTCAATATGTATATGGCCAGGGTTGCAAACGCACCGGTTATTCTGATAGTTGCTATTGACCGGGGCGGTGCATTTGCATGGATAGCCGGCACCATGGAATTGCTGCCAGAGGATGAACGCACTCAAGTAAAAGGGATAATTATCAATAAATTCAGGGGGGATAAAACCCTGCTTTTGTCCGGACTGAAGTTTCTGGAGGATCGTTATGACGTGCCAATACTTGGAGTTATCCCATATTTCCATGATATTTGCATAGAGGAAGAGGATTCTCTTGGGTTGGAAAAGAGAAAAAAAAGGGAAAGAGGGCTAAGGAAAGAAATTGAGGTAGTAGTGGTTCAATTGCCTCATATCTCTAATTTTACGGACTTTGACATGTTGTCAAGGGAAATTGATGTCTCCTTGAAATATGTAAAACCGGGTGAGCCGCTTGGCAATCCGGACATGATAATCCTTCCCGGCACAAAGAGTACTATTGCTGATATGAATTATCTTTATACAACAGGGTGTGCTCGCGAAATATTATCAATCGTAAGTGGTGCCGGGTCAACGGTCTTACTTGGTATCTGCGGCGGGTTTCAGATGCTGGGGACAAGCATCATAGACACTGAACATGCGGAATCAGCCGTTGAAAAGACCAATGGGCTTGGACTCTTAGATATAACCACCACCTTCCTGCCACAAAAACTCACCACTCAAATAAAAGCACAGGTATATTATGAACTATTCGAGACAGGAGGCCTCGAGATAACAGGTTATGAGATCCATATGGGTCAAACTACATATGGAAATGGGATAGCACCATTATTCAACATAATTTCCCCTGAAAACAGATACGATGGAGCCGTTTGCAAGGACGGATTGATAATGGGCACCTACATCCATGGTCTATTTGATAACCATGGATTCAGAAGGGTGTTTATAAACTACTTGAGAAAGAGAAAGGGATTACCCTCGCATACCACTACTAAGCAAATATCCAAAGAAGCAGAGTATGATAATCTGGCTGCCCTGATTCGAGAGAATGTGGATATGGAGAGGATATACTCGATGTTGTTACATAAGTAATCGGTTATCGGTATTACCGGTTACCTGATTACTGATCACTGATCACTGCTTCGTCTACCTCCGCAACTATCTCCCCCTTATGCAGCCGTATCAATAGCCTGTCTTTCTTTTGTACCTGATTAGCATCACTTATGATGGTTTCCTCCGGAAGCTTAAAGGTAATGCTGTAGCCTCTTGAGAGGATGGCTGTTGGGTTTAAGGCACAGAGTTTACCATTTAGTGCTTCGAGACGGGCAGTAGTTAATTTGATACGATTGGATACGACACGAGACAGGGCAATGGTTATCTCATCAACCCGTTGTTGATATTGAATTATTGTATAATCAGCCCGCAGGAGGGCAGGAGATTCCTGGAGTCTTTTTAACCTGTAGGCAATAAGGTCAATGTTTTTCTGGATGGTATGTCTTAAGCGAATAGACAGCATTTCCATCCTTTCCACAAGCTCATTTCTGTTTTTTACCACTAATTCTGCTGCTGCTGATGGGGTTGGTGCTCGCAGGTCTGCAACAAAGTCAGCTATAGTAAAATCACATTCATGCCCTACAGCAGATATTATGGGGATATTGGAATCGAAGATGGCTCTGGCTACCCTTTCATCATTAAACGCCCACAGATCCTCTATTGACCCGCCTCCCCGCCCCACAATAAGGACATCAGACAGCAGACTATCAGGTAAACCATTCATTTGGGAGATAGCATTGGCAATATCCATGGGAGCTGTCTCACCTTGAACCATAACCGGATGGATAAGTATCTCTATATTTGGGAACCTTCGGGTGATTATATTCAATATATCGCAAATAGCAGCGCCGGTAGTAGAGGTGATAATCCCAATTCGCTCAGGGACCATAGGCAGAGGTTTTTTATGTGCTTCATCAAAAAGCCCTTCAATCCTTAATCTCTCTTTTAGTTGTTCAAAAGCAAGGTATAGCTCGCCATATCCGGCAGGCTCAAGATGGTTGGCAATGAATTGATATTCACCCCTTTTTTCATAAACACTTATCTCTCCATGAGCAATAATAGTCAACCCATCCTGAAGATTAAATTTTAGAAGGCTTGCTTTATTTCGAAAGATAACCATCCGTATCTGTGAATAGTTATCCTTGAGAGTAAGGTATACATGCCCTGAGGCAGGGATAACTAAGTTAGAAACCTCTCCCATTATCCGGATATTATGCAGGTTCCCTTCCAGAAGAAGCTTGATCTTGGAAGTAATCTCACGGATAGTATAGATGTAAGGATTATCCACAATTCCCTCTTCCAGAAACAAGTCAGAAACCACAAAGGACACGAAGAATTTTGGATTTTAGAGGTATTGATGGGTTTCGGTTGCCTCAACCCATCCTACATCCTGATTACCGATTATCATCTTCCATTTCTCTGCGTTCTCTGCGTCTCTGCGGTGAATCAAAATTGGCTTACCGAGGTTGAACAACAAGTTTAATAGCTGTTTTTTCGCACCCATCCACCATAATATCAGCAAAGGCAGGGATACACACTATTTCTATGCCGGATGGAGCAAGGAATCCACGAGTAATAGCAATGGCTTTAATGGCTTGATTCAGGGCACCGGCACCAATAACCTGAATCTCTGCACGCCCTTTCTCTCTAATGATTCCTGCTAATGCTCCAGCAACAGCGTTTGGTTTGGAATTTGATGACACCTTTAATAATGTTTCCATTCCTAACCTCCTCGTATAATTATTAGTGATTACGCTATCGTAATAATAGAATACAGGAGACAGAATTCAGAATTCAGAATAAATATGGGTTTTTCCATTCTGACTCCTGACTCCTGTCATCCTATCTCTCGTTGAACCCTTTTGATACTCAAGGCATTAGCAGTAGTACCTCTGCTGTCTGTATCTAAACTGATTTCTATAATTACCCCGCAAAATATGCCCGGGCCTGTTTTTGTTACATCAAACCGAAGCGGCATTGAGGTTAGAAACCTTTTGATAATAACAGCACTGTCTACCCCAATAGCAGAATTCTTTGCTCCAACCATACCTGTATCAGTAATATAGGCTGTTCCCTTTGGCAATATCCTTTCATCTGCAGTCTGGACATGGGTATGCGTTCCAATTACCGCACTGACCAGACCATCCAAATACAATCCCATGGCTATCTTTTCAGAGGTAGCCTCAGCATGAAAGTCTACGATAATATTCTGTGTTTCGGTCCGCATCCTTTCTATCTCAAGCATGACCGTTCTGAATGGGCAATCAAGGTTATCCATAAAAACCCTGCCGCAAAGGCTTATCACCCCGATCCGCTGATTGTTAACAGTATAAATCCGCCCGCCACAGCCTGGTACTCCGGGAGGATAATTTAAGGGTCTTAGAATCTTTTCATCCGTATCAATAATCTGGTATATTTCCTTTTTACTCCAGATATGATTTCCGCCGGTAAGGACATCCACCCCGGCTGCATAGGACTGTTTTGCTACAGCAGAGGTTATTCCGAAACCACCGGCTAAATTTTCTCCATTAGCGATGCAAAAATCAATTTTCTCTTCTTGCTTGAATTTCGAAAGCACAGCATCTACTATTTCTCGTCCCTTTTTACCTATAATATCACCGATTAATAGTATTCTCATCATTGTCCTTGTTGTAGTTAGGCTATTAGGCTGTAGGCTGTTAGGCTATTAGGAAAATGTAATCGTTCACAGTTTTTTAGTGAACTGTAAATCGTATCCTCTCAAAAATCCATGGTAAAACACGATTTTATTAATACTAAAATGCTGTCCTTTATCCATATTTAGCCCCAGTCGGGGCGAAATGTTTGTAGAACATGGACAAAACAAACAAAAAAAGCTCCATAGGAGCGACATGTTCTTAACATATCACCCCTCTGGGGTTTAATTGGTAAGGTAACCATATGGCTACAAACATATTACCCCTACGGGGCTAAGATAATCGTACAGCTCAAAACATTCTTCTGTTTTTTGTAACCGTAAACAGTTACTATTTCACTAACAGCCTACAGCCTATTCACCTACAGCCTGCTACTTAGCATACTCAACAGCCCTTGTTTCCCGTATAACAGTTATCTTAATCTGTCCAGGGTATTCCAATTGCTCTTCTATTTGTTTGGCAATATTTCTGGCAAGGGTTGCCATCCCCACATCATCAATCTCTTCAGACATTACAGCTACCCTTACCTCTCTGCCGGCCTGAATAGCATAAGCTTTTTCCACACCTTTGAATTCTTCAGCCACAGCTTCAAGTTTTTTCAACCTCTTGACATATGCCTCTAAGTTTTCCTTTCGTGCACCGGGTCTGGCGGCAGAGACAGCATCAGCTGCCTGGATGATAAATGCCTCTATCGTTTGCGGCTTTTCCTCATCATGATGAGCCGCAATAGCATGGATAATCTCCTTAGACTCCCCAAATTTTCTGGCAAGGTCTGCCCCAATAGATGCGTGAGAGCCTTCTGTGTCAGCATCAATTGATTTGCCAAGATCATGCAAAAGCCCGGCTCGTTTTACCAATGTAACATTAGCACCAATCTCTCCAGCTATTACTGAGGCAATAGTAGCGACCTCTTTACTATGCTGAAGCACATTCTGCCCAAAGCTCGTGCGATATCTAAGCCTTCCAAGAAGATATATAGCCTCATGAGCTATTCCATGAATGCCGAGATCAAAGGTAGCCTGTTCCCCTTTTTCTCTCATTGATTCTTCCATCTCTTCCTTAACCTTTGAGACAACCTCCTCAATCCTTGCCGGGTGAATTCGTCCATCAACGATTAATCTTTCAAGAGCAAGCTTGGCTATTGCCCTTTTCACCGGGTCAAAGCCTGAAAGGATAACAGCCTCAGGGGTATCATCAATAATCAGGTCTATTCCGGTTAATGTCTCAAGTGCACGAATATTACGACCCTCTCTTCCAATAATCCTTCCCTTCATTTCATCACTTGGTAAATTAACCACAGAAACCGTTGTTTCAGCCACTTGTTCAGATGCACACCTCTGAATTGCCTGAACAAGAACCTCTTTTGACTTTTTTTCAGCCATTTCCTTGGCTTCATCCTCTATCTGCTTGATCATCTTACCTGCTTCATGCCTGACTTCACTTTCAATGCTCACCATAAGCATTTTTTTTGCTTCAGCACTGCTTAATTCAGAGATCTTCTCAAGCTCTGTTATTTGTGCTTGCAAAAGACGAGCTATTTCCTGTTCCTTATCTGCAAGCTTAGCTTCATAGTTTTTTACCTCTTTGTTTTTTCTTTCTATGTTCTCTAACTTTTGATCTAAGCTTTCTTCCTTCTGGGACAATCTGGATTCTATCTTGCTTAATTCTCCCCGTCTATTCCGTATTTCTTTCTCAAACTCTCCCTTTTCCTTATGAAGCTCATCCCGTGCCTCTAAAAGTGCCTCTTTCTTTAGGATTTGGGCCTCATCTTGTGCCTCTTTAATTATCTTCTGACTTACCTCCTCTGCTGACGAAAGTTTAATCTTGTCTAAGTATTTTCGTCCAAAATACCCACCTGCTCCAGAGACTACAATCGATGCTACCACAATAATTCCTGTCCATAATGCTCCCAATATATGCCACCTCCAATGATATATCTTCCTGAACAACAGCTATCTTTTCTTTTTTTGTAACTACTTCGGTTGTCAGGTTCAGGGTTGATGGTTTGCTCTCTTAACCCATGAACCTCTGACCCTGAACCTTTGAACCGTAAACCTGAGTAGTTACGAGTATATTAAAAAAAATTAAGATTTTAGTGTTCTGAAAGTAGGATGAAAAAGGGTTGCAAGACTGTTTTGGAAGATGTATATATCTATTTACTTATCGGCCTATTCATTTAAGATACAGCAAAAATAACCATTAAGTTTATATTAATATTTTTATCTTCATATCTAATCAAAGAATCAATCTCACAATCCTCATCTATCCTTGAACTAATATTGTATATGTTTTTTGCGAGATTGTCAAGGAAAAGTTGCTTTATTTTTTCAAAAACAGCAAAAAGAGAGGCACAAAGGCACAAAGGGAGGAAAGGAATAAAGGCACAACATGTTGAGATGATTCATATTAGCATGAAAGCTTGCGATCATATTGCACACCATATCACCTAATAACCAATTACCGATAACCATCTTTCATTTCTTATGCTTGGCATGTCTCTATATGTTTTTCTTCCTTATACTCGATGTTCAAGTTTTTTGTAAGTGTTCGGCTATCACAGGGGATAAAGGCGAAGAACTGTAAAATGAGAAATGTAAAATGAAAGAACTCAAGAAGAATGCTAACCCATGCAAAATACAGTAGTTTTCAATTTTTCATTATCCATTTTACAGTTTACAGTTATTCATACAGACCTCGTGAATTAGCTTCGAATGTCAAAGGGTAAATCAATGAAACACAAGGGGTTGCAAGATAAAGATAATTGGACATTTGGGACTACCAATATATACCATGATATGCTGTATCTTAAGTACTTAGTTACTTGAGGTAGCTTGTTTTTGAGCTGAATGTGTCCAAAAATTAGCTGCATTTCATATGTGGAATCACGAGGTCTGTCATAATGGAAAACTTGAACATCAAGTAATATGTTTTTCTTCCTTCTTTTCGTTGTGCCTCTGTGCCTCTGTGCCTTTGTGCCTTTCCTTTACCACCTCAAGTTCTTCCATGCTGAGCCTTCCTGCCTTTTGCAGGATTGCATCTGCAATACTATACTCAGCAATATCATGTAAAATGACTGCCCTTCGTACATCCTCTGCCTCTCTAACTGTGAAGCCAAGCCTTCCGGCTATTGCCGCAGCATCCCTTGTTTCCCTTTCCTCATGTCCTATTGCAGATCTATCCCTGTTCCTGATATTGACAATTAATGCCTCAAAAATACTCAAAAAGTATTCTGTCTTTGCATCATATGACAGGGTATTTTCCAGGGCAGTTGCCAGATCATTACAAAGTTCAGCAAAGACCTCCATATTATATCTATTTTCACCATCTTCAATAAATAATATCCCTATCATCCTGTCTTTACCAATAATAGGCAAAGCCATAGTTGACTTTAATAATTCAAGGTCATCTTCTATTGCCTCCCATGTATATTCAAACTTAGGATTTAACCGCAGTCCCTCTTTTATTAATACCTTTTTTTCGTTTTTTATCCACGGGATAACCCCTTTATTCCCCTTAAGCCTTATCCTTCTTCTTTCCTCCTGAGTAAACCCTGTGGAAAAATCCAGGGGATATTCATCCATTTCTTTATCAAGAAGGGTAATTGTCAGGTTCTTTATCTCCATCACGGTTACTACATTTTGTATTGAGGCAAACAATGTTTTCCAGTCAAAGGCAGCAGGTATTGATACCCCTGCCACATCAAGAACATCCCTTCCCTCAAGAATGTCATGAAGTACATAACCCTCTATCAACCGCTGAATTGCATTAGTTAAGGGATAAAATATTATTCCTGCAAAACAAACCCCTATAATAGTGGCAAACCATGAGTGATGACAGAATGTATGGATAAGAATTAAAAAGATTCCTGCGATAATGCCCTGGGTCAGATGCAAGATGTGCTGTTTTTTTATATTTAGCTCAAATTCTATTAATTTATATTTAATTACAACAACTGCTATAAATAAACCAAAGACACTAATACTTACAGATCCAAGGGAATACATGGGAATTCCATAAATAGACAAGGAATCTATCACCCCAGCGATGATCCCTATTCCCGTAATACCAAGCATCCACTGGAGTCGTCTTTTTTCCATGACAATAGCAACCATTAATCTCTTCCAAAGAAGATAGCTGCTCCCTGCAAAACAAAACCCGAACAGGATATTATACAGATAATAAAATTCTCCGGCTATTGGTTGATAAAAAGAGTGTTCATAGGTGACATGATGGATTACCTCTCCTGAAATATTAATTATCAAAAGTATACCGGTCAGGATATATGTTAAAACCTTAAGTATCTTCCATAAGTTATCCTGGGTTTGAGTTAAAGAGCAGACAAACTGAAGATAAAATGAGGGGATAAATAAACATCCAACATAAAAAACCTGAGCAAAAAACAAGGCTCCCTCAGTTGTAGCAGAAAGGCATAAAACCACTATGCCAGCCATCCAGATGGTTATTGAGGTAGCTAATAATGAAAAGGATCTGGAAACATTGGTTGATTTTTTTGCTAACAAGGCAAAAGAGATGAGCAATAGATTGGTAACGATAGTCACAATTCCAAAAAAACTAAAAAGGATCATGATAATTTACTCCACAAGTAATTGCTTGCGGTTGTTGGTTGTAAGTTGTAGGTTGTAGGTTGTAAGTTATGCCTAAACCTACAACCTTCTTAACCTATAACCTACAACTTCTTTAACCTACAACTTCTGGTTACTCAATAAGTGGCTTTCTTTAACTCTGAGACAAATCGTGAGGTTTCCTCAACCAGATTGTGCTTACCCAAGTGATTGGTAATTAAGGAGACAATCGCACTGCCGACAATGGCTGCATCTGCAACTAAGCTTATTTGAGCTACATGCTCAGGGCTGGATATGCCAAAACCAACACCAATAGGCTTCTGCGTAACAAGTCGCAACTGCCTGATGTATTCACCGATACCCTCGGTTACCATTTCCCGTACCCCGGTTATTCCGGTTACAGAGACATAATAGATAAACCCTGTAGAATGGTGACTAATCAATCGCATCCTCTCTGGAGGACTGGTTGGAGTAAGCAGGAAAATACAGGACAACCCTGCCTCGCAAGCTGCTTTTTCCAACAAAAAAGCCTCCTCAGGCGGCAGATCCGGCACGATTACACCATCAACCCCAACTGCTGTTGCATCATGAACAAACTTCTCTATGCCATAAACAAAGACAGGGTTATAATAGGTCATCAAGACAAGTGGGATATTGGTATGCTGCCGCAGATTGCTCACCAACGAAAGAACATTTGTCAATGATACACCATTTTTAAGGGCTTGCTCTGAAGCCAATTGAATTATTGGTCCATCAGCTATAGGGTCAGAAAATGGCACACCCAGTTCAATGATATCTGCCCCTGCCTTTTCAAATCCTGAGACAAGTTTGCCTGTGGTCTCAAGGTCAGGATACCCGGCCATAAGATATGGAATTAAAGCAATCTCCCTTTTTTCTCGCAACCTGATAAATGTTTCATCAATTCTATTCATCCTGCCTCCTGATAGCTGATAACTAATAACTGAATAACAGTTTAGCATATCTCTTATGGATTGTCAACAATAAGTTTGAAATGTTGCGTAATGGGTCAGCAAGGGTAGGGAGATTATCAACGCTTCATTGCTATCGACCAAAGCGCCTTTAGCTGCGAGTGAAGCGAAGCAGGAAGCAATCTCATGCGGAGAGATTGCATCGTCTTGCCGGCAACTCCTTACAATGACGCCATGGTGCCCCTACCGTTTGCTGACCCATTACGAGTAGTTTTGTTTTTTATTTGACAAAGCTTAGATACTATGATATAATAAAAAAATGAATCTTTCAGTTGCAATCATTACCTTTAATGAAGAAGAAAATATTCGCAAGTGCCTTGAGAGTATCAAATGGGCGGATGAAATTGTTGTGGTTGACTCTTTTAGCACGGATAAAACTGTCTTGATATGCAAGGAATACACTGATAAGATAGTACAAAAAGAGTGGGAAGGATATGGCATCCAAAAACAGTTTGCATTAGAACAAACTACCTCAGACTGGGTATTAAGTATTGATGCCGATGAAAGGGTAAGCAGCGAGCTAAAGCAGGAAATACTCTCAACCCAATTAGATAAAGATGCCTACAACATCCCGTTTAAGTTCTACTTGCTTGGCAGGCAATTGCGGTTTGGCGGCTGTGGCAGAGAAAGACATATCCGACTATTTAGGAGGCAAAAAGCTGAGTTCACTCAAGCCATGGTCCACGAGGATATACTGGTAAACGGCGAGACAGGCTGTCTCAAAAACATAATCGTTCATTTTAGCTACAAGGATATTGCGGATTATTTTGATAAGTTTAATCAATACAGCACTATTGATGCTATTAAAAAATTCAGGCAGGGCAAAAGGATAATACTTACCCTGCAAATTTTCGCATCTATCCTTGACTTTGTAAAACGATATATCCTTCAATTAGGCTTTTTGGATGGTGTCCCTGGATTTTTATGGGCAAGCTTTTCTTCATTTCACCGAATGGTAAAGTATGCAAAACTCTGGGAAATACAGGTGGAAGCTTCTCGGATAAAAAGATAAAAATAAGAATCTCGCAAAGGCGCTAAATTCGCAAAGTTCACAAAGGAAAGAGGTAACCGTTCACGGTTGTCGGTTCTGAACTGACACCGTATATTGCTGTCATTCCTGTGCATCACTGTCATTCCTGCCCCGTATCAAGTACGGGGTAAACTCCTGCAGGAATCTCCCACTCAGGTGCCCTAACCCTTCCTTTTGGTTTCCACGGGCATAAGAGCTGTTCTTTTATATCTATCCACTGTGAACGGTTACGGAAAGAGATCATAAATTAAACCTTTGCGCCCTTTGCGTCTTTGCGAGAGATTTTCTGGGGGTAAATAATGTATCTATGGTTAGTGCTTACTATTCTTTGGGTTATTGCCTCCTCTTGCAGATGGAATTGGTGGAGAAGGGATAAAGAGGGCATTCCTATCTTAATGTATCATCACATTGGTTTGCCGTCAAAGGGTGAGAAGGATAAGAAATTATGGGTAAGTGCTGAAAAGTTCAGCCAACAAATGGTTTACTTAAAAAAACACGGGTTTACCCCTATCACCTTTCAGGAGCTGCAAAATGGGCATATACCCGCAAAGCCGGTGATCATCACCTTTGATGACGGCAGGAAAAATAACTATTGCTGTGCTTTTCCAATACTCAAAGAATTTGGTTTTAAGGCATGTATGTTTTTAATTGCCGGGCAATTGGAGATTAACCCGGATCAATTAGAACAGATGCAAGATAGTGGTATAGAATTTGGTTGCCATACCACGACTCATCCCAACCTGCTTCAGATAAGCGAGGATAACGCAAGGGAAGAGATAACGGATAGTAAAAAAATATTAGAAGAACAATTGAATTCAGCTATTATTGCCTTTGCCTATCCCTATGGTCAAGGGGCTTATGATGAGAAAAGCAGGCAAATGGTCAAAGAGGCAGGATATTCCTTTGCCTGCGGGATAAAACAAGGAAAAGTAAGCCTGCCCATCACTGACCCCTATTGCCTGAGACGACTCCTTGTTCGTGGAGATGATCTGATGATTGATTTCATACTTAATCTAAAAAAAGGCAGAAGTAGACTTTAAAAAATGAACCGTCCCCAAAATATAGATATAGATACTAAGTTTGTAAAAAAAATATTAATTGTCCGCAAGGGAGCACTTGGTGATGTCTTGATGATTACACCTTTTATAAAAAGTGTAAAGATCAGTTTTCCAGGCAGCATTGTAGATGTTTTGACCCATCCTAAATCTTTGGTTGTGCTTCAAAATAATCCATATATCAATGAAGTATTGACATTGTCTCATACAAATCCTGTATCTTTTTTGGAACATAGAAAGATTATAAACTACATAAAGAGGCAAGGATATGATATTGCCTTTATTCTGGAAACAAAAAATTTTTACTGCGAATTGGTCAAAAAAGGTAAGGTAAAAACAGTAATAGGGGTGTCTCCTGCATCTGATTATTATTACCCCCTGCATCAGCACAAACATGTTATAGAATCTTACCTTGACATAGTTGAATGCTTTTCAAAAAAGACTAACTTATCATCCATGATGGAAGTTTTTCCATCAGATGCTCAAAAAGAAAGGGTGAATGAATTGCTCGGCTCTGTAAAAGATTATATAGTCATTCATCCGGGAACGAGTGCAGTTAAAAATAGATTTATAAAAAACAAGTATGGCTTGCGTTTTTGGGGCATAGAGAAATTTGCACAATTGGCGGACTGGTTTAATTCCAATAAAAATCTCAAGGTAATCTTTACAGGCTCTAAACAGGAAGACAGGTTAATAAAGGAAATTATGGCTTTAATGAAAACTGAAGGCTTGAATTTTTCAGGCGTTCTTTCATTCCTTGAGTTATCT
>JACQYP010000162.1 GCA_016208205.1 Candidatus Desantisiibacteriota bacterium | reverse complement strand
GCTTTCGCAATCCATACAATATAACCCACATGTCAAGCAGGTTTCAAGGACGAGCAGCAAAGCAATAAAAAGTGTATTAATGGAAAAATCCGCTAAATTTGGAGTGCGTAAGCTTACTTGCTTTCGCTTTCAGCTAAGCGAGGAGTAAAAGCGAAAGCAAGTAAGCTTTCGCAATCCATACAATATAACCCACATGTCAAGCAGGTTTTAAGGACGAGCAGCAAAGCAATAAAAAGTGTATTAATGGAAATTTACACTAAATATTGCTTGACTAAAAAGAATTAAAGGTTTATACTATCTGTAGGCTGTAGGCTGTAGGCTGTAGGCTGTAGTAGGTTGTAGGTTACGCCTCAACTTACAACATCTTCAACTTACAACCTACAACAACATCCCATAAGAGGTATATTATGTCAAAAAAGCTCTGTACAACAATAGGCTTATGCATTACATCCTTGCTATTCCTGAATACAACATGTCTTGCTATTGACCGTGCAGCCATCTCGGTTGTATTCTCGTCTGACATAGAGGCATATCATCAGGCATGGGAAGAAATGAATGCGTTTTTTAAGAAAAATGGTGTGGTTTTGAGCGTTTCTTCCTATAATCTGGCAAGTGCTGACCCTGAAACAGTCTGCTCAAAGATAAAAAAGGAAAAGCCGCAGTTAATCCTTGCCCTCGGCACAAAGGCATTACGACTGCTAAAGACAAGGATACAGAATATTCCCATCCTTGGCTGTATGATTATTAATCAAGACGAACTCAGGCAGGCAAATGTTACGGGTATTGCCATGTCCATACCCACAGACATAAAGCTTGAGTGGATTAGCAGAAATATTCCACAAGCAAAAAGGATTGGCTTGGTTTATTCTGCAGAAACCTCCGGGCTTGCTACAGAAGTTTCTAAGAGCTGCAATGACTCCGGCTATACGGTTATTGCCAAAAAGATAAGCTCAGGTGAGGAAATGGCAGGGACACTTCAGGAAATAGGATATAAAATAGATTGCTTCCTCATGATCCCTGATACGACAATATACTTCCCCAAATCCATAGAATATTTATTTCTGGAAGGCTTGAAGAAAAGATTTGCAGTGATTGGGCTTTCCTCGATTTATACAAGGTCAGGAGCATTTGTCTCTTTTGACTGCGACTATAAAGACCTTGGGAGGCAGACAGCAGAGATGGCCATGAAGATACTTAATGGGCAGGATTTGTCTTCCATTACTCCTGAATGTCCAAACAAAACCACATTTTCCTTAAACCTGTTGGTTGCTGAAAAAATAGGCATCAAGCTTGCTCCGGCAACCATCAAAGAGGCAAAGGTGGTGGTTAGCAGATGAAATGTAGCAAGTACCTTCAGGTGCGTTCATATCAGGCAAAGGTGGTGGTTGACAGATGAGGATTAGTATTGCCAAAAAAATAACCTTCTTGTTTATCCTGTTAATCATTATTTTAAGTACAAGCATTGGCATTTATTCTTTGAAGATTGAAAAACAGGCATTACTGTCAGAGTTTGACGACAGGGCAAAGACATTAATCAATAGCCTGTCTGTCAGCAGTGAAGCCTTTGTCTTGTTTCATGATACAGAGATGCTTTCTAAGATAGGATTGGGTGCATTAAGCCAGAAAGATGTTGTCTTTTGTGAAATCAGGGATAAAAATAAGAAGGTATTGTTCAGGAAAGGAACAAAAGATGTTGAACCCTCTCCCATAAAGAGATGGGGAAAAGAATGTGTTCAAGAATATACAGCCTTTATCTACACTGAAAAGATGGAAGATGATGCCTTTGGAGAGGAATTAATTTTAGGCGTCAAAGGGAAGAAAGAAAAGATTGGCAGAATATATCTAACCTTTTCGCTTGACAGTATACGGAATAAATTAAAAAATATCCAACAAACCATAGGATGTATCATTATAATCGGTATTGTCCTGGGGTCACTATTGATCGCCCTGTTAGTAAGGATTGTTCTGGGCATACCCATTAATACCCTGGTTGCAGATACAAGGGTAATTGCCGGTGGCAATCTTGATCATGTGGTACCTATCCTTACAAACGATGAGATTGGCTCTCTGACAGCAGCCTTTAACCAGATGACCAAAGATTTGAAAACATCACAAAAGAGGCTTATCAATGCAGAAAAATTGGCTGCAGCAGCACAGATAGCCTCAGAGGCTGCCCATGAGATACGCAACCCGCTTCAGGTGATTATTACTGGAATTTACTTGCTCAAGAAGATAATAAGTATTGAAGAGAACCCGATGGTTTTGCAAACCATTAACCAGATGGATGGAGCTGTGTCCAGAGCAACTAATTTCACCGATGACCTCTTGCATTTCGCAAGACCTATTAGCTTAAAGATGGATATGGTAAACATAAACGATATGATTAAGATTGCACTAAGTGAATTGCCTGAGAACATTCTTTCCGGCATAGAGGTAAAATTGGAATTAGCAGATGATATTCCGAAGATTTCTGCTGATTTTGATCGCCTCAAACAGGTGGTGATTAACCTTGTCAAGAATGCTGCTGAGGCGATGGAGGAAGTTAAAAGTGAAAAGCTAAAAGTGAAAAGTGAGGAAAAAGGGGAAAAAGTAAGAAGCAAGAGGTTAGAAGTTAGAAGTGAGAAGGAGAGGGATTTTATTAAGATACATGTCTCGGATAATGGTAAGGGCATACCGGAAGAGGAGTTAAGCAAGATATTTGACCCTTTCCATACTGGAAAGACAAAGGGGATTGGGTTGGGTCTCAGCATCTGCAAACGCTTTGTTGAGGCACATGACAACAGCAGGATAGAGGTGGAAAGCGAGCCTGGGAAGGGAACGAGGTTTGTGGTGTGGCTGGGAAGAGTGTAGCACAGACATTCTTGTCTGTGATTCTCAGGAGAGACGAATACTACAGATAAAGAGAAGGTAATCAAGAGAGGTTAACAATGCAAACCATTGATGTCAAGCAAGAAGCACACCATCTTCTGGAAAAATTACCAGAGAATGCAACATGGGACGATTTGATGTACAAAATCTATGGAGTCAAGAAAAAATAAGTTGTACACCAAGAGTCACTGAGACGCTTGGCTGGCAAGGCGTGAGAAGCGAGCATACTACTGTATGTAAGCGACGAACAACGAAACCAGCCAAGATGGATCGGTGACACGACTCCTGCAAGTTATTTTTTCTTGACGACTATGTTCGAGAGGCTATTGAAGATGGGCTTTCCGATAGCGAAGCCGGTCGAACCATTGATGTAAAAAATGTTCGTGTCAATTGGGACACAGGCTGGAAGCCTGTGCCACTAGACATGAAAGGTGGCACAGGCTTCCAGCCTGTCATCCATCATAAATTCATACAAAAGGAGGCAGTCATGAGAAATCAAAGGTTTATTCTGGTCATGACATTGGTTTTGGGTCTTTGTTTTGAGGTAGCACCAATAGCAAATGTGTGTGCCCAAGGAGTAGATGAGGAGATATTTTTCTTCAAGCTACCGGTAGTTACCGCCACTATGGATGAACGAAGCCTTGGGTCGGCACCGTCTCAAATTTATTCCTGGGGAAGCGAGGATATCTGGAGATATGGGATCATGGATATTTGCGACCTGTTGGCAAATACACCCGGCTGGTTTGTAAGCACCCCTTACCTTGCCAGCCATCCAACCTATTGTGTGCGAGGGTATCATGCACCCCATACCGGTCAGCCGCAATCTTTTATCCTTTTTATGGAAGATTTTCTGCGGCTTAATGAAACATCCTACTATGGGCATTTTTATGCTGAATCATTACGCAATCTGGACCAATTTGAACGGATAGAGGTTATCAATGGTCCCGGCGGGGCTATGTATGGTGATAATGCAGTTGCCGGTGTGGTTAATGCTATCAGCAAAAAGGTGGACTCTAATGGAAAAAATACATGGACAAGTCAGACAAGCTATGAATCTAACTGGAACAGGTGGCGTTCATCCCTTGCATACTCAGGAAAATTGACAAAAAATATTCAGGCATCAATAATGCTGCATCAAACCTATGCAGACACTACCTATGAGCATGGGATAAATGCCCTGTCAAATAAGGAACTCAGGTGTATTGAAAGAACGCCGTTTATACACGAGGACAGCATCCCCTGGAGTAATACCGGTAATAAGTATGACCTGCCGGAGTATGATATTTCCATGGATATTTATAATGACCTTAATCTCCGAATGATAAACAATGCCATTGCCCGTCAGGGTTCAATTGTTGCCTGGAACTGGACTGATGACACAAACCAGAGCTCTCCATGGAGGGTATTTGGCCGTAAGATGACTGTTTTGAGTTATGATCCGGCAAGCTTGAGGGATACCTTAAGCCCTGTGCTTAGTGTCAGCACTGGAAAATTTTATGATCAACGCGTCTCTGCCTATTGTCCGCAAGGTACGATTACAGGTACGACTACAATCCCTGCCGGCACAAACTGGAAGGCAAGGAATGAGGATTCCCTTGCTATTGACTTTCAATGCAAGCCATACTATGATAAAGACAATACCCTGCTTTGTAAGATGGGTTACGCTAAGGCTGAGTATGATGAGTTGTATCTGAGAAAGGCACAAAATGGCAGTCTATCTAAATATGAGACAGGAACATATGAATTGACCAGATACGGGGTGCTTGCTCAGTGGGAAAACTTCAGCATAGATAACATTATCCTCACCACCGGCTTGAGATTTGATCATAACCGGGCAGGCTCAAAAAAGATAACCGATAACAATCTTCCTGACTCTATAAGTCTTCTCTCCCCAAGGATCGCTATAAACTGGACACCCACAGGAATGGACAGCATGAGGTTTATTTATGCCAAATCAGGCAGACAGGTGCCGGCGTCTGAAATTGGAAAAGCTGCTGATGACTGGAACTGGACCAAAAAGGATGTTACTGAGGATATTGAGGTTAATTATTCAAGACAACTAAGCAAGAATAGCCTTATCGCCGGCAACATCTTTTATATGAATTCGCCCAGTACCTATGTCCTTGCAGACACCCTTAAAAAAAGGGTCGGCATGAAGAGCAAGGGAATAGAAATACTCTACAAGCATGACCATCTGCTTAACAAGGGCAGCCTTGAATCCTCTGTTACCTATTGGCATCCGGAGATTAAAGAGCTTGAGGATAAGGGTATGAGCGATTTTCCGGATATTCCTTCATACCTGCTCAAGCTAAAATGGTCAGGTCAATTACTTCCGGACAGGCTGAATTATAGCCTGCTGTATCAAGGCAATTTTGATATTAACAGCTATCAATTTAATAGGTCGCTAACTGTGCAGTCTCAGAAGACCTCTAATGTAAATCTCGTGGACATAATCCTTTCTACACCTTTGAATCAGAATGGCTCCATCTATCGGCTTGGGGTAAAAAACCTCTTTGACTGTCAGGAAAAGGAGCCGGGCTCAGGGTACAACAGCGGAGGGGATGATACTTATAATCTTAAAGACAGCCGGGTACAGAATATTGGCAGGTCATTATTTGTGGAGATAGGGAATCGGTTTTAAGGAAGAAGCCGGGATAACTATTCAAGCTGTCGAATTTATACTCAATAAGGTCACAAATAGCGATTTTACATAGGGGCGACATGTCGTCATTGCAAGTGTCATTGCGAGGAGTGAAGCGACGAAGCAACCTCCGATAAGATTGCTTCGTCGCAGTAGCTCCTCGCAATGACGGGTTGGTAATTTTCCTCATTGCTTGCTGACCAAGTAGACTTTGCGCGACCTTTCGTAGTTATATCTTAAAATCACAGATTATACCCTTGTCGATTTTAGGGTGCGGTTTGCCCTGGCAAGGATCGAGATTTTTCTTGACAAAGAAAAGCAAATACGATATAATAAAGTTTTGGAGTGTCATGTTAAATTCTCAGGATTATTTAATGGGGAGGGGCAATGGATAAATTCTTTTTACAGATTACCACTGTCTTAAAAAGCCTGAATCGCAATCAAAAGATAATTCTGGGAATATCTGCCGGTGCAATCCTTTTAGGACTATCCCTTTTGGGATATTATACTCAACGGGTAGAATTTATTAATCTTTATATAAACATAGATACCGAAGAAGCAGG
>JACQYP010000156.1 GCA_016208205.1 Candidatus Desantisiibacteriota bacterium | reverse complement strand
GTAAGGTAAAATTTTTGAAAATTTTACCTTACCAATAATTTTTTCGAAAAAAGTAACTTTTTTTCTGAGAATCAAGTTCCCGCTTTGATTGGATATCAATAGATGAAAAACTCATCAGTTGCTTATATCGAATATTCAGAGTTATGCCAAAACTTCCTTGACATGCAGTTAAATTCATGTTACAATAACTACTCATGAAAGAATTATTTGAGATTGTTGATGAACAAGGGAATATCATTGGTCAGGCATTACGTGAAGAATGCCATCGTAACCCTTGTCTTCTTCATCGGGTATCTCATGTCCTGGTTTTTAATTCACAAGGCAGCCTCTACCTTCAGAAACGATCTATTAATAAGGATATCCAGCCCGGGAAGTGGGATACATCTGTGGGCGGACACCTCAATGAGGGCGAAACCCATGAAGATGCAGGTGTTCGTGAGATGGCTGAAGAATTGGGAATTTGCGGCGTAGCACCCATATATTTGTATGATTATATCTGGAGAAGTGACCGTGAGTCTGAGATGGTAAGAACATTTATGGCTATATATGATGGTGAAATTAGTTATTCATCAGATGAGATTGAAACAGGAAGATTCTGGACCCTCGATGAGATTAAACACAACCTCAATACAGGCATCTTTACCCCAAACTTTGAGGTGGAATATGAGAAATACGGGAAAATGATAGGTGCACGATGATCAAAGCAATCATATTTGACATGGATGGATTAATGGTAGATACAGAATCACTGTATTCTATTGCCCTGCAAAAGATTGCCCAAAAACGAGGAAAGGATTTTACGCTTGAATTAAAAAGGGCAATGATAGGCAGACAGGGCAGAGTCAGCATGAACATTTTCAGAGAGCATCTTGGTCTTACGGAGAGTGCAGAAGAGCTTTTGATTGAACGAGAAGATGTCTATGGGGAGCTGTTGAATGAGGCTGAATTAGTGCCTATGCCTGGTCTTCTTGAACTGCTTTTGTTGACCTGTACTATGGCTATACCAATGGCAATTGCTTCTTCTTCTTCAGAATGCTGGATCAGGATTGTTATAGATAAGCTGGGAATAGCTGATAGATTTAAGGCAATAGTTTCAGGGAATAATGTGGAAAATGGTAAGCCCTGCCCTGATGTTTACCTGCTTGCAGCAAAAAAATTGGGAATATTACCCCAGTATTGTCTGGCTCTGGAAGATACCCCTACAGGTATGGAGGCAGCAAAAAGGGCAGGTATGATCTGTGTAGCTGTACCAAACCAGTACTCTGAAGGGCTTGATTTTTCTATGGCTGATATGGTTATAAACAGCTTGAAGGATGTGGAGGATGAGGTGTTAAAAAAATATGAGGTATAAGATTTTACTGATAACAGTATGGATAGTGTTTAACAGCATTAGTTGGGACATGGCAGGAGCACATGAATCGGGAAGCAAGACCACTCATCAGACTGGTGCATGGCCGGCCGGCATAGCTATAGGGGATATTAATGGGGATAAACTAAGCGATATTGTCTGTGCAAATTACAATGATAATACTATTAGTATGTTTTTACAGGATAATGGAAAATTGTTGGAACAGGCAACATATTCTACCTTTCTGAATCCCCTTGGGATTGGAATTGGGGATATTGATCTGGATGGCAGGAATGATATTTCTGTGGTATGTGCCGGTGCAGATATAATGAACATATTTGGTCAGGCTACCATAATTAATGGAAGCATCTCTATCAAGTATGGCACCATCACCCTTGATGGTACAATAAGCCTTTCCGGAATAAAAACATTTGTCGGAGAGATAAACATTAACCAGGGATCCATTGGAAAGGCATGGCTTATTGACAATAACCTCTGTCTGTTTCAGGTTTCCTGTGGAACAGTCACCCTGCTTGGCTCCGGCACACTTAATGGACATATCTCCCGGCTGAACCCCTTTGCATTAGAAGGAGATATTCCTGTTAGCGATGGGATACATGCCTTTGATACAAAAGTATCTTTGTCTGGAGAGACAGGAAAAACACTCATAAATATAGCTAATTACGCTACAAAAAGGGCACCCTATGGATTAAGCATGGGTGATATTAATGACGATAAAAGAGACGATATTGTTGTAGCAAACCTTGGGGCAGAAAGTATCAGTATCTTTACCTGGCTGGAAAATATCCAAAAATCATACCAGTATCTATATCATAGCTTTGCCTTTGCTAAGGAAATGACCCTGACGATGGAAGGGGATAAGATATTTGCTCATATTGTTTATCCGGCAGGCAAGATGCCGTTTGGAATAGATATTGGGGATATAAACATGGATGGATCGCAAGATGTGGTTTGTGTTAATTATCAATCAGGTGATATGAATGTATTTCTTCAGGGGAATAGTGTCTTAAAACCGGCAGGCACCCTGACCACAGGACCAAACCCAACCAGTGTCAGTTGTGGTGATATTAATAGTGATGGGCTATCGGAAATAGTTGCCTCCAGTCTTGGCGGGGGTATGCTCTCTGTCTTTGCCCCATATGGATCGATAGGAACATATACAACCCGCGATGCCCGCTCAGGCGGGGTAGATATTGGAGACATAAATAATGATGGACAACAGGATGTGGCTGTTTCAAATGATACCTCAAACACAGTAAGCATATTTATCCAGGGCAGGAATGGTCTGTTAAATCCACAGCAATCCTATCAAACAGGTATATCCCCTGGTTCATGTAAGATCGCAGACATAAATAATGACGGCATTAATGAGATTATTACCGGTGATGCACAATCGAATACGATTACAGTGCATTATCCAGATAGGCTGTAGAAAATCACAAAGGAGCAAACATTATGGGAGAGCTGAGAAAGGATCCTGTTGTCAAGCGATGGGTGATTATTAATCCTCAAAGGTTATTCTTAGAAAAAACAGTACAAGAGGAAAAAAAATCTCATGTAGAAAATTGTCCCTTTTGTGAAGGAAATGAGGACAGAACTCCACCAGAGATTTTAGCCTTTAGAGATCCGGGAAGTATAAGCAATTCGACCGGCTGGTCGGTACGGGTTACAGCCAACAGGTTCCCTGCCCTGCGGATAGAAGGCGAATTAGAAAGACAGGGGATAGGTATCTATGACCAGATGCAGGGCATTGGTGCTCATGAGGTAATAATTGATTCACCCCATCATAGCGACAGCATAGCTGACATGGACTCTTCTCATGTAGAAAAGATACTCAGGGCATATCGGGATAGAATCATTGATTTGAAATTAGATAAACGGTTCAAGTATGTCCTGGTCTTTAAGAACTATCGCAACGCAGCCGGTGCAAGCCTGGATCATCCGCATTCACAATTAATTGCCACACCAATTATTCCCAAAAGGGTTAAGGAGGAGTTGAAAGGGTGCCTTGAATTTTATAAGTATAAAGAAAGATGCTTGTTCTGTGATATTATCCGAGAGGAAAAAAGAAGTCAGTCAAGAATAGTCTCAGAAAACGACCACTTTCTTTCCTTTACCCCCTATGCATCCAGGTTTCCTTATGAGATATGTATTATCCCTAAGGTTCATTGTGGTGATTTTGGAAATATTCAAAATGAGGAAACATACCTTCTGGCAAAGATATTGAAGGAAACTATGAAAAGATTACAGGTATTATTAGATGATCCACCATATAACTATGTTATTCATACCACACCATTTCACTTCCCGGATAATATCAGGGATTATCATTGGCATATAGAGATTATCCCCAGGATTACAAGAATGGCCGGGTTTGAATGGGGTACAGGATTTTATCTCAATCAGGTAACACCAGAGGATGCAGCAAGGGAACTAAGAGAAGTGAGTATCGGATAGTTAGGGGATTGGAATAATTGCGAATTGCGAATTGCGAATCTCGAATCGCGAATTGAAGAAAGACAGATTCGAGATCCACGATTCGAGATTCGAAAGAGGTTTTAATGTGTTGTAAACTTAGCCAAAAGCCAATAATTATCGGGCTTACCGGCAGCATAGGGACCGGCAAAACTACAGTTGCAGGCATATTCAGGGACTTAGGGGCAGCAATAATTAATGCAGACAAAATAGCAAGGGGAATTGTTGAACCGCAAATGCCGGCATGGCAGCAAATAATTGATGCCTTTGGGGAGAAGGTTCTTAATATAGATTCAACAATAAATAGACACTATCTTGGTGAATTAGTATTTAATGACAGGTTATCTCTGGAACGGCTTAACCGGATTACTCATCCCTTAATCAATGAAGAGATACAGAAGCAGATTCAGGAACAAAATGACAAAATAATTATCATAGATGCCCCTTTATTGATTGAGGCAGGGGTAGAAAAAATAGTAGATAAGATAATAGTTGTTACCACCTCTCGTGATACTCAAATAAAACGGTTGAGGATACGAGATCTTTTCAGTGATTTGCAGATAGAGGCAAGGCTTAATTCTCAGCTTCCTCTTGAGGCTAAGATTGAAAAAGCCGACTATATCATTGACAACGATGGCAACACTCTTGAGACTATCAGACAAATAAAAAAAATATGGGAGGAATTAGCAAAAGATGATGAAGAAAAGACCAACAAATAGAGAAAATTCTATTATTATTGGAACAATACTTGCCAGTGGAATTGTATTCATCTTCGGCTTTTTTTTGGGCAGGGCATGGGTAACAATCCCACAAGAACAGGCAGATACCTATCAAAAAAGCTCGGGTACACCTGCTGTTCTAACAGAAGAAAAACCAGAAACCCCAATGTTGCCCAAAAAAAGGTTACTCAAGAAAAGTGTTATAAAGGAAAAATCAATACCTGAAGAACAACCACAGATACATGAAGAAATACCTCAAGAGAATCTAATACCTTATCTTGTGAAGAAAACGGTACAAAAGCCGGTAGTAACTCAATCAAAGCAGCAAGCAGCAGCCAGGATGCCGGCAGCACCACCGCAAAAACAGCAGATGGTGGTACAAAAGCCGGCAGCTCAGAAATCAGCTATGCCACAATTGGCACAAAAGCCGGTGCCAACTCAACCAAAGCAGCAAGCAGCAGTCAGGATGCCGGTAGCACCACCGCAAAAGCAGCAGATGGTGGTACAAAAGATAGCAGTTCAAAAACCGGCCATATCGCAAACGGCACAAAAGCCGGTAGGAACTCAATCAAAGCAGCAGGTAGCAGCCAAAACACCGGCAATACCACCACAAAAGCAGCAGATGGTGGTACAAAAGCCGGCTGTTCAGAAACCAGCCATACCACAAACGGCACAAAAGCCGGTGGTAACTCAACCAAAGCAAGAAGCGGTAGCCAAGACACCGGCAACATCACCGCAAAAACAGCAGGAAGCAGTCGAAAAAGTTGAGACAACACAGAAAAAAACAGAAGGGAGATTTGTTCTACAGCTCGGTTCATTCTCTGATGAAGCAAAGGCATCTGCCTTAGTATCAAGCTTAAGTGCTAAAGGTTGTTCGGCTTACAGCTCTAAGATGGAGATGGGCGAAAAGGGAACATGGTATCGAGTCTATCTCTCCGGAATATTCAAATCCAGAGAAGATGCCCAGCAAAAAGGTGATGGCTTAAAATCACAAGGAGTTGTTGGTAATTACTTTATTATCAGCAGTAGATAGGAAGAAAATAGTTATGTGCTGGTTCATCGGGAATCGAACTTTTCCATTCAAAAAAATGCGAAATTTTTGATGGAGATCTGCCTCAAATTCTGAGGTCTTTTTAGGCATAAAAAGAAACTCAAGATTGTCATATTATTAATCAATTTTATAAGGTGGAAGAAGATTATTTTTCCGCCTTATAACGACGACAACCCATCATTATTGCATTTGATTATCCCTCAGCAGTCTCTTCAACACTGTCTTGGTTCACCGTGAATCATAATTTTTCATTCAACAAATAAGCTGCTTTTTTCTGTATTTCAGCCCCAGATAGAG
>JACQYP010000155.1 GCA_016208205.1 Candidatus Desantisiibacteriota bacterium | reverse complement strand
GACCAGATACATATTTGCTCAATATTTCATTCATAATTTCAGGATGTGTAACCATAAGTTCGGTTTTTCTCATATCTGCCCCTCCTTCCCAGTTTGGGTAGGGACAGTATAGCACAAAATTTACTTTTACGTCAAGTTATTTATTGGATTCCATATAGCACACAGAACAGGGTAAAGTACAGAATGCATATTCAGAAACCTAAGGGTAGTAGGTTTACTGAAGAGGCCAAACAAATTGGTCCCGAAAAGGTGGGGATTGTCCCCATTGATGTCCATAAGGATAAGTATTGCATAACTATTTGCGATTATTATGGCAAAATCCTTAAGGACGAATTTGAAATACCTAACACGATAACAGGTTTTCAAACTCTATTAGCTCATATTCTTGAGACAATAGACAAATTTAAGCTCGAAAAAGTGTACACTGTCATGGAATATACCGGTAACTATCATAAAAATCTGGCTAACAGGTTACGAGAGGCAAAGATACCAGTCACCTTTGTTTTTCCGAACAGCACTTACCATCTTCGTCAGGGACAATTGAATTGGTCCAAGACTGATTCCATTGATTTGTGTGCCATCGGACAGGCATTTGTTAATGGTTGGGTTTCTTCTTCACCACCTTTAGACAATTTCTATGAAAATTGGCAAACTCTAACCAGGGCAAGACGAAATGAGATAAATCTTCAAACTCAAGCTAAGAACAGAATTACTAACCTGTTAGATGAGTTAATGCCTGGTTTTCAGGAGTTGTTTGGTAATTTCTGGGAACACAATGCACCACCAGTGATTTTACAGCTTGCTCATTCCCCAAAACAGCTCACTTATCTAAATCGTAGCTCTCTAATCCAAAAGCTTACACAAGCAAAGGTTCAAAAACCAGGCGATTTGACTGATAAAGTCTTGATATGGGCAAAAACATCTATCGGCACTTCTCAGGATTTCCCGGGCAAGATTCAGCAGCTCAATGTAGAATGGCAACGATTCCTTGCCCTGAAAGAGAATATTGCCTCCTATCACATTTCTATTGCCCAATATCTGGCACAGAATCCGGCTCTTTTGTTCCTCTCCATCCCATGGATAAATGTTCCTTCTGCCAGTGAATATGCCTCTGAGGTAGGACATTTTGATAATTTTACCTCTCCTAAACAGATTACTGCCTTGCTGGGCATTGCCCCTAAAAAGTTTAAGACTGGCAAAGTATCCTTTGAAAATGGTCACATTACCAAAAAAGGCAAAAATCAGGGCAGATCCGCTGTAATGACTATAGCTAACAATCTTGTCCAGGGTAATGACTATTATGCCCCTTTCTATTTAAGTTTGCTAACAAGAGGCAAAGCAAAACAACAGGCTAAGGTGGCTATTGCCAACAAATTCATCCGCAATTCTTTTCGGATGGTAGAAAATAGCCAGCTTTTTGAACCACCTGCATGGACAGGTAAAACACTAAAAAATGACCCAATTTCAAAGCTAAAAGATTTCCTGTACAATAATACAAAGGATAAACCCTTGATTGAACAAATAGTTGCGCAGGCACAACAAACATTAGATACTATACTGAAACGAAACCCTTGCCCACAAGAAAAAGAAAATGAGGTTATCAAACAAACTCCTCAACTTTCTAAAACTATCCATCGGCGACCAAAACTCGAATCTATTGGGTCTAATGTTGTCTTTTCCAGAATCAAACCACCCAATTACAAAGGGCCAACTCCTATTGGAGATGTTATTGAGAATATGGTGGCATCAGGACAATTTCCAGCATGGTTACTTACAGGCAAAGGTCCTCAGCCTGCCCAACTCAGCTAAGTTGGTTCAAGATTAATCTGTTTTTAACAATCTCACTTGTGGTGAGTTAACATAGATTAAAACATGAATGATTATCAGTTAAATAAGGTGTAACTGTTTAT
>JACQYP010000154.1 GCA_016208205.1 Candidatus Desantisiibacteriota bacterium | reverse complement strand
TGCCAATCCTTCTTATTGCCATGCTTGCAGTCTGGTATTACAGAGTGATGATTTTGTGTTTTTGAATAAGTTGGGGGATGAGGTATGCCCTGGTTGGTTTGTCCAAGGGGTTGATAGTAATACGCTTAGCGTTTTTAGTTCCAGATATATTCTGCCTGGTGAGGCAGCGGTATTTAACCTGATGGTAAAAAATCCATCTACTGATGGGCAATATTCATTAGCCGGGACAGTTACCGAAACCTCTGGAATGAGTAAATCCCAAAACACAACCCCAATCATGATTACTTCAAAATATAGCCGTTCCATATCGGCTAAGATCAGGTATGAACCGAATAATTGTTCTGAACGGTCGGCAAAGAGTATTTTAATAGCAGATATCTGGTTAGACAAGGATAATCCCCCATGGTGCAGGGTGAATGATGTTTGTTTACAGTTGCCCGGGTTTGTGTTTCTGGATAATATCGGCAAGGTTATTTCAGGGTGGCAGGTAACAGATGTGGGGACAGGGACAATCAGGCTGCAGGATGTATCTGGAGTAGAGGCAGGTCTTGCACCTGTCCTCTTTTCCTTTAATGTCAAAAACCCTGAGACTACAGGCAGTTATATCGGAACGCTTTATGGGACAGATACGACCGAAAGCCCGGTTACACGGCAATTGCCGTCATTGACGGTAAATGAAATATCACCAAGGGCTTACAGTTTAACCTCAAAATTTGCCGCAGATTATTCTTCAGAGGCTTATGCCGGAACTAAGATAGAGATTAATCTGAAGAATAATAATATCAAGCCATGGAATAATGTCCAGCAGGTAAGTATTTCTATGGGAAATATGGGATGTGTCCCCATATTTGGACCATGGACTGTAGTAGGAAGCAGTGCCGGCAGGTGGATTTTAGCCCCAAATAAGATATTGGGCGGCAAGGAGATAGCAGGGGGCGGGTCTTTGACAGTTGCTTTTGAGGTAAAGACAGGGGAGGCAGGGAATAAGCAGATAGAGTTGATAGCCGCTGAGGTTACCGGAATACTCACAACTATCACCACAACTATCAAGGTAGAAAACCAGAAGCCGCGGAATTATCAATTATTTGCACAATTCCCTTCAAATCGCTGTCCGGAGGCAGATGCAGAATCCTTGTTGACATTAACCGTGTCAAATTACTCGGGGTATAATTATTCAAAGATTAAAGAGGTGGAGTTTTTATCAGGAGATTTTGTAGTTTTGAATAAGACAGGTGATGAGCTGAGTGCTGGTTGGCAAGTAATAGAGGTGGGGAGCAATAGCCTTCGGCTGACAGGTGCTGAGCCGATATTAAATAATACGAACAGGCAATTTAATCTGGCAATAAAAAATCCATCTAAAGCCTCTACCTGTAATATCATTGCCAGATGCAAAGAGACAACAGAGATAATTGGGACAGCAACTGCAAATATTGAAATTCAGGAAAAGCTGCCAAGGGCAACAGGTGTAGATGTCCAGTTTGCACCGGGTTATTCCGGAGAGCAGGATGCGAAAAGTAGATTAATCATTGGGATAACCAATACAAGTGGGTTAGATTATTCCCGTATCAAACAGGTAAGGATAAATAGTGATGATTTTATTATTTTAGATGGAAAAGATGACTGGCAGGATAAGGGTAATGGCTGGGTAATTATTGGCACAGAAACTAATGCTGTAATTTATGAGCCAAATAGCAGTCTGGCCGGCAGGATGATTGGTAAGGATGAAGGGATTAGATTGGAATTAGGGGTCAGGAATCCGGGAGCAGACAAATCTATTGGGGTGTTAAATTTAGGGTTGGTAGAGGAGAGCGGGGTAAAATATAGTACGACAGGAAGTGTTACCTTACAGACTAATTCCCAGAGGGATTACAGATTAGAGTCAGAGCTGATAGAGTCCAGAGAGGCAGGGGCGATCTCAAGGCTTAAATTAAGGATAATCAATAACGGGACAATGGATTGGACAAGTATAAACAGGCTGGTGATATGCCCTGGATCTTGGACGGTTTTTGCAGATATGGGCAAGGATATAGGCAGTGGGTACGGGCTAATTGGGACAAATACCGAGGCTATAACATATGAGCCAATAGAGCTATTGGGTGGTAAACCGATATATCCCAAAGGCTCTGCAACCATTTATCTGGCAATAAAAAATCCGGATGCAGTTGGTAGTTTTACCCTCAAGGTAAGGCTTGAGGATACGAGTAATGCCGCAACGACTATTTCCTCAGAAATAAACATCAAAGGGACATTAAGCCGAAATTATGCAGTATCTGCAATGATACCGGATGATGAGAGTAATGAGATATCGGCAAGAAGTATTGTTAGTTTGACCATAAGCAACCTGAATCAAGAAGAATTTATGCAGGTATCAGGAATAGTAGTAGATTTAGGCAGCCAGTTTGTGGTTTTGGATCAGGCAGAAGACATTGGGTTTGGCTGGCGATTGGTCAATCGTGCAGGCAACAGGCTTTATTTAGCCCCGACCACTGGAATGAAAGGGATAGTAACTCTTGCGTCAGTCAGGCTGGCTTTATCGGTCTTACTGCCGGATACAGCAGGCAGCTGGACAGTCAAGATTACCTTACAGGAAAAAACAGGCTTTGAGTATACCTATTCACAAGTGATAACAGTTGCAGGGATAAATAAAAGGGAATATCCGGCAGATTTCAGGGTTATGCCCAATACTGTCCGGCACGATTCTTGCTTGTGATTTTGGACAACTGTCGTGTCAGTCTTACAATGTCGTTAATAACCTTGCAATATCATAAATAATATGGTATACTTTCTTCATCATCAAACTGGGAGGTTTGAATATGA
>JACQYP010000148.1 GCA_016208205.1 Candidatus Desantisiibacteriota bacterium | reverse complement strand
TGTAACGCTACACCTTTAATTGCATTAGCAAAAATAGATAAGGTTGATTTGCTTAGAGAACTCTTTGAGGAAATATATATTCCTGAAGCTGTGTATGATGATGTAGTTACCAGAGGACGAAATAGATCAGGAACTGATGAGGTTAAGAATGCTAACTGGATCAAACGAAAAAGTGTAAGAAATAGGATGATGGTGAAGTTATTTCTGGCAGAATTAGATAGAGGAGAAGCAGAGGTTTTGGTGCTTGCAAATGAGATAAATGCAGATAAAGTTATCATTGATGAAAGAAAAGGTAGAAATGCTGCTGAACTTGCAGGACTGGGAATTATAGGTACGGTGGGAATTATCCTTCTTGCTAAGAGACAGGGAAAGATAAGAAGCGTAAAAGAGCTTTTGGATAAATTAAAGGATGAAGATTTTAGATTAAGTAACTGTGTATGAAGAGACAATACTTAGGGCAATGGAATAATAAAGATGGTATTATTCGTATTGTAAATAACTTATAATTAAAAAAAATCTCTCGCAAAGAGGGAAAGAGTTCACGCAAAGTACGCAAAGAGGGAAAGAAGTTCAAAATGATTTATTCTCTTTTCTTTGCGACCGTTGCGAGACCCTTGCGACCTTTGCGTGAAATCTGAAAATTTAAGGAAATGAGAAAAAATCCAACTTGACAATACACACGGAATATGATACTGTATTTGATGGAGGCAATGAATATGACAACATTAACAACTACTGAAGCAAGAGCAAGATTATATAATCTGCTGGACGAGGTGGCGTTATCGCACCAGCCTATTCAGATCACAGGCAAAAGGGCTAATGCTGTTCTTATCACCGAGGAAGATTGGCGAGTAATACAAGAAACCCTCTATCTCCTGTCAATCCCAGGAATGAGAGAATCGATTCGAGAAGGTCTTGAAACACCCATCGAAAAATGTAGCAAGGAGCTGAAGTGGTAAATTGGCAATTGGTTTTTACAAAGCAAGCTCAAAAAGATGCTAAAAAACTTGCAGCATCAGGCCTTCGTCCAAAAGCTGAGGTTTTGTTAGAAATCTTAGGGAAAGATCCATTCCAGCAGCCACCACCATTTGAGAAGCTGGTTGGAAACTTAGAGGGAGCTTATTCTCGTCGTATTAACATTCAACACCGTCTTGTGTATCAAGTTCTAATGGACATTAAAACAGTAAAAATAATCCGTATGTGGACTCATTATGAATAATGTGGGATGGTTCTCGTTAGTGTGAAAGCTTGCGGTTAAAAGAAAGGCACAAAGGCAGAGAAGAAGGAAGACAGGAAAGATTTCACGCAAAGTACGCAAAGCACGCAAAGAGGGAAAGAAATTCAAAATGATTTATTCTCTTTTCTTTGCGACCGTTGCGAGACCCTTGACACGAACTCATGCAACCAGTTTAGCTGTGAACGGCTGGTATGAATTTTACTTGCCACGGGATGAGTTGACACGACATTAGGAGGAAATAATACAATGAAGCAATTGGTTCCAATAGAAAGGATAGAGAGCAGGATACTCATAATCAGGGAACAGAAGGTGATGCTGGATAGAGATTTGGCAGATCTTTATGAGGTAATCACAGGGAATTTGAACAAGGCTGTCAAGAGAAACATAGAGAGATTCCCTGATGACTTTATGTTCCAGCTTACAAAGGAAGAGTTTGATGATTTGAGATTCCATTTTGGAATCTCAAAAACTGAAGGTCGTGGTGGTAGAAAATATCTGCCTTATGCCTTTACTGAACAAGGCGTAGCTATGCTTTCCTCTGTCCTTAACAGTAAAAGAGCCATCTTGGTCAATATTCAAATTATGAGGGTATTTACCCAGTTAAAAAAGATGTTGGCTTCAAACGATGACTTAAAAAGAAAGATAGAGGCTATGGAAAGCAAATATGATGCCCAGTTTAAGGTGGTTTTTGATGCCATAAAGAGCCTGATGTCTCCACCAACAAAAGAACAAAAGAAAATAGGGTTTAGAAAGGAAGAAGATTAAGTGCAAACATGAAAAGATTTCACGCAAAGTACGCAAAGAAGCAAAGTACGCCAAGAGAGAAAGAAGATTTAAGGAATTTATTCTCTTCCTTTGCGACCTTTGCGCCTTTGCGAACTTTGCGTGAACTCTGGAAATTTACAAGAAAAAGGAGCGAGAATAAACTATGAATGAAATGGACTACAAAATAGCAAAAGAACTGAAAAACAGATTATCAGATATTGTAAGTCTTGTTGATTTTCGAGTATTTGGTTCACGAGCAAAAGGGACACAAAACGAATACTCTGATATGGATATATTTATTGAGGTGGAATATTTTGATAAAGAGTTAGAGAAAGGGGTGCGTGAAATTATATGGGAGGAAGGGTTTGAAAATTCTATCTATATCTCGCCACTTATTTTTACACGCTATGAGATAGAAAATTCGCCGTTACGCGTATCTTCAATAGTTAAAAATATTAATGAAGAAGGAGTCAGGATATGACAGATAGAGAGGCTCTATATTTTTATCGTCTTGGGCAGGCCGAAGAAACGCTTTCTGAGGCTGAAAAGATGTTGCAGGAAAATTTCAGTCCAAGATCCATCACAAATAGGGCATACTATACAATGTTTTACGCTGTATTGGCTCTTTTTCTAAAGACAAGCCTCAATATCAAAACTTCCAAGCATATAGGGATAATTTCCATTTTCGATAAAGAATTTGTCAAACAAGGAAAGATCGACAAGTACTATTCAAAGATTCTCCACAATGCTTTTGATGATAGGCAAAAGGCGGACTATAAGGAATTAGCTGAAATATCGATCGAAAAATCAATAGAGCATGTTCAACATGCAAAAGAGTTTTTAGCAGCAGTAAAAAACTTAAAGGAATAAGGGGGCACACTAAAAATGAATACAATGGTTAATTTATGGAAGCATTTAATTACAGCAATGGTTATTGCTTTGTCGCTATGCACCAATGTTTATGCAGCAGGCGGGTCTGTTCTGCTTTCACTCGATGGGATAATGGGTGCCAGACCAACAGGGATGGGAGAAACATTTACAGGGCTATCCGATGATATTAATGCCCTGCATTATAACCCTGCCGGACTCGGTTTTCTTATCCAACCGGAATTTGGCACTATGTATCTGAAGGGACTCGCGGATAGCCATTATGGTTTTGTCGGTGTTGTTTACCCGTTTAAGAAGAGTACCATTGGATTAAGCCTGACGACCTTTGATGGCGGGAAAATGGTCGTTAATCTGCTTAATCCAGACGGTTCATTCAAAAAATCAAAAACACTCATCGCTCAAAAGGATAGTATCGCCATGTTTTCTTACAGCCTTGCCGCTGGCTCAGCGTTAAGTCTTGGGTGTAATTTGAAGATGATAAATTCAACGCTGGCTGAAGACTATAGTGCTAAGGAGCTGTAAAAAAATAACTTGACTATTTGTGTGTGATGTGTTATTATTGTTATATGGATATTAAAGCGGCAATCAGAGATCGTTATCAAAGTATGGAATGGATATTGGATGAGCGACTTAGGCGGCTATATGCTGCAGCCGAGGCAAAAGTGCTTGGGCATGGTGGCGTGGCACTCGTATGGGAAGCTACCGGAGTAGCACGAGGCTCGATACAACAAGGACTGAAGGAACTCGCCCAACGAGCAGAAGTTTCTGAAGTTAGTTCTCGTCGAATACGCCGTGTGGGTGGCGAGAGAAAAGCATCTGTTAAAGATGCTGCTAAGTTGTTGGCAGCGTTGGAGAGTCTAATAGAACCGGTCACTCGTGGCGATCCCGAATCACCGTTACGCTGGACATGTAAGAGCCTGCGGCAGTTGGAATCTGAGTTGCACGCACAGGGGTATGTTGTCAGCCACACTTCTATAGGCGGTCTACTGAAAAAGTTGGGATATAGCCTCCAAGGCAACCGTAAAACGCTGGAAGGAACTGACCACCCTGATCGCAACGCACAGTTTGAGTTTATTAATACTGTGGCGGAAGAGGCAATACATAATGGACAGCCGGTAATTTCGGTTGACACCAAGAAGAAAGAGGTGGTCGGTCAGTACAAAAACAATGGGAAAGAATGGCGACCACAGGGGGAGCCGGAACAAGTTAATGTGCATGACTTTGTAAGCAAAGAACTGGGACGAGCAAATCCATATGGTGTCTATGATCTGGCCAACAATACTGGATGGGTCAGCGTCGGCACGGATAACGATACGGCAAGTTTTGCCGTATCCACAATTCGCCGGTGGTGGTTTGCAATGGGGAAGGATATTTATCCAGATGCCAGGGAGTTGATAATTATGGCAGATGGTGGTGGCAGTAATGGTTCTCGGGTGCGATTGTGGAAGTTTGAATTACAGAAATTGGCTAATGAGCTTGGCATTCCCATACGGGTCAGTCACTTTCCGCCGGGTACAAGCAAGTGGAACAAGATTGAGCACCGGTTGTTTTCATACATCAGCATGAACTGGCGAGGAAAACTATTGGTGAGCCATGAAACAATCGTCAACCTGATTGCCGCAACTACCACCAGAAAAGGTTTGAAAGTACGAGCAGCGATTGATTAAACCCTTATCAAAAAGGCATTAAGATAACTGACAAGGAATTTGCAACAATACATATTTCGCGTGATGAGTTCCATAGTGAGTGGAACTATTCAATTGCTCCTTTCAATAGCTAAATGACCATGTTATTAATTTACAGCTCCTAATGCTCAGGCTGTTGATCTGGGGCTGCTTATTCGTCCTGTAGATGACAGGCTTTGTTTTGGGCTTGCAGTCAAAAATGTTATTGGTAGTTCAATGAAGTATAAGAATATTGAACATCCATTACCTGTAACAATTAAGGCTGGATGTGCCCTGAGACAGAATGATCGGTTGACCCTTTGTGCTGATTATGAAAAACCTGCTGCAGGCTTAACGGCCAGCTTCAGGCTGGGGGGTGAATTTCTGATTATGAAGCTGCTGGCTTTAAGGGCTGGATACAAGATTGGTTATGACCAGACAACCTTTAATCTTGGACTTGGACTGAATACAAACGGATTTATTGTTGATTACAGCTTTGCAGGGATGAAGGATCTGGATAGCATGCAACAGGTGTCTTTTTCAACGAATTTTGGCGGATTAAGTAATTATCAAAAGGCTGATGGGTATCATAAAAAAGGGATGTATCAGCGGGCAATCTATCTATTGGGCAGATAAAATCCCTGAAGGGGATGAGAATTTTGAGCAGGCAAAAGGGATAATCACTGACTCAAGGAAACAGGTTGTTGCCAAGGCTTATTATGATAAAGGTAATCGTTGTTTTATGAACAGAAAATATGGAGAATCTATTGAATGCTGGCAAAAAGTTGTGGAGACTATTCCCAAATATCGTGATGCAGAGGCAAGATTGGACATTGCCAGGGTTTGTTTGGCAAGGGAAGAGGCAGGGATAGCTATAAGCAAAGCACAAAAAATTGTAAACGAAGCAGCATCTATGGGGCTGGATATGGAAAAGGCAAAGAATATTCTGAGTGAGGCTGACGATTTATATAATCGTGCAGAATATGCTTTAGCCAAACCCAAAGCAGAAGAATCCTTTCAAATAGCCGGCTATGAATTGGGTAAGAAGAAAGAAGAAGTTGAACCCTCACCCCATCCCTCTCCCATAGAGAGAGGGGGAATAGCGGTTGTTCAACCTGTGGAAAAGCCGAAACCCGTGGTTAAGAGGATAAATATTGCTGTATCTGATTTTGAGGCACACGAGGTATCCGCCATGGAAGCATCAACAATAGCTGATTTCTTGAGAACAGAACTGATTAATTCACAATTATTTACTGTTCTTGAGCGAAGTCATATGTCCACAATACTCGCTGAACAGCATTTCCAACAAACCGGATGTACAACGAATGAATGTGCTGTCCAGATGGGTAAGATATTGAATATAGAAAAGATATTGATTGGCAGTTTCAGTAAAATATTAAATGTATATTATATCACCGTGCGTTTGGTTGATGTCGAGACCGGAGCAGCAGTCATGGCTGAGACAGTAAGCTTTAGTGCTGCAGAAGAGCTGCCTGTAAAGATAAAAGAGTTAACTGCTAAAATTGTTGACAAGGTGGGGAAACAATGAACAGATTAATTGGGTTTTTAATCTCCAATCTCGAATTGCGAATCTCGAATCTGTCTTTCTTCAATTCGCAATTCGCAATTCACAATCCGCGATTATTTACTCCAACTCTATCCTCCTTCTTCTCTGCCCTTATGCCTTTCTTCCTTTGTGCCTTTGTGCCTTTGTGCCTTTGTGCCTTCTTTGTATCTGCTGAAACAGAAATGGCAAATCAGCCTGCACCTGATTTCAGGGTTAAGCTGCTTTTTGAAAAAAACAGCTTAACCCTTAACAAGCTATTAACCAAGGGAGATAAACAAAATGTGCTTGTTCTAAGCTTCTTTGATACTGACTGCAAGCCCTGTCTGAAAGAAATGCCTCAACTGCATCAGCTTGCTCAAAAATATCAGGATACGGCCGTAGGGGTTTATTTAATCAATATTGATAAAACTACAGCTGAGGTGGTTGAGGATTATGTGAAAAAGAATAATATCACCCTGCCGGTTCTTTTTGACCCTTATGGTCTGCAATCTGGTGCAGCATATGGGGTTATAACAAATCAGACAGCCAGGATACCAAAATTGTTTTTAATCAGCAAAAATGGCTGTATAAAGAAAATCTACAACGGCTATATGGAGAATTTGGTAGAAACATTAAGCAAGGAAATAGATGCCCTTTTGATGGAAGAAAAAAGCCAATCAGGTAAACCGGATACATTGACCATTCTTTTTAGTAACTCTACTAATGGTTATCTGGAGTCTTGTAATTGTGCAGAAAATCCGTTTGGCGGGCTTGTTCGAAGGGCAACCATGATTAAAGAGATCAGGCAGGATAATTCAGGGGTTCTCCTTTTAGATAGCGGCGATATACTCCCACCCAGACAGGATCCTTTATTAGCCAAATATACAATGTTAGCCATGGAAAAAATGAATTATGACCTGATCGCACTCGGTGATCAGGAACTAATTCTGGGTACTGAATATATTTGCAAGGAGATTGAGGAGAAGAATCTGCCTTTTTATTCAGCCAATCTAACCGTTTGTAAGAATAAGGCATGCAATTATTTAGCCCCATCGCATTTAATCAAGGAAATCGGCAGCTTTACCGTAGGTATTATCAGTATAATCTCGCATGAGGTTTTTACCTTTTTCCCAAAGGATCTTATCAAGGATTTATCGGTATCTGATCCTGTCAAACAGGTTCAGGGCTTTGTAGATACTTTCCGTGATAAGGTTGACCTGATTGTTGTGGTTTCACATTCCGGTTATGAGAAAGATTTGAGATTAGCCAAACAGGTTAAGGGGATTGATGTCATCATTGGCGGACATTCTCAGACATTTGTGAAAAATGAGTCTGTTCTGCCTGATACCTTAATTGTGCAGACAGGAGAAAAAGGACAATACTTAGGTAGATTAGATATAAGGTTTGATAAAAAGAAAAAAATTATTGACCATCAATATCAGCTCCTCCCATTAACTAAAGATATTGTAGATGATGAGGATGTGCGGGCATTGATCGGGCAATATTATCTGGAAATGTAACTACTCAGGTAGATAGGCTGAAGGCTGAAGGCTACTTAGGTGGATAGACTAAAGTAGATAGGCTGAAGGTTATTCCTAAAAGCCTTCAGTCTTCAGCCTATCTACCTAAGAGAGTATTTTGAGTTGGCTGATGAGGTAGCAGTATTGGTTTATCGTATAACCTGTGGGTTTCCGAGAGAAGAGTTGTACGGACTAACTTCTCAAATGCGACGAGCAGCGGTTTCGGTTCCTTCTAACATCGTGGAAGGTTGCGCACATGACAGCCAGGCAGATTACCTCCGATTCCTCAATATGGCCTTCGGATCATTGAGGGAACTGCATTATCAGTTAAATTTGTCAAAGCGATTAGGTTTTTTGTGCAACCAGGATTCAGACCTGATTGAACCAAAGATCGTCGAAACCGAGAAGGTCTTGAATGGCTTGATTCGATCGTTGCGAGATAATTAGATAATTGAACTTCAGCCTTCAGCCTTCAGCCTTCAGCCTAAACAACCTGAGTGATTACAATATGAAGATTATTATCCTGAGTTGTATTATGCTTACCATTGCCTGTTACATCTTTCAACCTGATAGACTTAAGCTTTCAGGCACACATGCAGCCCATGCTGTTCCTGTAAATAAAAATGATGTCCAGCTTCTCATTGATTCAACAGCATTTGACCCACAATCAGGCGAACGCATCATCTGTCAGGAAAACTTTGACAAGGTGCTGGATCTGATTAAAGGGGCAAAGAGGTGGATATATATTGATTTCTTCTTATGGAATCAATGGCAAGGGAGTATTCCAGAGAACCATCGACAGCTTTCCAAAGAATTAGCTGAGGCACTTATTCGTAAAAAACAATCCTGTCCCAGGATAAATATCCTGGTATTAACCGACCCAATTAACAGAATATATGGGAATATGGAGCCTGATTTCTTTTGCAAAATGAAAGATGCAGGGATTGGAATTGTTTTTACTGACCTTTCTAAGATGAATGATAGTAACCTCATCTATAGTTCACCCATAACTATGATTGGTCATTATTGTAAGAAGATTCCATGGATAAACAGGTTAATAGACAAAGCGTTCTTGCCAAATATTATGAACATTAATAGTAAACAAATGAGCTTGCGTCAGATGATTCGGCTGCTTTTTTTTAAGGCAAATCATCGCAAGGTAATCATTGTCGATACTGCTGATAATAAATGGCAAATGCTGGTAACCAGCTTTAATCCGGCTGATGGAAGTTCAGCCCATTCAAATTGTGGATTACTTGTTTCAGGAGATATTGCCGTAGCTGCTTTATCTACTGAGCTTGCGTGTATGGAATGGTCGGCAATTAATCAAGGCAATGTCCTGGGAGATGCAAAACAACTGATTTCTTTATTTAAGAGAGAGGCACAAAGGCACAGAGGCACAGAAGAGACAGAAGGCAGAAGGCAGAAAGCAGAAGGGACAGAAAAGGCACAGAGGAACAAAGGCATAATGTATCCAACCGTTAAAGGATGTCCAACTGTTGAATGGCTGACAGAGGGTGCTATCAATACTCGTCTCCTTGATATGCTTAAATCTACCGGCACAGGGGAGGAGACACGGATAGCTATCTTTTACCTTTCTGAGAGAAGGGTGATTCAAGCAATTAAGGTTGCAGCAAAAAAAGGGGCAAATATCAAGATAATCATGGATGCTAACCGTGATGCCTTTGGGCATACTAAAATAGGGATACCAAATCGTCCTGTTGCCGCTGAATTGCTTACACAAGCAAAAAAACACAATCTCAACATATCTATCCGCTTTGCAGATACCCACGGTGAACAATTCCATCACAAGGCTGTTTGTATTGTAAATAAAGATAAGCAAAAGTACCAATTCATGTGCGGCTCAGCAAACTGGACAAGACGAAACCTGAAAGATCTTAACTTAGAGGCAAACCTATTTGTAAATAACACACCTGAAGTAACCTCAAGGTTTATAGAATACTTTGATAGAGCATGGAATAATAGCGATGGGCTGAAGTTTACTACAGACTACCATGAAGTTGGTGAAAAAGGGTGGACACTCTTTTGGAAGACTATTGTTTATCGACTGCAGGAGGCAACAGGTGCATGTACATTTTAATTCAACAATAAATGTAACTACTCAGGTTCACGGTTCAAGGTTGAAAATCGACAAGACGAATTACGGAGTAATCCATTTCCCATTAACCTTAAACATATACTGCTCGGATACAATCTTTACCTCAAGGGATGTGGATTTGATGGAGATGAGGATATTTTTTATCAGATGGTTTACTGGAAAGATAATGGATAGTAGTTCTTTTTCTTTTCTAACCTTAAGAAAATTCAACAACTCCTCATCAGAATATATGCCGTATTCATCCTCAAAATCTGTATAAAGAGAGCAATTAATATTCTCTGTCAATTGTTTGATACTAAACTCAATGGCCGGGTTACATCCCAGCCAGTTTAATATGTCTTTTAGCTTATATAAAGGAAATCCCGCACCTTTGAGCTTTTTTATGATAGAGAGCTTGATAACATCCACAATAGAAAACTTTCGCCAGCCACGCATCGTCTGCCTTTCAGCATCAAACATTCCTCGCAAGTCCCAGTCATTTACCATTCGATAAGTAATATCTGTATGCTTCGTAAGCTGACTGCAGGGAATAATCTTATCGTTAAGTGCCTCAAATATCCTGTTCCATTTTTCAGACCACATACACTGTCTCCTTGTTCAGCAATTCTCATAGGGCAATTGGTAACCGTTCACGGTTGTCCAGCCGTGTTCTGGCGTGCTGGATAGCAGCGTGGAGTTTCTTTTGCATCAATTCCTTGGGTGGTAGGTCTGTCCAGTACTCAGCGACATGGATACCGGATTTGCCCAACTCCAGCAGTTCAATCTGTTACTGCTTTTTCCCGGCACACAAGATGATACCGAGTGGCGAATTTTCGTTAGGTTCACTTTCGTATTTTTCCAGCCAGCGAAGATAGAGTTCCATTTGTCCCTTGTCTGCGGGTTTAAAATCGCCCAGTTTCAATTCGATGGCAACTATTCGGCAAAGCTTACGGTTGTAAAACAGCAAGTCGATATATAAGTCGTCATTGTCAACCTGAATACGCTTTTGCCGTGCGAGAAAGGCAAACCCTGCTCCGAGTTCCAGAATAAATGCTTCCATCTCACGCAGGATGGCGTCCTCCATGTCTTTCTCATAGTAGCGGTCTTTGATGCCGAGGAAATCGAGGACATAAGGATCCTTGAGAATCATATCAGGTGACAGACGGTCTTCGTCACGCAGTTTCGCCAATTCTTCACTGATTAGTTCTTCCGGTTTGCGTGAAAGAGCGGTGCGCTCGTAAAGCATAGAATCGATATTTTTGCGAAGAGTGCGGACACTCCACCGTTCAACTCGGCACATCTCTGCGTAAAACTCACGCTGCAAAGGTTTTTTCAGGGGAATCAGGGCAAGAAAATGGGTCCAACTCAATTGTCGTATCAGTGATACGACAATTTGTTCGTCAGAGAAGACCTCTGTAAATTGAATCATTCGTCGCAGGCTTTTTTCTGAAAAGCCTGCCCCGTATTCGGAAACTAATTGTTGCGACAGCGTGGCAAGAATCTGTTTCCCATAATCTGCTCGTTCGCCTTTCAGAATTTCTTCGTTGATTCGTTTGCCAATCCGCCAATAGAGCATGGTGAGACCGGCATTAACGCTCAAGGCAACCGCCGAGCGGGTTTCTTCGATCATTTGGCGAATGTCGCCAACAATGACTAACGATTCAGGTATCCAAACTTTTTGAATATCTGAATCGGCTTTTCTATCCGGCATGTTATCGCTCATCATTCTGCCTCCCTGATAATCTGTTTCAGCGGTCCTTCAGACTCAGATTCTATCGCCCGAATATCTGCTGTGATTTCATCAAGTGTCCGTAAGTCCTGCGGTTTGTAGAAAGGTTGATATAACACTACTCTTTCATCAGAATTGTTCTCATCGTCGGCAGCAAGACAAATATACCGCCAATCATTAATAGGATAAAGCCAAGCAAGATACCAATCAGCAACATCTTTTTGGAATCAATAAAATTGTTCTGACTGCTGCGGATAACCTCATCTTTTTCCTTTAACAGCATTGTCTTTAGTTCATCAGGAAGGTCATCGATGGTAGTAATCTCTTTGGTGGTAGTTTTCCCCTTATCCTTTTCTTGTGTTTCTTGCAACGGCATCTCTTTTTTACGGAACACCACATGACACAAATTGCAGCAAATGGCATCCACTGCATTTTTTTCATACCCACAATTAGGACAAATCATTTATACACCTCTTTTTAATCGGGAATCGCGAATTGCGAATCGGGAATCTGAAGAAATAGAACAGATTTACGATTCACGATTCCCCCACCTCTATCGGCTCCTTATACGCACCAAATGGACATATCCCCACCCCAACACCGTTAAATCCAAGAGAGACAGCGTGGTAAGATTCTTTTATCGACATGGTTGCTGTTTTTGTTGTAATTGTTACACCTGGATAAAGGCATCCGGAGACATTTATCACACCTGGTTCTGCTCTTTTTATTCTTGTTTCCATGAATTCCTTTTGATTAGTATATCGTTCCATGCGTGTGGTAAGCTTTTTATGTTTCCAGAGCAGTCTCTGCAGCTTCATCTCACCCTCAATGGAAATTTTGTTTTCATTCTTTTGTTTTTTCAGATGAGCGATATTCAGCTCTAATTGTTGATAGATATTTATCTCCTGCTGATAAACATTTTTAAGGGCATCTAATTCCTGCCTTGTTCTTGGTGAACCGCCAACCTCTACTATGGTTTTAACCCCAGCCACGCACCCTAATTCCTTAGTAGTAACCTCCTTGCCGGCACGAATCAATCCGCCGATAATAACACCCCGCCTTTTCCCCTCAAGTATAACCCTGTTGCCTGCCTCAATCTTAGAATGAAGGATTTCCTCTAATATTCGCACATCATCCCTTGCCTCAACCGTAGCATGTTCAATGTACTTGGCAATCACATTCTGCTCAGCAAACAATCTGGCTGTATCCTTACCCTTCACCCCTTCGCCGATAGCTATGGAGCCGCCGGCTGAGATAAAGCATTTACCCACACACCCATGGACAAGAACATCACCGGTAGCCTCAACCTGAAACTCATCTAAAACATCACCCTTGACAACAACCGAACCGAGAAAATAAATACTTCCAGTAGAGTAGTCAACATTTCCAGGGACTATAAGTGTATTTTCAACATTAATCTTTCCGCCGACAAGCAGGACATGACCATCTATGGAGGCACGAATCTGGGTATTATTGGCTGCAAGATAGATATTTCTTCCTATGGGCATCTTTATATCCGACCCTGGTCTGGCAAGGGTTTCCTTGCCATTGACAAGCCTTCCGCAAATACCATCACCGGGTGGTGTTTTTACGGCTAAAATTTGTCCTGCTTTAACATTTTCTATCAAGTTCAGTGACTTGAAATCAACCCGTCCCTGTTCATCCTCTATAAGGGTTATTTTTTTATGCGTTCGGAACTTAAACTCTATCTGTGCCAGCTCTCCCTGAACAGGCAATATTTCTTCGGCAATTGTTATTGGTCCGCAAGGATGATAGTTAGGGTCAATAATCTCGCGAATCACATTATCCTTAATCCCGGCAACTACCCCGTTTGCCCTTAGTTCTTCCATAACTTCTTCATACGCAATAGCCACCCCGCTCGATTTCGGCGGCGTAACAAAGATAATTGCCTTAGTAAGGGTTGGCAGAACCTCTACTCGAATGTTGCCATCAACACTGGAAACCTTTTTCCTTTTTCCAACCCTGACTGGAATATTCAATGCCTCGCTGGCTATTTTCTCTACTAATTGTTTGTCAACCTCACCAACATCATGTTTTTCAATATATTCCAATATGATGTCTTCATACGCTACCCGTTTCCCTTTACCAAGTGAAGGGCTTACGGTTAAAAAAAGCCCTGTCTCGGTATTCATAAACTCAAAGTGGCCGTCTGCGTCATAATGGATATCAAAAACAGGCTTTTCTACTTCTATTTTCAGCCATTCACCAGGTGCATCAATCCGAAATATACGAATAAGAAAGGTATTTTCTTCTGTTTCAAGTTTGGAGACTATCTGAGAATCTACCTCTGAAGGGTCAAGATTAAGCAATCTGGCACCTATCTCTCGGGCATCCAGCAGGCTTGATGCCCTCAGCAATACAGAGAATGTCCTTGCCCCAAATATCTTGGCTACCCTTTCATCTACACCCGTATGAATGGATGGCTGACATTCTTGTCCAATATCTCCCTTTTCTGCATGAACGGGAATGGCCTGTTTTTCTGAAATGTGTGTATATTTAACATTTACCTCAGGATAACTTTTTACATCAAGGAGCTTTTCACCCATAGTAATCCTTGTTTTTGGATAAACATGAGCACAGACAATCTCTCCACTATCTTTCAGCTTAATGTCTGTAGACATTTCTATCTCCGGGTTGCCAATCTGTCTGGCAATGATACCTGATGAAGCGGTTGTTTCCCCACCGTGAATAAAACCATTATCTACGCGGACATTTCTGGCAAAAACCGTGCTGTTTTCAATACCCTTTTCAACAATAACATCCCTTTTTGCCTGAATATATGCCTCCCGAACAGAATGAACAGATATATCGCCTTCAGCATAAAGCCGTGCTATTCCTTTTCCATCCACCATTCCATTTATAATAATATCCCCGGCTGATTCAAGGGTACATGCACCTACTCCTCCATTGACATTAATATCACCCTCAGCATGGATAGTAAGCCCATCCCTGACCTCACCTGCGACACTTACCGTTCCCTTAAAAGAGATATTGCCTATATCTGTATCTACATCACCAGATACATCCATGACATCATCCACAAGGATACTATTGCCCTTCCACCTGACCCTGCCCTTTTCCAGGGCAAACACATTTGTTCCATCATCTGTAACAAAAACATTCTTGCCTGCATCAATGACAATATCCCTTCCGTGTAGAGGCTGGATGGGTTTCCCTGTTACTGAAACCCCTGGTCTGCCAATAATTGGAGGTCTTTTTACGGCTAAAAGCTGTCCTGGAAAAACATCTATGCTCTTGTCTTCCTGATGAGAGCCAAATCGATAAATAAAAAAGGCATCCTTACCCTTAGTCGGCAAAATCCCTTTTGCTATTAATACCGGTTTATTTATGACACTTTTTTCTAATGCATCTTGAACTGCACTAACAAGCACATCTTGTATCCCCAATCCTGCCATGGCATTAACTACTTCATTAAGGACAGGCATCCTGTTTTCAGAAGATGAAGCAAGGAAAAGATATGCCCTGGTTTCATCCTCTGAAATTTCTATTCTTATCCGATCATTTAGTACTGAGAATATCTTTTTTTCCACGGACTCTTAACTCCCTTATTAATATATAGTTTATTACAGAGAATTTTTGTTGTAGGTTGTAGGTTGTAAGTTCATGATGTTATTCATGATACCTCTCTAACCTACAACTTACAACATCCTAAACCTACAACCTACAACCTACAACTTACAACCTTATTTTTAATTATATCATGAAAAGATTATTATTTCCATAAAAAAATATATATTTTCGATTAAATTTTTATTGACATTTGGAAAATTAATAGTATAATATAAAAATCACATTCTATAGGGGCAGGTTCCAAACCTGCC
>JACQYP010000159.1 GCA_016208205.1 Candidatus Desantisiibacteriota bacterium | reverse complement strand
TTTTTCTGCTTCTGGTCTTGCTATTGACCGTGGTGGGTTATTTTCTCTTTAATTATTTGCGAAAATGGAGTCTTCCAAAAAAACAAGCCGAAAAAGAGTCGGCAAAAGCTGCTAAACCGTCCCAGGAACTCGCTCTGGAGGCGATAGGAAAAATAGATCCAATCGAGTATTTTGAGAAAGGCAAGATCAAGGAATTCTATTTTGAGATAACCGACATCGTGCGTCAATTCCTGGCAGATAATTATCATATTGACACCCTGAATAAAACCTCTCTGGAGATTATCGAGGAAATAGAACGGGTGGAGCGTGATTTTACCAAGGTTAAGGAATTAGATTATTACTTCAGCGAGTGTGACCTGGTCAAGTTTGCTAAGATCAGACCGGGCATGCTTGAGATGAAGCAAAAAAAGACTGAGTCGGAACAAATTATCAGAGAGTATTTTAGACACAAATAGCATATATAGACTCCATTATATGGAATCCAATAATATACTTTTTGTTCATGAGGAATCTCCTTATAGAAAATCTTTCTATAAGAAGTATCGGCAGAATTGCTTAAATTCTAAAGACAAATGTCGTGAGGTAGTAGGCGGAAAATACGAGAGAATAACCACGAAACACACAAAAGAGACACGAAAATTAATAATCGGACAGAACTTTTCGCGTTTTTTCGTGTCTTTCGTGGTTATGTCTTAAAAATCTGCATTCATCTGCGTCCTCTTTCAACTCGAATAGCAGCATTACCTCCAATAGGGCAGTTATTTTCACAGACCCCACATCCAATACATTTCTTTTTATCAACAACAGGTCTCTTTTTCTCATCCATATCTATAGCATTATTCAGGCATTGTTCATCGCATATCAGACACAGCTTCCTGTTCCGGGCATAGGCAAGACATCTATCGGTATCTATCACAGCTGTACCGATTTTTTTCTTTCGCTTTTCATCCTCACCAAGTTTCTGAATCGCTCCGGATGGGCAAACCTGTCCACATAGATTGCAATAATCTTCACATGCCCCAATCCTTGGCATTAGCCTTGGGCTGCCAAGACCAATCAAGCCTGAGCCAAAAAAATCAGGGACAAGCCCATGGCTGGGACATACCTTTATACATGCCCCGCATTTGATACAGAAATACCTGAATCTATCCTCTGGTAATGCCCCGGGTGGACGAATAAGGTATTTATCCTGAATGCATGGAACTAATCGAGTACTAAAGGCAGCTATTATTCCAGCACCCATGGCAAGTAGTATTCCTCTACGACTTACATCTATTTTCTCTATGGCAGGCTTGCCAAAACAAAAGGAAACAGCCTCTTTCGGACAGCTTCGCTTGCACCTGAAACAAAGCAGACAATCATTCTGTTTAAGATTCATCCAACATGCTTGACTACATCTTTTGCATTGATTGCAGGCAGGTAATACCAGACGATTAATCTGCTTGTATCTGGAAAGCATAGACAGTAGCCCGCCAAGGGGACAGAGTGATTGACACCATTTCCGACGGAAAAACAGGATTAGTATAAATGTAACAAGGGTAAAGATGAAATACGGGGTGTAGCTCTGTAAGGACAGCATAAAGCAGAATACCCTTTGCATAAGACAGAGTGGTTCAATATACCATAAAAATGGGAGGCCAATAATAAACCCAAGAGGCAGATAATATTTTATCCCTTGCCAGGCACGAGGTATCCTTTTTGGAAAAAGAATATGAAGATATTCGAGTAAACAGCCCAATGGACATATCCAGCCGCAAAATACCCGTCCAAGGATTAGTGTCAATCCAATTGTGATAATCCCGGGGATAAGAAAAAGACCGGTTGTCAAAAGAAAGGGGGAAAGCTGGGGGAATATGGTGACAAATTTTCCCAATGACAATGGGTATGTGGTGTAACAAATCAATGTGAAAAAGGTTATCAGGCTTATTAACTGAATGGCTTTGCGGATATAAAACATGGATCCTCTCAAAATTTTATGGTAAATAGTAACTACTCAAGGAGTCTGGGGTCAGGAGTCAGTCAGAAAGAGAGAATCTGCTTGCATTACTCGCAGAGGTGAGCGAGTTATTAGAATCTTACTCGTTGAACACTCACCCCGTCCCTCTCCCTTAAGGAGAGGGGGGAATGTCTATTCTGACTCCTGACTTCTGCCTCCTGTATCTTATTTCCATCCCATAAGTTTATGCATCTGAGGGAGTAATCTTACATTGGGCAATCTTGTCCTGGCATAGTTGTGAAATTTTAATAATCTTTCATTTGCTTCCATCGAAAAAGGCACAGAAGAAGAATCTATATCCGGCTGAATAATTAAAGGGATATTCATATCTATACCCCGTATAATATCTACTGCCATAGATATTTCATCCATAATTGTCTCATCTGTAACCACTACCTTAACAAACAGATTTTTTTCTCTGGCTACATGCAAGAACTCTTGATGCTCTTTTGGGATATCACTTTCTCCGGTAAAGCTTGGCAATTTAATATCAGCAGATACAATGTCAACCCACTGGAGTATCTTTGCCAATTGTTTTGGCAAGGTAGCGTTTGTTTCTAAATAAACCGTATACCCCTCCTTTTTTAAAGCAGGGAGAAGCATTTTAAGGTAATCATCCTGCAACAGCGGTTCTCCGCCGGTAATAGAAACCGTGGTTGAAAACGAGCCATAACTCTTTACAATATCTATTGTTTCAACCAGGGTTACAGGATTATTGCAATATTTGTCAGCTATCTTGTATTGCCTTGGCACATTTAAGGCATAAGCTGTATCACAATATTTACAAGAGAGGTTGCATCCGGCAAACCTTAAGAATATCTGCGATTCTCCTATCCAGGGACCTTCTCCCTGAATGCCCTTAAATATCTCTATCAGATAACCCTTTGGTTCAATCATCTAAATTCTCTCCATGGCAGTTTGTATTGGCTGCCTATATACTGTACACTGCCCAAACTGTGAATATCGGTAACCGGTTACGGCTATGTTTAATCGTAACCGTTCACAGTGGATAGATACAAAAGAACAGAACACATTGTCATTCCTGCGTATGCAGGAATCTCTCTTATGCCCGTGGAGACCAAAAGGAAGGGTTAGGACACCTGAGGGGGAGATTCCTGCATACGCAGGAATGACAACAATATACGGTGTCAGTTCAGAACCGACAACCGTGAACGGTTATGTTTAATCTTTGCGAACTTTGCGCCTTTGCGAGAGATATTTAATTCTATCAGGCAAAAAATTCTTGACAAATACCAATAAATTGTGTTATACTCATCATTATGTTATACGGAATGTTTCGTTCTGCTGCATATTCCGTGTAACAGCTGCGATGGCTTCGCCGCTGGTTATGAACAATTATGAAAATTTTAAGGAGGTATTAAATTGGGCAGTGTTGTTAAGAAGAGAAGAAAAAAAATTCGTAAGCATAAATATAAAAAGCTTCTAAAGCGTACAAAGTTTCAGAGACGGAATAAATAGTGGCTTAGGGGGCAGGCACGGGGGCCTGCCCCTAGATCCATCATGGATGGCAGATATATTGTGAATAAACAATTGCTGGTGCCGGGAGCGGGACTCGAACCCGCACGGGTTACCCCATACGCCCCTCAAGCGCACATGTCTGCCAATTACACCATCCCGGCATGATTTGAATATATTACCAATATTTAGCGAAA
>JACQYP010000158.1 GCA_016208205.1 Candidatus Desantisiibacteriota bacterium | reverse complement strand
GGTAAGGTAAAATTTTTGAAAATTTTACCTTACCAATAATTTTTTCGAAAAAAGTAACTTTTTTTCTGAGAATCAAGTTCCCGCTTTGATTGGATATCAATAGATGAAAAACTCATCAGTTGCTTATATCGAATATTCAGTAAAGTGAACTATTTGCCAAGAAAAATTTCGAGCTGTGCAAGCAACTTTTTTTAACGCAAGAGTTCAGCAAAGATTACGCAGAGTTCGCAGAGCTTGAAAAACCTTTAGATTACATAGGTTGTAATAACTTGTTAGTCTGTTTGCCTCAAGCCGGTCAGTTGCATTTTTTGATGCCCATCCCGGCTGATAGTTAAGACAATTTTTCCCAGCCCATGATCTATGGTAGATGCATATATTTTCCAATCAAAGCAACCTTGTTTCCCGGTAGTATCCTGTTCCAACCCTGCATTAAATTCTGCAAGCTTTGATTGAGCAAGGATAATTGCTTGCGTGTGATCATTTGTTGCTCTTGTCAAATTGAGTCCATTTGAAAACACGGAAAGCAGGGTGATGACTGCTACTGCGAAGATAGCCATAGCCACCATTACCTCAAGGAGTGTGAAGCCATACTCAATCTTTGGTCTTTTCAATCTCAAATCTTCCAGATGCATTGACAGTAACCTCATTATATCGGGTCTAAAGACCCTCACTACTTTTTTCAATCTTGAACCTTCCAGATGCATTGACAGTAATTGTTTGTTCATTACACACTATCTCCCCAGGGGTAGCCCTGCCTGTTGGATAAAACCAGAAGGGATTATTGGATGAGCCAATTTGCGTTCCGTGTGAGAATTTCTCTTGCCAAATACCGTTAACAGTGATACATTCGTCAGAAAAAGAAACCTGATACGGTATTTTTTCGGTAATAGAACGGTATCTGGTATCCTTTAAGGCATGACAAATGATTTCAATATCTCGTGTAGACTCATCCTCAGTTCTCAATTTTTTAAGCTGAGGCAAACAGAGTCCGGCAATAAGCCCAATAATGAAAAGGACGCATAATGTCTCTACCAGGGTAAAGCCATGAAATGATCTGCATAGCTTCATATTCTTACTACCTTATTGAGAGATTGGCTGAAAGTTAGTTCCGTAACAGCCTGTCGATTTGCCCTTCCATGCTTGCAGATTATGATACGCCATGATAAACAGCCCCATACCAAACAAAACTATGGTTGCCGGCTCAGGAACCGGTGTGGTTTGTCCCTGTGATTGCCTCGGGGTTGGCAATCCAGTATTAATAATAGAACCACTGGCATAAAAGGTAAGATTTCCATGGGCTGATGGCTGTATTATCCTGTACCCAAATCCTGAAAGCATACTACCGGGCATGATGTCATAGATATGGTCATTGATAGACCATTCCACAAAACCAGGACCAGCTATTGTATCCCAATTAGCAGGGACAGTGATATTATACACATCAACAGGTACTATCAGGTCTGTCAACCAGACACTCTCAGGGCTGCTGCTGCTGACATTTATCGTGTAATTATATTGCCGGACACCCCTACCGAGGTAATCGTATATTCCATGTTGACAATCGGAATTGCCTCAGCCAGCCCAACCCCAATGAATAACATCACCAATAAAACCTTAATTATTTTCATATTTTCACCCCTTTGCTTAATAAATTTTAATATCCCCTGTAGTCAATTCCCCTGAAAAGGTATGAATTAATATCCCATTACGGTCTTTTATCTCTATAGAAAGGGTATCAGGCATTGCGTCTGTCAGCCTCATCTCAAAGGTGTAACCAAGTACATCATTTTTTGTACACTCACCCTTAATGATTGCCTCTTTGCCGGAGATATACAATGAATTAATAAACATACTCTTGTATAAATCCCTTGTCTGTCTGTCTAAATATTTCAACTCACCGATTGGTATTGGGTCACTCTTTAAGAACCCTGCATACAACGAAAAACTTACCCCAAATACATTTGTCTGAGACATAGCTATGCCGCCGCCATCAACCATTCCCGTATCTGTCCCGACCAACTGATTAACCGTGACCGTAACTGCAATCCCTTCTGAGCCTTCAGCATATATTGTCAAAGGTAAGCAAGCAAATACCAATTATCACCATGGTAATCCATTTATGGCTCATTTCTCAATCCCCTTTTTTTATTTTACCACAAAAAGGCAAAGAACGCAAAAAATTGATGAGACACATACCCTTTCCCCTTATCCCTGGCTTAGCCTCTGTTTCTATCCAATACCTCGGGTAAAGGGCTAAACTAAATGATGATTGTAGCCCTGAATCTGTTGCCACCCGAAGCCCCACAACCCAATGTTGGTTATAATACCTCTCCTCATTTGGAATGTTTATATACATCTTCACCTGACCAAAATTACCCGGCTTAACCGTTGTTGTTTCTGTGGCAAAATAAAACCAGCGTTCGTCCGGTATCTCTATATACCCTGTCTCTATACCGGCACCCATGGTAAATGGCTTTATTGTAGACAGCACATACCTTTGTTCATCCTGTCCCTGATTGATAATAGTCAAAGGCATACTAACTTCATATATCCTGCCCACAGGTACATCTGTTATGAGCAGCTTCCCGGGTAGAACCTGAATCTCTGCTGCTATGGCAACCCTGCTCAAACACAAGATTATCAGGATATATCCAATCAGTCTTATTCTATTCTCCAATCTGAATCCTCACAAACCCAGCCGACCCTTCATCAGAATGCACCATCAACAAAGCCTCCCATGGTTTCACCTCACCTGCAGGTGGGGAAAATTGCAATTTAATCTTCCTTGCCTTTCCCTGTCCAATCCTTATTTTCTGGTGATTCACCTTAATCCATCCAATATCTGGAATCCAATTAAAACCCGGGCTAAGGCTGATCTGTTCATGTTTTGTGTCTGTGGGTGGAACAAAGACCTGAAAATGATACTGATGCTTTTTCTTATCATTATTGAATATCCTTACCTCTCCACCTTTCCCCTCTATCTTTACCCGGCTATGATCAAAGCCAAGCAATCCAACCGGTTTCTCTTTTATCCCTTCTTTAATCTCTGTTTCAATATGTATCCTTGAAACAACACCTAAGGCAAGCATCTCACCTGGTTCCAGCTTTGTTTCAACCTTTATCGCCACTGTCCAGTGTTGGTTATAAAACCTCTCCTCATCAGGCACTCTCAGATACATCTGTACTGTTGCCGACCCATTTGGCGGAATACTTACCTCATTTTTATCAAACCAGAGCCAGCTCGGGTCAAATATATCTGAATATCCTTCAACCAATTTGCCAATCTCTGAGGGCTTATAGGTTGAAAGGCAATAGATCCGAGGGTTATCCCCCTTGTGTCGAATAACCAGAGGCACATTCAGGTCATGGTAGAGGTTATATGCTCTGCCTAAGGTTACATGTTGAATAAACAAGCTGCCCGGCTCTACTGACAACCCTGTCTCTCCATAAGCCATGGAGCTGATAAGTGTCCACAAAATGATAATGATTCTCATGCTATTTTATCACCCCTATCTTACCAGTCTGTTTTTTTTCACCGTCAATTACCAACCAGAGATACACCCCATTTGCCACTTGCTTACCTGTTTCATTATCAAGCTGCCATATTCGACTACCTTGAATAATCCGTACCAGTTCACCAGAGATAGTAAATATTCTAATCTCTACATTTGGGCTGACCCCATCAAAGATAACCTTACTACTTGTCGGGTTAGGATATACCCGGATATTGGCAGCCTTTGCACCCTCTTTTGCGGCTATTACTATGAAGCTGTGCACACCATTTATCTTATCCAAACCAGGTGCCATGCCTGACTTGCTGAGCATGGTCTGATAGCGATAATCCCTGTTTGTGCTCATATCCATTTGCTTACCTGTTTCCACATCTACCAGAGTAAACCTATAGCCTGAAGGCAAATCATTCCAATCAATAACCACCTCATCTAACAAATTGCTTTTCACCCGAACATCCCACACCAATCTATCGCTCAACCCCTTCACATCTTGCTGAAACTCGCCAAACAATTCCTCAGGGTGATGACAGGAGATAGAGACTCCAGATATAAACGGCGGCTTAATCTCATCTACGGCATCCATCCCATCCCTTGCTTCCTTACCTGCACCAATCCCTAACCTGTCATGATACCTTCCACATGAAGCATTAATATTTACCTGCCATCCATCCAGCACAGGTGCTTCAAGCTGTTTTGGTGCCCCGGCTATTCCCACAGGTATTGGTGGAATAATCAGCTTGCAATCAACCATTACCGCGAACCAATACCCCTCCATGGGTTTTACTCCTTCTGATAGATAATATTCCCACTCAAGTGGATTAAACCCAAACAGCCTGTTCTTTATCCAGCCTTGTTTTTCTGCCTCTGCAAAGCTCTTTCTTCCCCCCTGATACTTAATCATTGCCTTTGACCAATTAGGGGTAAACCTGAATGGGCAACCGATCATATTCCAGCCCTTATTAAGTGTCAGGCTATATTCCTTTGATTCATCAACCATATCCCCTGCAATATCAATGGTTGTTGTCCCTAACACCCCAAACCAATACCCCTTGCCAGGCTCAATTTCATCAATGACGGGCTTATATTCGTATGCCTGTCCATCCCATTGATACATCCATATATCCTCCCCTGATCCATCATCACCAAACACAACCTGTAGGGTGGCATTATCGAGCATAAATGGTATAGAGATCATATTCCCGCCCCAGTAAACCCTGGAAGTGACGACAACTTTTTGCGTTATGTCTACCCATTCCATACCAGATGCACACATCATATCACCAACATATATCCCATAGATTATCCGGTACGAACCAGAATATGAGGTCGTCATACTGCCGATGATATTAATTGAATTTATTCCACAATCAAACCGCACATTTTTTTCTATCAATAATGTATACTTGCCTTCAATTGGTGAATACAGCCATATCTTTACCAATCCATTGCACCCTTGATTTACCCTGGCTCGCAATCTCATATCCCATGTATTGCTTGTTTCTGTTACTAATCCTTCAAAAAATTCTGCGTCAACTACCTGAATCTCAAGCCCCTTTACATCTATTGACAAACTTCCACTCTTATCATTAAACTCCCATCTAAGAGGATAACTCCCGGACAATATCTCTTCCGGCACCTTTAGCAGCACAGTACTTGTACCATTTATTGTATAACTTTTTGTATCATCCATCCACCAAAGGGTTAATGTCCCTGTCTCATGGGCAATAATTATCAGGCTCATGGTAGCACCAGCAAGATACACATCCTTTTCCGGCACAATCACCAGACCCTCACCCTGTCGCAGATAACAGGCATTGAGGTACACTGCCCGGTTACTCAGGGTATAGATCCCATATTGCAGCTTCTCCAACCCATTATCCACAGGTATATCAAATACTAATGTGGCTAAACCACTCTCCTTGATCTCAAACGCTTTTATCTGCTCTTGCACTTTTGCCTGCAAGGCTATTGTGCCCGCGCCCTTGTTTTCAACCAATAACATCAATCCGGCAATATCGCCTTTATTATAATACCATTTATCAAGTCTTGTGTCAACCTTAATCTTTATCCCATCTAATACAAATCTCACATCTCCTGCGACAATTACTTTGTCATCAATTAATACCTCCATTCTTCCGGTATATGTTCCTGCCTCCAGATCGTCGTCAAATCTTACGCTACAGCTAAATGTCCCGACCTCACCAGGCATAAGCCATATATGGTTTTCTTCATCCACCATATCCAATACCTTTAACCTCAGAGTAGCTTTGCCAACCATTGTCCCCTTATTCCTTACCTGAATACTCACTGTTCCTGCCTGCATAGGATAAAGATTGGCTCATTAGTAATACCTGTAACCTCAAAATCAGCACCCTTGCAATATCGCACAGGCAGGGTATATGTCCCAACATTTGCAAGCACAACCTGTATCACCTCATTCTGGCTAATCTTGAACTCTTGTGTAAATAACCTTACAACCCCTGGCTCAAGATTGCTATTCTCTATCCTTCCACCAGCGTTGCCTACAGCCCATTTGCCCTGTACAGGTACAGCTATCTTGCCCTTATTTTCTATTCTCACGGTAAGGCTATATGTAGCATCATCAACCACTTCCGGAGCAGTTATCCTGACATCCATCATCGGCTCTCCAACAACAACCTCACAGGCGTCGGTAAAACGGCTCTCCTCAGATTAGTGGGAAAAATACATTTTTCTGACTTGAAATAAAAGTCCTTTTGGTGTATAATAGAGTAAATACACTGGGAGGTGGATAAAATGCAAGGAGGAATTCTTCTATTGAGTAGTCTGACAAAG
>JACQYP010000157.1 GCA_016208205.1 Candidatus Desantisiibacteriota bacterium | reverse complement strand
TTACTACGGACACGAATAACGGACACGGAGGACGAGATATTCTAAAAAACGCAATTTGCGACAGTATTAAGTATAACTGATAACCGCTAACTTTCATAGGGTGCTTAGAGAACATGGAGAGGATAGAGGCAGGTTGCCTCTATGCTTATCCCTATGTTCCCTGTGTGCCCTATGGTGTTTGTAAAGGTTTAGGATGTTGTAAGTTGTAGGTGGTAGGTTTAGGATGTTGTAAGTTGTAGGTTGTAGGTTTAGGATGTTATTTATTCTACCTCTTCAACCTACAACCTATAACCTACAACTTACAACATTCTGGAGGAAGATATGGTTCAAAGAATTGTAGCATTTACTATTGGTATTATATTAGGAATTATTCTATTTCGATCTATTGCCTCTGCAGAAGAGCCCTCTGTGTTTATGAGTCCATCTGTTCGGCTAAAGGATATTTGCCGTATATCTGATGTTAGGCCTAATCAATTGGCAGGGTATGGGCTGATTATCGGGTTAAATGGAACAGGGGATGGTAAAAATACCTTTTTTACGGCTCAGTCAATAGTAAACATGTTGCAGCACTTTGGGGTAACCGTAGATAAGGATAAAATGAAGGTCAATGCCATTGCCGCAGTGATGATTACTGCGGAATTACCGGCATTTAGCCGGGTAGGGGACAAGATAGATGTAACTGTCTCTGCCCTTGGCGATGCATCTGACTTAAACGGCGGGGTATTATTACAAACACCTTTGTCTGGAGCAGACAAGGCGGTTTATGCTGTTGCTCAGGGACCTGTGTCTCTGGGTGGTGGTGATGCAGGAGGCAAGGGTGGCAAAAAAAAGGCTCATCCTACTGTAGGAAAGGTTATTGATGGTGGGATGGTAGAAAAAGAGATAACATGTCCAATAACGATTAACGGCAAGGTATCCCTTACACTTAAAAATTCTGATTTTACCACAGTTGCAAGGATGGTGGAGGCGATAGATGCTAAACTTGGTACAGGGTCTGCCATAGGCATAGATTCCTCGAAGGTAGATGTATCTGTCCCTTCTGAATATACAAATAATATAGTTGGCTTTATATCCCTGTTTGAGAACCTGAGTATTACCCCGGATGTTGTTGCCAGGGTTGTTATCAATGAACGAACAGGGACAGTGGTAATGGGTGAAAACCTTTGCATTCTGCCTGTAGCTGTATCTCATAAGGATTTGTATCTGGTGGTTACAGGAGAGGGAGAAGGGGGAGAAAGGGGAGAAAAACAAGGGGTTAAGGCAGAGACACCAACCCCAACCATCATTGTTTCTGCTCTTGAGATAGGCACAGAAACCATGGCTAAGGCATTAGAATCAATCAAGCTGACTCCAACCCCGGAACAGATAACTAAGGTATTGGATATAATCAAACAGCAGCAAGCTGCTAATGCCTCTCAAACAGGACAACCTTCATCAGCTGGAACAGAAACAACAGCTGCATCGACACCTGCATCATCAGCACCATCTGAGACAAAACCAGAGGCGAAGGCAGCTTCTCAGTCTCAGGGTAGGGTGGTTGTTCTTTCAACAAAGGTTAAGGTTGGCGATGTGGTTAAGGGATTGAGTGCTGTGGGTGCTACCCCGCAAGATGTCATTGCCGTTCTTCAGGCTATTAAGGCAGCCGGGGCATTGCAGGCAGAGATAGTTGTTATGTAGTGTAGCACAGACATTCCTGTCTGTGATTCAGAAGAGGCATTGCAGACAGAGATAGTTGTTGTGTAGCAAAAGACAGGAGGCAGACAGGATGAATCCAATATCTTCAATCAGCGGTATGGATAGTTCATTTAACAGGATACTTAACTATCAGACCAAAAAAAATGAGGCAGCATCTCAGGTAACTGCTGGAGAGACAGGGATATTGTCTCCAAAGGTTCTGTCCCCTGAAAGGGAAAAGGAGCTTAAGCTGCAAAAGGAACGCCTTCAAGAGGCAAGCTATGATTTAGAGGCTATTTTTGTAAATATGCTCCTGAAAGAGATGCGTAAATCTGTAGAGAAAACAGAGTTGTTCCATGGGGGATATGCTGAGGATATGTGGAATGATATGCTTTATGATGAATATGCCAAGAGTATGGCAAAATCAAATAAGCTTGGGATGGCGAGTATGATTTATAATCAGATGGAGAAATATTTGTAAGCTAAAAATAGACTGTAGGCATTTAGACTGTTAGGCTGTAGTGTCGTGTCAACCTTAAAATGACGCATAAGCATGTAGTAGTGTCCGTTTCCCAAACGGACAGATGAGGGCTTGTCCACTACATTTCTATAGGAATTTGATCTGCTACTTGAGAGTTGACACGGCTGTAGGTTTGAAGGACTGAAAACTCTATCGACTTTATTTTCCTAACAGTCTTCAGCCTAATAGTCTAATAGCCTAAATTAGTTATGGTGAATTATTATGTCAACTTTAGTTCGTTTTGGGATATCATTAGATAAGGAGTTGCTGGATAGGTTTGACACCTTTATCTGTGCACAAAATTATTCTAACCGATCCGAGGCTATCCGCGATCTTATCAGGGAAAGCTTAGTAAGGGATGAATGGATACAAGAAGAAGAAATAGCCGGAACCATTACCCTTGTCTATGATCATCATCAGAGAGAATTAGTAAATACCCTCATTGACATTCAACACGACTTTCATCAGCTTATCATCTCCACACAACACATCCATCTTGACCATCATAACTGCATGGAAATAGTGGTTGTTAAAGGGAAACCAGCAGAGATTAAAGAATTATCCCAGCAATTAAAGGCAAAAAGAGGGGTAAAACACTGTTCTCTTGGCATGGCAACTACGGGTAAGGAATTGAAGTAATGGGGCTGCCCTAATCAGCGAGGCTAAAGCCTCGCACGTTATGAACTCGTTATCTGCTATCTGTGTTCTATCCTTCTAAAATTATATCTTCGCGTCTCAGTGTCTCAGCGGTGAATTTCTGCAGCTCGATATTTTTTATTGACATACATGGAGATATATGGTATATTTAATAAGGTAATTCAATCTTCCAGCTTGAAATTACCTTTCGAGATTAAAAATGGAGATTACTTATGATTAATATCAGGCGATTTATAGTAGCGATGTGTATTTGTTCATTTATTATTGGATGCGGCAAAGATAAAAATATGGATAAGGTTGTTAGTATTGATAAGCCTGAAATATCTGGGCAAGATAGGGTTCAGATCAAGAATTCCCATCTTGCAAAGGCTCAGGAATATATTTCAGACAAGAGATATGAGGATGCAGTTATTGAACTTAATGAGGTTACTAAGCTTGACTCTAAGGATCCTGCTGCCTATTATACCCTTGGGAATGTGTATGAGATGATGGGAAAAAATAAGGAATCAGTAAAGGCATTTATCACAGCTATTAAACTTGATCCGTATGCAAAAAGGCAGATGTCTTCAGAGTCAACAGGCAGCATGAGTGTTCCGAATTTGATAGAGCCGTGCCTGGCAACAGATACATCAACGGGTAGGAGTTGTCAGCAAGCTGAATAAAATTCAGGAGTCAGAAGTCAGGAGTCAGAAGATAGAAAATAAAAGTTGAGCGAAAGGATTTTATCCTTCCTTCTGTATCCTCTCAAAAAAGCATAGTAAAACTCAATTTCGATTTACCAAAAGTGAGCATTTACGCGGGTTTTACTTCTGAGTACCAAGCATTTACCATGGATTTTTGAGAGGATACTTCCTTCTGACTCCTGAATTCTTACTCCTGACTCCTGACTGTGGTGGTGAGATAACTAATGATTCAACTAACTGCAAAGATATTAGAGAAAGAAGAGGTTGCCCCTGACCACTATAGATTGGCATTGGATGCCCCTTTAATCTCTAAGGATGCCTCTCCAGGACAGTTTGTTCATGTACAGATAACCTCTCAATATATGCCGCTTTTAAGAAGACCTTTCAGTATTCACCGCATTACTCCTCTTGGAATTGAAATATTATTCAGGGTTGTTGGCACAGGGACAAGATTATTATCCGAAAAAAGAGAAGGGGACCAATTAGATATAATTGGTCCTCTTGGTCATGGGTTTAAGGTGAAAGAGGATACCTTTACTGCTATCCTGGTTGCCGGTGGGGTAGGGGTAGCACCGCTTTTTGCTTTGGCTGAAAGGTTGAGACAATTTACAGAGGTAAAAATATTAATTGGAAGCAAAACAAAGGCTGGTATCCTCTGTCTGGAAAGGTTTGAGTCATTAGGTATAAGCGTACAAGTAGCTACTGATGATGGAAGTTTAGGGATTAAGGGGGTTGCAACTGATTTGCTTGAAGATTTTCTGGCAACATCTGCATCTCCTCGCCTGCCGATTTATGGCTGTGGACCTATGCCTATGCTCAGGATACTCTCAGAAATAGCTCAGCTTTATTCCTCTCCCTGCCAGATATCCATGGAGGCAAATATGGCTTGCGGGGTAGGAGCATGTCTCGGATGTGTGACAAAAATAGCTAATCCCAATTCTCCATCCAATTTTGAATATAAAAGGGTTTGCGTTGATGGTCCTGTATTTGATGCAAGGGAGATATTGTGGAAGTAGCTTTAGGGACTGAAACAAAATAACTCTGTCATATGCGGCATTTTCACGTCTTCACTTTTCTTAAGCATTCCTGACACTCCCCAATATCTATACAAGAGTAGCGGCAATACTCGCAAATCTCAGCAAAGAAGTCATGATAGCTTTGGACCCTGATAGCAGCATCACCTGTTTGTAATGCCTTTTCCATCTTGAAGAGTAAAAACTCCAGGTTCCAACTGCCAAGATTAAACAAACCGCGATGCTGGAGTATCCTTTGATAGAGATACCCTATCTCTCGCCATAGCTTCAATGCCCTTTTCCCTATTTGCGGGGTTATAGCCTCCCTGAGCCTCTCACTCAGCCTTTGCCCTTCTTTGCAAAGCATTTGCACCCTGCCCCAATCCTTGATAATGCCGCTCATCTCCTCAATCAGGTTTAAGATATGTGGTATATGGTATTTATTTTTAATATCATCTAATATCTCTTTTACCAAAATATCTTTTTGACAATACTTATCAATGGTTTCCTTAAGGGTAAGAATCTCTGTCCCTGCTATCTTTGCCCCACCCTCAGTTGCATCTATATAAGTAATATCCGGTTTGTGTTGAATCTGATATTCAAACCACCTGATCCATGTCCACATATTCTGGGTTGTCGGCACCTGATTGCCATAGACATCCTCAACCCATATAGTGTTCAGATTTTTTGCATACTCCTCTGCCTCTTTTATTCTTTCCGGCATAACCCCTTCTGTGTATACCTTATTATCTGGAAAAGAAAGGTCCTGACCGATGAAGATGACAGGGTTTGCACCAAGCCGAACCGCTAAGTCAAATCCGGCTGTAGAAACTGACCCACCAAGCTTAATCGCTCCCCGTTCACCGATAAATGTTTCAATCCATGCAAGAAATGGATGACCAAAACCACTAAAAAAGATGTTTGGGGAGAATAAGGGAATAGCATCAGGATAAACAGCCGGTCCTGTGAACATGTATATCCCTTTTGGAATCTCTATGGGTTTTAGATAATATCTATAATTTTTTTCTGTAGCATCAATAGAGACAACAACATCCGGAGATATTCCATGCTTGATCAGCGTGCCCAGGGCAGTATCTACACAAAGGATAAGTGATTTACCCTTTGCCTCTTTCAGCAATGCTACATTTTTATCTAATGATGGACCGGCAGCAACAATAATAGCTGGAACCCCAACAAATTTTTCAAACAATTGTTTTAATCCGGGTGAGGATACGATATATGGCAGATTTTTTAGGATATGTTTTTGCCAGATAGGGGCATGCTCGGCTAATGTTGCTATATTCTGGGTAGCAATTAATGTTGCCTCATGCAGATATTTTCTAACATCTTGATAAAATGTCAGGTTTTGAGCAGTGGCTGGTTTGTATTCAACAATCATAATGTCAGGGATAGTGCTTACCTTATAATATTGGTCTATTCGATACCTGACTGCTTGCGAGGGGTCCTCTCCAATAGAAAGTATTACCCTTGGAGATTTCAGGATAGGGGTAAGGTCTTTTTTAGATAATATCGACTTAAACCCTTCGATATCGTGGTCAATAACCAGAATAAACGTCTTGTTTCCAGTCTTTTGGAGAATCTCGTTTATATGAGATGCATATCCAAATCCTAAGATAGCAAGGATATTTATCTTGGTCAGATCAACATGCGGTGAAACTACCATTCCATCAACCTCTGGATATGGTAATTCTTTTGATTCTACCTCATTTACCTTATTAAAAAGCCTGATGTCCTTTTGTTTGAGCAAAGCCATATTTGCTTCAAAATAATTCAATAATCTTAACCCTCCAGCTTTTTCAATCATTTATCCACAGATTACACAGATTAAGAGAAACTTTTTTGACAGGATAAACAGGATTGCAAGATGTTAACATGTTATCCTGTTTGATCTTGAGTAAATCTATTAAATCTGTGAAAATCTGTGTAATCTGTGGATAATCTTAACCCTCCAGCTTTTTCAATCTATCATGCTGTGTTTTCAGGAATTCAATCTTTTTTTCATATCCACCCGGTTTTTCTTGTTCTACTGTTTTGAGATTGCCGAGCATTTTTTTGACAGAGCTGGTCAAATGCTCTATAAAGGAAAGGGATATTGATTGCGGCTCAGAGCTGCATTGAAGCTTAATCAAGTCAATATCATCCTTGTCTGTTATCTCAGTTAAAAGATTAATATTGCTGTCTGTTATACCAAGGATGATTATTCTATTGTTTATCTCTACTATTTGTATATACTTATTAGGTGATAATGGGTGGGTGGCGAGGGTATTGATACACTTTACCCCTGAAAATAGTGATGCCTTGTCCTTGAAGAAAAACTTCAATAGTCCGATGATAAGCAATCCAATAATTATCAGTGTAAAGATAGTTTTTACTATAACCGCTAAGAAACTAACCTTATACCCTCCTGAATTGCCGGTTTTCTTGTCCTTGCTTGTAAATACAGGCTGGTCCTCTATGCTGGTAATTGCTGGGGGGGTAGTAATTGTGGCTTTGGCAGTGGTTTGTATTGCTGCTATTGATTCAGGATTAACGGTAGTCTGTGTTGAGGTTGCATGAACCTCTCCTGCTAAGAAGAAAACAACAAACAAACAAAAAAATGCTGATGAACGCATTTATCCCCCTCCCTAATTAAACAGTAATCGGTGATCAGGTGATCGGTATGACTGATCACCATCTTTAATCTCACGGTAACGCAATAATCTCAGTCACCCTTACACCAAAGGTATCATCGATAACCACTACCCCGCCCTTAGCTACCAACTTGCCATTGGCGAGAATGTCTACTGATTCACCGGCCATTCTGTCTAATTCAACGATTGAACCAACCCCAAGGTCTAATATCTCTCGGACACTCATTTTTTTACGACCCAGCTCCACGGTTACATCCATGGGAACATCCATGATAAGTCTTATGTTTCCTGGAATAGCTGGTCCTCCAGTTGATTTTAATGAAGCAAATTGAACAGGGCTTACCCCTGAGACAAAAGTTGGAGATATTTCTGCATTCACTGTTTCACCCCTTTTTTCGCCTTTTTCACCCAGAATATTATCAACAATGGGCTTTGCAATATCTACAGGCATTAATTGAACTAAATTGCCGCTGGATAGATCCCCTAATTTTAAGTTATACTTAACCTTAACCACTTTCTGATGTTTTAGAATAGGAAGGTCAACCTGTTCTGAAGCAAAATTTACAATCTTTATCTTTGGTTGAGAAGCGGTCACTGTTTTTCCCATGGTATGAGATATGGATGATGCTGAAGAATCTATCATTTGTCCCAATGCCTCGCCAAGGGCACCAAGATAAAGATCATTTATCTCCTTTGGTGGTGCTTTTCCATCTCCACCCAACATGATATCAGCAATAAGTGTTCCCTGTTCTTTTAAGAAGATAAGATATGTATGTCCTGTAATCCCGCCGGAATAATCAACCTCTACAGCAATGGCTGGTCCAGGGATATCAAGGGTTAT
>JACQYP010000163.1 GCA_016208205.1 Candidatus Desantisiibacteriota bacterium | reverse complement strand
CTTCCACCTTATAAAATTGATTAATAATATGACAATCTTGAGTTTCTTTTTATGCCTAAAAAGACCTCGGAATTTGAGGCAGATCTCCATCAAAAAATTCGCATTTTTTTGAATGGAAAAGTTCGATTCCCGATGAACCAGCACACTTTCCCTACCAATGACTGACTCATCACAAATTTCTCTGTTTTTTCTTTGACTTATTTAGCTTTTCATGATATAATTATATTAGACTTAAAATATTCCTTAGTGTCTTGAAAGGAAGTTAAAAAAAGGAGAGATGATTTGATGTTTAATATTGATGATAAGGTGGTTTATCCCCTTCATGGGGCAGGGATAATAGATTCTATAGAAGAACATGAAGTCCTTGGAGAGATACAAAAGTATTATGTTGTAAGATTGTTAGTAGGCGGAATGAAGGTAATGGTGCCTATTATACAAATGAAAAAACAGATAAGTCTCCGTAAGGTAATGGAAAAGAATGAGCTATCCAAGGTAATGGATGTGCTGGAGAACGCACCGGTTTCTGACATTCAGAATTGGAAGATACGGTATCAGACTAACCTGGAAAAAATGAAGACAGGATGTATCTATAAGGCGGCTGAGGTTGCACGGAGTCTTTCCTGTCGAAATAAGGAAAAAGGGCTTTCTTCAGCCGAAAAACGCCTGTTTGAAACCGCTTACGCTGCGATTACCAGTGAGATAGCCTTTTCTCAGGATATTGGACTGGAACAGGCAAATACAATGATTAGTAATGTATTAACACAGCATTAAAGCTAAAAGTGAAAAACTAAAAACTAAGAGTGAAGGTAAAAAAACATATACTTTTCACTTTTAGCTTATACTATTCAGCTATAGTTATTCTAAGCATATTGTACCTACTTAGGAGTCAGAATAAGAGAACCTGCTCGTATTACTCGCAGAGATAAGCAAGTTATTGTTGAATCCTGAATACCTGAGTAGTTACCATCTTACACAAAAAAAGGAGGTGAAAAAAATGATTTCTTTGATTATCAGAATACTTTTTGTGATTATTTCCTTAATTATCGGATGCCTTGTAGGATCTTCTTATGGGATAATGATTCCTGCGATACTCATTACCATGATATTAATCAGTATGTTTATACTGGCAGAGATCTTTATACAAAAGCTTTCAACCAAGGGTATTATATCCGGTGTAATTGGTCTTATCATTGGACTTGCTCTGGCTAATCTGTTAAGCCTATGCTTATTAGGTATTCCTCAGCTAAAAGAGATAAGTGGTTGGCAGTTGAGCTTGAATTTAGGACTGGGATATATCGGCTTAATGATGGGTATTATCAGAAAGCATGAGATGCTTGATATTTTTGCACATTCGTCCATGGTTTCCGGAAAGGTATCTGCTGTAAATAATGACGATAAAAAGATACTTGATACCAGTGTAATTATTGATGGTCGAATAGAGGATATATGCGAAACAGGATTTCTTACAGGAACATTGATTGCTCCCAGATTTGTTTTGCTGGAATTACAACGAATTGCAGACTCTTCAGATTCCTTAAAAAGGACTCGTGGCAGACGCGGGATGGATATCTTACACAAGATACAAAAGAGACCTAATATCAATGTTGAAATCTCAGAGATAGATTATCCGGATGTAAGAGAGGTCGATAGTAAGCTTCTCTGCTTAGCCAAAGAATTAAAGGCAAAGGTTATGACCAATGATTTTAATTTGAACAAGTTAGCTCAGTTGGAAGGTGTAGGTATCCTGAATATAAATGAATTGGCTGAGGCATTAAAGCCTGTGGTTCTTCCAGGTGAAGAAATGCAGGTACACATCATCAAGGAAGGCAAGGAATATAGTCAGGGTGTAGGCTATCTGGATGATGGAACCATGGTAGTTGTAGATAATGGGTATGATTATATCGGCCGCAGGGTTAAAACCATTGTAACCTCTGTGCTTCAAACCACAGCAGGCAGAATGATATTTACCAGATTAGAGGGAGCAGTGAGCTGACATGAGTGTAGCACAGACATTCTTGTCTGTGATCCTTCAGATGATGTGGACAAACGGTCTAAAACACAGACAGGAATGTCTGTGTTACCTTTTTGTGTGTTCTGTTGTTAGTCTTTGACAGAATGCAGTTGGTAGGGAGCAGCAAAAACATGAAGGTTTATGCTATTATTGTTGCTGCCGGTGATGGCAAGAGGATGGGCAGCAAGGTGAAAAAGCCGTATCTTGAGCTACTCGGTCACCCCTTACTTTTTTATGCCTTGAGAAATATTAGCAACTCTCCCTTAATCACAGGGATAGTCCTTGTTGCAGGAAATGGGCTGGTTGATTATTGCCGACATGAAGTAGTTGAAGCTTATGGACTTGATCGCGTACTATCCGTGGTTGAGGGTGGGGTCAAGCGGCAGGACTCAGTTTATCATGGCTTAAAGGCATTGCCGGAAGATGCTGAAATGGTCATGATCCACGATGGTGTCAGGCCATTTGTCTCTTGTAAGATAATTGAAGAAACCATTGCTGCTGCCGGCAAGTACGGTGCAGCAATTACCGGGGTCAGGGTAAAGGATACCATAAAGATGATAGACGAATCCCATAAAGTCATGCAAACCGTGAATCGTGCTGGACTGTGGGCAGTTCAAACCCCTCAGGTGTTTAAGGCTAAGCTGCTGAGAGATTGTTATGATAAGGCTATGGACAAAGGGTTCTATGGTACAGATGATGCCTCGGTGATAGAATGGGCAGGGTTTGAGGTCAAAATTGTTGAAGGGGAGTATGAAAACATAAAGATTACCACGCCATTTGATATGATAGTGGCTGAGGCGATGATTAAAAATTAGTTTTACATGAGGTGAACCATGCGTGTAGGAATTGGATACGATATTCATGAACTGGTTGAGAATCGTGACCTTATTCTGGGTGGGGTAAAGATACCATATCATCTTGGACTCCTTGGAGATTCTGATGCAGATATTATTGTCCATGCCTTAATCGATGCATTGCTTGGTGCAATCGCTGCCGGGGATATTGGTAGTCAGTTTGGTGTTGGTGAACCAGAATTGATGAATATATCCAGTATAGTTTTACTGAACAGAACTGTAGATTTTTTGCATTCTAAAGGGTTTGTAATTAATAATACAGATATTTCTGTTGTGGCAGAATCACCAAAATTAAGTAAATATATCCAGCAAATGAGACAAAACATTGCTGATGCCCTGATGGTAGAAACAGAGATGGTCAGTATCAAGGCAACTACAGCTAAGGGACTTGGTACTATTGGTACCAATCAGGCCATGGCAGCCTATGCAGTGGTCAGTCTTACAAATGATACTGATTACGAAAGGAAAGACAGAATCCGCTCAGCGTGAATTTGTAATCAGTGACACTGATTACAAAAACTGTCACACGACAGGTTGTCTGGTTCACGGTTGATGGTTTACTCTCTTTAACCCTTGAACCGTAAACCAATATTAATGGGTTTCCACCCATCCTACTTTCTCTTTTACCTCTTGTAGGATGGGTTAAGCGGAGTGCAACCCATCAATGTAAAGCTCTAATCTTGAACCGTAAACCGAACAAGCTGAGTAGTTACCAAATAACTTAAGGTAACTACTCAGCTTGCATGCGAAAGCCTGCTCATTTGGAGCGATGAGCTTACTTGCTTTCGCTTTGTTTTTACGGTAGCTTACTTACTACCGTTTTCACGGTGCAGCACAACTTACAAAGCGAAAGCAAGTAAGCTCTCGCACTCCAAACTTTGTGATAAATTCCACTCGCTGAGCAGTTACAATTTAAGTTTGTGGTGACATGTAGCAGTTTGTCGCCTGCTTAATTGCCTCCGAAACACCACCCAAGACATCTGATGCAATAAGAGACAACATCCCCTTTTCTTCTGCCTTAATATCCCCGGCTAATCCATGTAGAAATACACCAAGCCTTGCTGCCTCTGGAACAGACAACCCTTGAGCTATTAATCCGCTTATCATCCCGGTAAGCACATCCCCGCAACCGGCTGTAGCCATACCGCAATTACCGGTTGGGTTTATCCAGATGTGCCCTGAAGGATCAGCAATAATGGTTCTGGCACCCTTGAGTACCACGGTAGTATCATGCTCTTCTGCAAATTTTTGAACAATATCTATTCGATTATCAAGCACATCCTTTACAGTACATCCAATCAGGTAAGCCATCTCACCTGGATGAGGGGTGATAACTGCCGGTGCATTTTTATGTTTCAGAATATCAGTCTGCAAAGCAATAGCAAATAGAGCATCTGCATCTATCACCATTGGGGTTCTTAGATGAAGGATGAGCCTTTGTACCAGCCTCTTAGTATCCTCATCCCTTCCAATACCAGGTCCCAGAGCAACTATATCCATATCCTCACAAAAGCTCATTATTTTTTCATACCCTTGCTGACTGAATGTAGATAAGAATGTTTGCGGCAGAGGCATGGTCATGACCTCGGTTAACTTTACTTCCATGAGATGGTTCAGGCTTTCAGGGATACCGAGTGTTACGAGCCCGGATCCAATTCGCAAGGCAGATTCACTGCAAAGGGCAGCAGCCCCGGTCATGCCTGTGGAACCGGCAAGGATAAAGGCTTTACCGCACAATCCCTTATGAGCATCAACAGGATGGTGAGGAATATAACATGCCATATCTTCTGATGTAAGGAGATTTATCCTGATGTTTTCTTGTTCAAGAAGTGACTGAGGAAAGCTTATGTTGGCAACAAGGAGCTTGCCGGTGTATTCAATCCCAGGCGACATAACCAATCCAAGTTTGGGAAGACCAAAGGTTACGGTCATGGTTGCCCGAACTGTATGCCCAAGGGACATACCAGTGTTAGCATCAAGCCCGGATGGTATATCAATGGCAATTACTGGAATATCAAGGGTATTAACAATATCGATTATCTCAGCAAATAATCCCTTTACATCTCCAGAGGCTCCGGTCCCAAGCAGTGCATCTACAATTAATCTGGCATGTTTTAATTCAAGGGTAAGAGCATTCAGTTCATTGCATGAGGTAATAATCTGGATAGGAACACCAAATCCTCTGGCAGCCTCAAGGTTTATCCTTGCATCACCCTTTACCTTCTCTTCTGGAACAAGGAGATAAATCTTCACCCTCGCCCCATGATTAAAAAGGTGTCTGGCAACAACAAACCCATCCCCGCCATTATTGCCGCTGCCGCACAGAACAGCTATTCTTGCACCTGCCAGAGGTGCTACCTCCTCTACCTGCTGGAGGCAGAAGTATTCCTTTATAGCTAAAAATGCCTGTATTCCGGCATTTTCCATCAATACGGCACCTGATATGCCATATTCTACAGCCGTAATTCGATCAATCTCCTGCATTTGTTCACGCGTTACAATTTTCATATATACCACCTTGCATTACCTGAGGTAATGCACTCCAGTTTGCATAAGCCTGCTTCCGACTGGAGTATATTACCTTGGTAATACAAGTGGCAGCTTCCTGCTACCATACTCTGTAGCACGAGATGGTTGACTATTCCCTGCATTACCAAGGGAATGCACTCCAATTCAGAGTAATGCACTCCAACTATGCTCCCGTATTCTGTAAAAAATCAACCGCTTTGCGGTAAAATTAAATTGTTAAATATTCGTTTGGTCATAGTTTTTGAATTTGTGAGACAGCGTCTCACTATTTTGTAGAATTTCCACTAAAAATCCTCCTTAATCTTACTAACAAATCTTCTGTTTCCTTTTCTAAGGCTTTAATATCCTGCATCAAAAGAAAACCCCAAACATTCTGTCCTGCGTCCCTGCATCACACGCCACACCTGACAATGCCTTAAATTTTTCAGATGTCGTGGATTTTTTCTTGACTCCTTACTCTTTTAATGTCATTCTACACCAGCACCTATGTAAAAGTCAAGCAATATCTTGCCAATATTTCTTATTTCTCTCTTTCACGGACACAGTTTACGGCTTTTCTGTCGCAATCCTTTTCTCATGTAGGGGCAGGTCTCGCACCTGCCCTCTGGGAAATATGAGATGTGTCCCTGTACTGCCCAAAAAATGGTAACACCTTTCTTTCAATGTCCCCCGCTATCGGGGGTTAGGGGGTGGATTCCCCCTTTGAAAAGGTTAGGGGGATAGTCCCCGGGTGGCTGCTAAGAGGGCAGGTGCAAGACCTGCCCCTACGACGGGGTGTGTAATCCCCTCCCCTGAATAGCACACGGATAACGCGGATTAAACGGATTTTCACGGATTTTCTTATTTATTTTAACGGAAATTTTTCTATCCGTGCTGATCCGCCCAATCCGTGTCATCCGCGTGCTATTCTCTTATACTGCCAGGGTAATGCACTTCAACAACACTCCAGCTTATTTCTTTATTCCCACTTGTCAGGGGGTTGTTATCCCTATTTGTTATAATTTCCTGCTAAGTAATAAGAAACAAAAGGGTTGCGTCCCCTTTAATCCGTAGGAATACCTCGAAAACAGTAAAAAACGGGCGCTGTCACCGGTTTCCCTAATTTTGCAATCTCTTTCCTTTGTGAATGTTGGGAACTTTGCGCTTTTGCGAGATTCTTATCTTTATCCGAGAAGCTTCTTAATATCGCAGTTGAAGGCGTTAGACCTTCAATAGATGTCCTAATATCCAACTTTTTTAGTGGCAACAGCAAAGGCAGTAGCAAAATGCTCTGAATGGGAAAGACTGATGAAGATGGTATGAGCTTGAAGGCTGGCAGCCAGATATTTCGCCTTTCCGTAAAGTCGAATCTCTGGAGAGCCTGTAGACGGGTCATTTACTACCTCAATATGTTTCAATGGTATCATGGGCCAGCCAACCCCAAGGGATTTTAATACTGCCTCTTTTGCAGCAAATCGTGCTGCTAAATGCTCATAACTCCGTTTCTTGCTCTGACAGTATTTAATCTCATTCTCTGTAAATATTCGCTCAAGAAACCTTCGGCCAAACCGCAGAGCACTCTTCTTTATCCTTAAAATCTCTACTATATCCGCACCAATTCCACAGACCATATTTCCTCCTTATTTAGGCTATTAGACTGTTAGGAAGAAGGCTATTAGGCTGTAGGCTTGGAAAACCAAACTCCTGTTGCCTTTTTCCCTAACAGCCTAATAGTCTAATAGTATTCTCTCCTAACAGCCTACAGCCTAATTTACTCAAACCTTATCCCTACTGCACGAGCATGGGCATCAAGCCCTTCTATCCCGGCTATTCTCATGATATCATCCTTAAATGTATCAAGCTCTTGTTTACTCCAGCATACAACGCTGGTCTTTTTAACAAAGTCATCGACTGTAAGCGGAGAAGAGAACCTTGCTGTTCCTGATGTTGGCAGGACATGACTTGGCCCGGCAAAGTAATCTGCCACAGATTCAGGGGTATGCTCACCCATGAGGATACAACCGGCATGTTCTATCCTGCCAAGCAGCTCCCACGGATTTCTGACATGAATCTCTAAGTGTTCACTGGCAAAGGTATTAGCCATGGATATTGCCTCATCAATATTTTCAACTACAATAATGGCACTATTATTTAAGGCTTTTTCTATAATCTCCCTGCGAGTCAATCCTTGTATTTGTTTTTTTATCTCATCTGCTACATTTGAGGCAATCTCAGATGAGGTAGTCAGCAGGATAGAACAAGATAATGGGTCATGCTCTGCCTGAGCCAATAGATCAGCTGCCAAAAACCTCGGATTAGCTTTTTCATCAGCAATGATAGCTATCTCGGTTGGTCCGGCAATCATATCTATGGCTACATGTCCAAATACTGCCTTCTTAGCTAAGGTAACATAGATATTCCCGGGTCCAACGATTTTATCTACCTTCTGGATAGTCTGTGTTCCAAACGCCATGGCTGCAATTGACTGGGCACCGCCAACCTTATAGATCTCATTTATTCCAATAACATGAGCAGTAGCCAGAATATAAGGGGATATCTGACCATCTGGTCCTGGTGGACTGCAGAGAACTATCTGATTTACCCCGGCTACCTTAGCCGGCATAGCTGTCATTAATACAGTAGATACCAATGGTGCACTTCCTCCAGGGATATAGATACCTACTCGTTCAATAGGCCGATACAATTGAGCAAGTGTTCCGCCATTTGTCTCCACCACCATCCATGAGTTTCGGAGCTGTTTAATATGGAATTTGGTGATATTAGTCGAAGCAAGCCTGATGGTATCTAAAAATTCCTTTTCTACCTGAGCATAAGCATTCCGTATCTCTGTAGAGGAAACCTTGAGAGCCTTTGGGGTTAATTTCACCCCATCAAACCTCTGAGTATACTTTATCAATCCCTTATCCCCGCAAGTTGCGACATCATTAATTATTTCATGAACAACAGCACTTGCCTCTGTATCCCGAAGCAAAAGATTTATGCGGACAAGTATCTCATTAATCCTTTCTCTTTCCTTATCATCCCATGAATGCAGGATATTTATCATTGTATTGGCTCCTTGTAGAATATAATAAGCGGTTTAGCTATCAGTTTTCAGCTATCAGTTTTTAAAACTGACGGCTGAACGCTGAAAGCTCACGGTATTCATCACCCAAGACACAAACGACATTTTTGATAGGGATGCTGAGTAATATCCTTATGATTTCTTTCATGTCTTGTTTCTAAGCTTGGACATGTACTTAAATGAATAAGCTTCTCCTGTGGATCAAGAATAAACTTTTTATCCGTAACAGGAGAAAAAACAACCACCAATTCTTCATCCTGCTCATAATCATGCATACTCTCTCCTCCTCATAGTAATTCTTGATGAAAGATGGTTATCAGTAATCGGTTATCAGGTGATCGGTAAGACTGATTACCGATAACCTGATAACCGATTACCAAACTCTATCCTCTGACTCCTGTTCATCATCAGGAGCAATATATGCGAGATAATCATTCCTCACTTGTTATTATTTTCTGCCTTGATGCAGCAATTACCTCTATCACATCAGAAATAGAAATGATACCGCATGGAAACGCAACAGGATTATCCCCATTTCCGCTGACACCTGCTTCTTCACTCAAAACAACTATACGATGAATATTTTTCCCTTGCATTATCTGGCAAGCCGTTTTAAGGCTCTCATGCTTTCCAATGGTTACAGCCGGTGCGGTCATAATCTCTTTAACCGTTACCTCATCAAAGCATTTATCCAATACCTTAACAATATCTATCTCTGCTACTACGCCAATAACCCTGTCCATGGATGATGTAACCACAAGCCCTGAAATATCATAATCAGCCATTATCTCTATGGCATCCCGAACACTCGCCTTTTCATGAATAGCCACTACACCCCGAGTCATGACATCACTTACCTTTAATCTTTCCATAAACATAGTATGTAACCTCCATCAGTGTAATTATCAATTAGTAATTATCAATAATTGATAATTCTAACAAAGCTTTCTCCATTCTTCAATCCCTTGACCTCAAATATCTCCGCAATGGTTTGTCCCACATCAGCAAAGGTTTGACGGATACCAAGATTAACCCCTCCTCTGATGGCTGCACCATACACTAATAAGGGAACGAACTCCCTGGAGTGGTCAGTAGACAATGTAGTTGGGTCACACCCATGATCAGCTGTAATGATAAGCAAGTCCGTTTCCTTCATAGCCCAAATTATCTCCGGCAAAGCCTGATCAAATTCTTCCAATGCCCTTTTGTATCCCTCAATATCATTTCGATGTCCATAGAGCATATCAAAATCTATCAAGTTGACAAAGACCATGCCCTTAAAATCCTGTTTAAGGCATTCAATGGTCTTACTTATACCCTCAGCATTACCATGGGTCAGGATACTCTTGGTTAAACCAGAGCCTCTGCCAGAGGTGCTGTATCCGAATATATCCCCTATCTTCCCAATTCCGATGGTCTGGAATCCTGACTCGCAAAGAAGATTAAGGATAGTTTTCTCCGGCGGCAGAACAGAATAATCCCTTCTATTTGCTGTCCGCTGGAAGTTATTCTTCTGTCCAATAAAGGGTCTGGCAATTACCCTGGCTACTTGATGTTGTCCAATGCCAGAGGTGCTACCTCCGCCAGAGGTGCTACCTCCCAATATTCCTCTGGCAATCCTGCAAATATCATATAATTCATCCAAAGGGATTATTTCCTCATGTGCAGCGATCTGAAACACACTATCTGCTGATGTATATACAATTGGACAGCCTGTCTTAACATGCTCTTCCCCCAGCTCCTGAATAATTTGCGTGCCAGAGGCAGGCTTATTCCCTAAAATCTTCCGTCCAATAGCAGAAGTAAATGCCTTGATCACCTCTTCAGGAAACCCTTGTGGATAAACAGGAAATGGCTTTTGGCTGATAATGCCTGCTATTTCCCAATGTCCAATGGTTGTATCCTTACCCATTGATGCCTCTTTCATCTTTCCGAAGCATCCCTTTATAAATCTCGAATCTCGAATCTCGAATCGTGAATCGTGAATATCAAGCCCCGAATTTTCCTCCTGTCCTGATAGGGAGACTATATCATTCAGCTCAAGCCCTTGTAATACATTCGCAATTCGCGATTCGCAATTCGCAATTTTTGATAGAGAGACTATAGTACCCAACCCAAGCCCTAGCAGAGTAGGCAGATTTAACGCTCCAACTGGCATGGCTAAATTCTTGAGAGTATTACTCCCCT
>JACQYP010000151.1 GCA_016208205.1 Candidatus Desantisiibacteriota bacterium | reverse complement strand
TGTTTTTTGAATGAAAAATTACGATTCACGGTGAACCAGCACACCATCTCAATTTTATTACATTCAGTATACTATAAATTGTAAACAATGTCTACTTGTTTTTTATTTGCTTTCGTTGAGTTTTTAGAGGTACCCTTAAGATAATAAACATGCCCGAAAGTGGCGTCTCAGACAACAACGGTATATTCTCTATTGTATTTAAAAACATAAATGCCAATACAAAGATGAGAATGAATATTACAAAGAACGGATATAACCAAAAGATCAGATCGAAGGAAAAATTAAATAAAAGACCTCCGAATGTCGATTGATTTAATGTCAGCAAATCAACCGACAAGGGAGGTCTAATATGAGAATCAACAGAAATAATATCGACAAAAAGCGGAAGAAACTTAAGGGAATAAGAGAAAGATTAGAATCAACATTCAGCATTAAAGATATCTCGTACAGAATGGAGGGTTTGATATGATAACAACAGTTAAGGCTTATGCGAATTGTGATGATGTGTATATTGTCTGGAAGGCCGATACTCGGATTGAGGGATGTCGCGGCTTCGCCCTGTATTGTAAACAGAATGGGGAATACAGGATTGTCTCAACATGGGTTGGTTTTGAAGGCGATTCAGCTATTCCAGGGACTCGTAAACCCAGCACAGAGTGGCCTATTCAGAAGTTTATGTGGTGCGATTATATGGCAAAGTCGGGTGATAGAGTCTCCTACAAGGTAGTTCCAATGGTTGGCAGCAAAGGAAACTTAAAACCTTCTGATGAATTGGCGAGTAATTGGACAAAGGAGATTGCTGTTTCAGCCAGTTCAGCCAGCGGAGTATCCGCCTATTTTAATCGTGGCATTGTTGCATCACAATGGCTTGCCCGAAAGCTGGGAGAGGTAACACCATCTGAGAAACAAAAAAAGCTTAGCCGTATTATTGCAGATGTTAATGATAAAACACGCAATTTCCTTTCTGGAGAATTGCGCATGGCGATGATAAGATTATTTGATGAAGCGCATACCTCTAAGGGGAAAATTTATGCTGTCCTGTATGAACTTGATGACCCTGAATTAGAAGGTGCACTCATTTCACTGGGCAAACAAGCAGAGGTGATTTTGGCAAATGGAAGCACTAAGAAAAAGGACGAGGATCAAAATGAAGAGGCTCGCGCTGCCCTGAAGGGCAAAGTAAATCTTTATGACCGAATGTTGTCGCCGGGAAGACTGGCTCACAATAAGTTTTTAATCCTTTGCGATTCAAAGGGTAAACCAAAGAAGGCATGGACCGGCAGTACAAATTGGACTAAAACAGGACTTTGCACCCAGGCGAATAATGGAATATTGATAGATAATCCTAAGATAGCCTCTTTCTTTAAAACACAGTGGAACTCACTTAAAAAGGCAAAAAATAACTTTCCCGACGAACTTATCAAGTCAAATTTCAAGAGAAAGTTTTTTGAAATTAGAGATGAAAAAATGGCCATATGGTTTACACCTGTGCAGGACGAAAAAGACTTAGTTGAGGCGACTGCTCTTATAAATCAGGCTAAACAGGGAATTCTTTTTCTTATGTTCAACCCAGGACCAAGAGGGACACTCCTTAATGCAATTGTTGAAAGAAATTCACCTGCCTCATCTACCTACAACCGAAATCTTTATATACATGGGGTTTTAAACCAGGACCCAAGCACAGAAAAGAACCCTATAGTTGGCCTTTTCCATCGTGGTGAATACACCCCCGCCAATTTTAATGTGCTATTACCAGAGGCTATAGATGAACGGCTATCCTACTGGATACCTGAAATCAAAAAGAAACAAAATGCCTGGGCAATGATTCATAGCAAAGTGGTAGTTATTGATCCGTTTGGAGCGTATCCGGTTGTGATAACAGGTTCTCATAATCTTGGTCCTAAGGCCAGCTCTAAGAACGATGACAACCTTGTAATTATAGAGAATAACCCGGAACTGGCAGCAGCGTATGCTGTCAATATCATGTCCATTTATAATCAATATCGTTGGCGTTACTCCCGAATGCAAAGTGAACAGCCCAATAAATGGACCGGCCTTTGGGATAATGACACATGGCAGGATAGATATTTTAAAGGAGCTGCGATTAGAGAATTGAATTTTTGGTTGGGCCAGCTATAAATGTAAATATGAGAAATGGGGTCAGCTGACCCTGCCTCAATATTTTCAAAACTGTTCAATCTCTATCATTCTTCAACCTTGAACCGTGAAACGGGGCAAGAAGCCACAAAGTTCACATGAGTTTGGTTATCAGTCACGAGAATGTCCTTTTTTCCCATAATGCCCTCTACTTTTAGAAGATATTAAGCATTATCAGGTAACATTTTCATTTTGGTATAATAAAACCTAAAAAAATACTTGACATTATTTATATAAATGTGATATTATATCTAAACAATGAAGATATCAGTATTGGGCGCCGGCTCATGGGGGACAACGATAGCTATATTGTTAGCAAACAAGGGTTGTCAGGTTTCTCTGTGGGAACATTATAAAGAACATGTAGATATGTTGAATAAACATCGGGAGAATATTAAGTTTTTGCCGGGTGTTTTTATTCCGGAAGAAATTGTTATTACAAATAACATCGAAGAATGCCTGCAGAACACAGAATGTCTGGTTGTTGTTGTCCCATCTCACGGCGTAAGAGCTGTTTTGAGAAGGTGTTCAGCTTTGATAAAAAAGGGAGTAGTTATTGTTTCAGCTGCTAAGGGGCTTGAGCAAGATACCCTGAGTACTGTTTCACAGATAATTGAATCAGAGGTTCAACCAGAGCTTATTGAAGATATTGGGGTATTATCAGGCCCTTCTCATGCTGAAGAGGTAAGCCGACATGTTCCAACAACAGTGGTGTCTGCTGCCAAAGAAGAAAAAACAGCAAAATTTATTCAGGAATTATTCAGTACCCCCTATTTTAGGGTTTATACAAATCTTGATATTAAAGGAGTAGAATTAGGTGGATCTCTCAAAAACATTATCGCTCTTGCATCTGGTATTTTGTGTGGTCTTGGCTTTGGAGATAATACTAATGCCGCACTTATTACCCGTGGTCTTGCAGAAATCTCCAGACTTGGGGTAGTAATGGGAGCTCAACGAGAGACTTTTTTTGGGCTTTCAGGTATCGGGGATCTGGTGGTGACATGTACCAGTAAACATAGTCGTAACCGATATTTAGGAGAATTAATAGGTAAGGGTGTGTCCTTTGACGAGGCATTGGCAACCATGACCATGGTTGCCGAAGGGGTAAATACAACAAAAGCAGCCTTTGTCTTATCTAAGAAATTAGGGGTTGAACTTCCAATTACTACTGCTATCCATGATGTACTTTTTGAAGGCAGGAACCCTCAGAAAGCAGTAGAAGGATTGATGATTCGTGAACTGAAGTCTGAATGGTAAAATAGGCTGTAGGCTGTTAGGCAATGATTACCTGAGTAATTACAAAAATACTAAAAATAGTAAAAAAAACATTCAGTTATCAGTTGTTAGATAGAGCAAATTCTATCTGATAGCTGAAGGCTGAAAGCTTACTAAATAATAAAAGGAGGTGACGGTTGAAATGACAAAGGCTGATTTGGTGAATGCGGTTGCTGAAACAGGATTGACAAAAAAACAAGCAGGTGAGGTAGTGAACGCTGTTTTGGATGGAATTACTGAAGCACTACAACAGGGTGATAAGGTCCAACTTATTGGATTTGGCAGTTTTTCTGTCAAAAGCAGAGAGGCTCGAAGCGGAAGAAATCCAAAAACAGGCGAGGTATTAAATATCGAGGCCAGAAACATTCCGGTTTTTAAGCCGGGAGAAGCATTAAAGGCTGCGGTTAATTAGGATTTCTTGTCACTTATGAATAAAAAGTGATTCACATAGCAATAAGAAAATAAGGGTTAAGGGATGGAATATTCTTTAACCCTTATTGTTTTGTAATACTCGATGTTCAAGTTTTTTGTAGAGAAATGAGCCTCCCCTAATCCCTCCAATGAATGGAGGGGAATTGCAACCAAATGGTGACTGAAATGTACCCTATCAGATTACATTTTGTGTACAATTACCACTAATTAAGGACATGTTGACAAAATCGTAGGGTGCGTTATACGCACCATTTAAGTGGTTATACCCTTATTCACACTATGTATTTGCGGTAAGTTAAAAAACTTGAACATCGAGTTATAGAATGTAGCGAGGGTCTTTAGACTCAGGTATGATAAGACTAAAACCTGCTTATTATTTAGCGGAATGGGAGCTCGCAAAACAATCTGAATTCAAGCACAAATATTTTAATGCAATAAAACTATTATTATCAGCTTTCGATAAATATCAGAAAAATAGCGATACAGAAAACATTTCATATGAAATATGGCTGCTTGGAAAAATATATTCCCTAAACATATCTGATTACAAATCCATTCTTTTT
>JACQYP010000150.1 GCA_016208205.1 Candidatus Desantisiibacteriota bacterium | reverse complement strand
GGTTCAAATGCAACCTGTCCATTACTTTTTTTTGTTTGATATTCAAGCTCACACAACAGGTCAATCTCTGAAATTCCAGGCCTTGTTATTGAGAAAATTTTAGCATAAACCCTGAAGGCAATCTCGCAGGCTGTCCTTATCTTTTGCACCTCTTCCGGTGATTTTATGCGTCGTTGATTGATAATCATTCCTGTTGTTGGGATTAACTGTAAAAATTCAAGGCACTGGGAGAACAGCTGATACTGGTGATAAGATAGATGGTCAGCCTCTATGCCAAGCTTGCGAATATCATGTATAGGCAAGAAAAATTCCTTTAAGGTATCTATTAATGGTTTAATACGCTTTATTAATTCAAAGCCGCAGGTTTCCTCATTGGCCTGCTGAAAATACCTTCCATCAACAATAAGGTGTGCAGCCTTTGGTGTCAAAATAATCTCGCCGCTTGAACCGGTAAAACCACTCAGGTATCGAACATTAATTATATTTGTTATTAAAAGGGCATCCATGCCCTTTTGCAAGAGGGTATCCTGTAAATTTTTCAGCCGTACCTCATATGGTTGTAATCGCATACTTATTTTTGTCTCCGAGGGTAATCTAAATAGCATGTCCACTCTATGAATACAATATTATACCATCTATCGACATTTGTGTCAACATTAATCTTGCCGGCATTGCACTGGAAATTTTCTTGACAAATTAATTTAATAGTGGTATTATGCAGATTATATTTTTAATTCGTGGAGGGATATGTATGGAACGGTATGTTGTAGGTATTACAGGGGCAAGTGGTGTGATTTATGGTAAGAGACTGGTTGAATTATTGTTGGAAAAGGGCAGCACCTTTGGCAGCAGATGTGAGGTCTTTCTGATGGTTACGGATCCGGCAAGGGAGGTATTTAGACAGGAGCTTGGAATTGATGATGTTGCTTCCTGTTTCAGTGGATTCAAAAATCTTCATTACCTGGATTATCACAATTTAACTGCATCAATTGCAAGCGGCTCTTTCAAGATAAAGGCAATGATTGTTATTCCATGCAGTATGTCTACATTGTCTGCCATTGCTTGTGGTAACTCAAATAACCTTCTTGAGCGAGCAGCAGATGTTGCTATAAAAGAAAGGAGACAACTTGTTCTTGTGCCTCGTGAGACCCCATTAAGTGAGATACACCTTAAGAATATGCTTGTTTTGAGAGGTATGGGGGTTGATATTGTTCCAGCCATGCCGCCCTTTTATGCCAATCCTGGTACGATAGATGAGCTTGTGGATGCTATGATTGGCAAGGTATTGTCTGCTCTGGGAATAGATACAGGGTATGAGTGGCAGGGATGAGGAAGTATAGAGATTATAAATAGCACACAGATTGCACGGATGAGACGGATTAGCACGGATAAGAATTTATTAAAAATCCGTGAAAATCCGTTAAATCTGTGCCATCTGTGTGCTATTCTTTTCGCAATTTTTCCTGAATCTGTTGATTATCCGGGTTTATTTTTAATGCCTCCTGATACAGCTTTCGTGCATCACTGGCTCTGTTTGTATGCTCCATCACAAATCCAAGCCCAAGATAGGTATCTACTCCATCCGGATTCAGGTCCAATGCCTTTTGAAACCATTTTTCTGCTTGTGCATACATATTTGCATTACCACAAAAGCTTCCAAGCTGGGAATAGGCTGCTCCGTAGTTCTTAAAGATAACAGCTGTTCGCCAATCCTTGTAAATAGATTTATCTCTTACCCCACGAAGATTGAAATTCATATCCATTTGGGTCAATATCTTTTTTAGCTCATCTGAGGTTATTTTTGGTACTATTTGACAGAAAACACCCGCAGGGACAAGGGAAAATTCTGTCTCAAGGGGTTGTTGGTATTCTAAATAGATGGCATGTCTCAGGATATTAGCCCGAATAAAGTTCAGGGTATAATCATCTAATGTAGTAGAATATCCTGCCTGACTCATGGAAAAGGCAAATTCATCAGGGTGTTTTTGCTTTAATAATTCCGTATACCATGGGTATTGCAAAAATGCCTTGTCAATAATCATGGTCTCAGGCTTTATCTGTTCCACATATAAAAGATACCACATGGGAAAACCAATATCATCACTGGCACAAAACATAACTGCATTATCCTTGAACATATTAATGGTATTTACAGCAGAATCATAGGCAAAGTAGTGTTTGGATTTGTCCTGCTGATGATAATGACTGCAAAATGGAATAATAGGCAGACTTACACTGATGCAGGTCAATATTAATGGTAAGTGGCGATAGAATCTGGCTGCCTGGTTACAGATATGCACAACAGATGCCCCTATCCAGACAGCAAATATAGCAAAGGAGGGGATGTAATAATCATCGATGTTTAGAATGTCATATCGGATTGAATGAAGAATGTCTGTTGCCACAATCAGGAATAGGAAAATAGATGTTCTCTTGGATGTCTTTAAGAGGGGAAAAAAGCCGACGACACCAAGCCACAGGAGCCACCATGTCCATTGAGCTGGAAAGAAATTAGTGAGGTGGGTCCAGAGATGCTCCATGAGCTTGACTGGTGATGAGGTAAAGTAATATCCATACTGTTTTGCTGTAATATGATTGATAAACTTCTCCCATGTATCAGGGTCACCCCAGTTTGTCAATGGGTTAATTGAGGCACGAATGGGTAGATAGAGGTAAAGTGATAACGGAATGATAAAGAGTAACGCCATCTTGAGATATGTCTGCCAATTAAGCCGTGTGGTCATTCTCCAGTTAACAGCCGTGACAAGGTATATGCCTGCAGGGATAAGAAATATGCTTTGAAGGTGATGGGTAAAGGAAAGCCCCAAGCCTAAAGCAAATAAAAACAGATACCGTGAGGATGGCATCTTCTTTTGTTTACAGGCTGCCTCTTCCTGCCATTTGAGCAGGATAAAAATAAGAGTGGTAGCAAAGGCAGCGTTCAGGGTATACTTTTCTGCAATAACTGCCTGTTTCCAGAATGTGGCGGCAAAGGCAAGCAGGCTTGCGGCAACTATTGCGGGGATACAAGCCATAATATCCTTGCGAGGAGGTGTTATCTTGAGCACAATGAAGTAAACCATCATGCAGGCAATGGATGCAGCCAAACTCGAGAAGATGTTCATCTTAAACGCAATATTACCAAAGGGGATAATAGTCAGCCATAGCTTCCCGAGCAGACAATAAAGCGGATACCCTGGTGGATGCGGAATGCCGAGATTATATGCAGAGGAAACCATATCCCCGCTGTCTAACAAGCCAATGGTTGGGTAAAGGGTTTTGAGGTAGACAAAAAATATTGCGAAGAAAACAGCGATGCCGCATATTATCTGGGATGTGGAAAGGTGTATTGGGATGATATGTTCATCAGGGAAAAGGATGTTGGCTAAGGGAATGCCTTCCTTGAAGGTAGCACAGGCATTCTTGCCTATGTTTTGTGGTTGTTTGCCTTGTTTGATTTTTTTCATTTTTTTCATACCTTATGAAACACAGGCAAGAATGCCTGTGCTACCTATTATCCAAGCAATCGAATATACCATCCCAGTATTTCCTCTCCCCATAACACCACTGCCAGTGATCCCAGGGCAAGGTATGGACCAAAGGGGATGTAGTCTGTCCGCTTCTTTAACCCTGAAAGGATAAGAACCATTCCAACGATTGAGCCAAAGAGACAGGCCAGGAACATGGCAACCAGCACGAACTTCCAGCCGAGAAATACACCCATTACCCCGGCCAGCTTCACATCACCAAACCCCATTCCACCCTCATCCTTGCAGGGATGGTTTATCATTTTGAGAATAATAGCAGAAACAATCACAATTAAAAAAATAATCCCTGCCCCAACCAATAATCCAATCATGCTATCAATCAGATTTTTTTTTATCAGGCAGGCTATTAATCCAATAATCATCGAAGGGTATGTAATCTTATCCAGAATAAGAAAGTGCTCAAAATCAATGAAGGTGATGATGACAAGCACAGAGACGAAGAATAAAAACACGAAAAAGTCAGTTCCCAGTCCGAATCTTAAAAATAACCCAAGATACAATAGCCCACAGATAAACTCTACCAGAATATATCTGCCTGATATCTTCTCCTTGCATCGGCTGCACCTGCCCTTGAGCAGGATATAGCTCAAGATGGGAATATTTTCCCATGGCTTTATGGGTGCATTGCAAGCTGGACAGTGTGAACCTGGGAATAACAATCCTTGCCCTCGTGGCAGGCGATAGATACAGACATTAAAAAAACTGCCGAGCATTGTTCCAATAATAAAGATAAGCAGATATGTAAGTATGGTCATGTGTTATCCTGTGTAGCCGCTTGTAGCTACGAAATTTGGAGTGCAAAAGCTTACTTGCTGCCGCTTTAGCTATATGTAGCAATCGCCTTCAGGTGCGGTTTAGTCTAAGCAAACGAAAAAGCGAAAGCAAGTAAGCTTTCGCACTCCATAATTCTTTATTTATAGTGAGTGACAAAAATATTATATGCCAATTTTCATTTTATGTCTACAAAAAGATTTGGCTATTTGTCATGATGTTTGGGTACAGCATTCTCATTTTGGAAATCGGAAGGCAAGAGTTGAACCCTCACCCCGTCCCTCTCCCATGAGGAAAGGGAGCTAATGTAGCCAAATATTCTACGCTGGCTCTATAAAATGGGGAGGGATTGCCAGGATAGAATCCTGGGCCACAAAATTAATACCAAAATGAGAATTGCCGGTGTTTGGGTACGAAATAACTTGACTACTACCCATAATTATAGTATAATAACTACTGGAGAAAAATATTATGTATGAGCAAATAATAATATTAGCCAATACAGATGAGGCTTTGGGACTGTTTGGACAACAGGATGTTAACCTGAGGCTGATTCGGGATGAATTCAGGGATGTAACATTAATCCCCCGCGGGACAGAGCTTATCATCAAAGGTGAATACCAGCGGGTAGATGTGGTGAAGAAGCTGTTTGATGACCTTATATCTATTCTGCATTCCGGACATGTTGTCCGTATCCCGGAGATAAAGTATGCCCTTAAGATGATTTCTCAAAATCAAGAGGTGAATCTGCCCGGCTTGTTTAAGGAGGTAATCTGTGTCTCTGAACGAGGACGGATAATCAAGCCAAAAACCATGGGGCAAAAAAGATACATAGAAGCCATAAAGACTAATGATATTGTCTTTGGGATTGGTCCGGCCGGCACAGGAAAAACATATCTGGCTGTGGCTATGGCTGTATCTGAGTTAATAAAAAAGCAAGTAACCCGAATAGTCCTGACCCGTCCGGCTATAGAGGCTGGAGAAAAGCTCGGGTTTTTGCCCGGGGATATGCAGGAGAAGATTGATCCGTATCTTCGTCCATTGTACGATGCCCTTTATGATATGATGGGCATTGAAAGGGTTCATCACCTCTTACTTGAGGGTATCATCGAGGTAGCCCCTTTAGCCTTTATGCGGGGTCGAACCTTGAGCGATGCCTTCATCATCCTGGATGAGGCACAAAATACTACCTCAGAACAGATGAAGATGTTTTTGACCCGTCTTGGCTTTGATTCAAAGACCATAATTACAGGTGATGTTACCCAGATGGACCTGCCAAAGAATACAACCTCTGGATTGGTTGAGGTACAGTCTGTGATAAAAAATATCCCGGGTATAGAATTTGTTTATTTTACTGAGTGTGATGTTGTCAGGCATGAGTTGGTGTCAGAGGTGATAAAAGCGTATGAGGCTTATGTTGTAAGTAGGTTGTAAGTTTAGGAGGTTGTAGGTTTAGGTGTAACTTATATGGATTTCAGGAAGTATCCTTGGATGCTGACAACTCAGGGCTCGTTTGGGAAACGAACCCTACATATAGGAATCCGAAATGTAAGGTATGTTTCTCAAACATACCTTTGCCTGATACTAAATCAACGGTTATTTTCTGCAAATCCGTATTACAACCTACAACCTCCTAAACCTACAACCTACAACATATTTATGGAGTAATTATGCCAAGGAAACTTCTTAAGGGATTTCCGATAATAAAAAAAACACGATATAATTTCAGGATAAGCAGACTCTTTTTGTTGCTGGAGTTTCTTCTTGGGTTAACGCTGCTGCTTTCTCCAACATCAATCCTGCCCCAGTATCCAAAGGAAGGGGAGTTTAGTCAGGAAAATATTAAGTCACCCTATGCCTTTTATTATGAGGACAAGAATGCAACTATCCTGAAGCAAAAAGAGGCAGCATCAATTTCAATGCCGGTCTATTCCCTTGATATTACTATGGTGACTGCAATACTTGAGGAGACTGCAGAATTCTTTGCTATTGTAGAAAAAATAAAGCAGGATGAGGCAATTAATCTATCACAGGCAGTGGGGATGGTGAATGAAAAGATTAAAGACCTGAATATATCGGATAAATCATTACAAGCAATTATCCGATATCCAAGACTTTTCGAGATAGAATCAGATGTTTGCGGCATATTGCGTGTTGCTCTTGAACAAGGGGTTACAGCTGTTTCTGATGGAAGGACAATAGGGCTTGTGTCTGAAAATATCCTGCTTCAGGTTATTTCATCCTCTGGTGTGTCTGAAAAAACAATACCAAAAGAAGAGTTTTCTACTTTTTTATTCATGGATAAGATTAATAGTATTGATTATTTTTCTTACGCTTATCCAAAAATGCTATCATCAAAGGGTGTTCACCAATATGTGTTTGAGATATTGATGCATTATCTGAAGCCGAATCTTTCATTTAATCAGAAGGCTACAGAAAAAAATATAAAAGAGACGGTAAAAAGTGTCCCACCTGTAATGATCCATGTAGAAAAAGGGGAAAAAATAGTCGGAGATGGGGAAAGGGTAGATAGGGTATCTGCCATAAAGCTCAAGGAATTGAGCAAGCATTATGCTACAACCAATACCAATACCCTGCTTGGTTTTCTGGTGCTGCTTTATAGCCTGATTATCCTTGGAACAGGCTATCTTTACAAATATCAGGCTGATATTGTTTCAACCAAAAATTTATTGATGCTTGGGGTAATTATCCTTATGGCAACGGCATTGTGCAAGGTAATGCTTTATTTTAATCTGCCGATATATGCTATACCCATGGCAACTGTCTCTATTATTCTATCCATTTTGTTTAATGAAGAGCTTGCTGTATTTATTACCCTATTCTTGAGTATTTTAATAGGATTTTTGATTGGAGGCAGGTTTGAGTTTGTTCTTTTCTTTCTGGCAGGAGGATTGGGTGCCATATACACCCTTTCCTCATCATCAAGGATGCTCCGTGATATCTT
>JACQYP010000170.1 GCA_016208205.1 Candidatus Desantisiibacteriota bacterium | reverse complement strand
CTGCTTGAACCTATGGCTGTTGCAGTTGTTGTGCCATAGGCTTGAGTATCAATAATAAATGTAGTACTGAATGATCCTTCACTTGAGGTAGTAGTTATCTTGATACTTGCAGTATTGCCAAACTTTATCCTGACTGTCTCTTTATCACCATACCCATCACCGGCAATGCTTACTTCACTTCCTACTGTCCCGCTAATTGGTGAAAACCATGTTATCTGCGGCTCAATAACAAATACATTGCTTGCTGATGATGTCCCTGTTACGGTTATGGTTGTTGTGCCGCAGGGTTGGGTATTAACCGTAAATGTGATTGACAATGTCCCCATACTACCTGTTGTGGCATAGGTTATACTTGCACTTCTGCCAAAGGTTACACAAACGCTCTCGCTTGCTGCAAAGCCGTCCATCCAGATAGTAACAACTGTCCCAACCGTTCCCTTGATTGGTGAAACAATAGTTACCTTGGGCAGGATGATAAAGTTCCTGTAAACCGATACCATAGATATAGTGCCATAGGTTTCAACCGTTGTTGTGCCATAGGCTTGAGAATCCACTGTAAAGGATGCAGTAACCGTACCTGATGCATCCGGAACATTTTCTCCAATAAAGGTTGAGCTGCCAAACTTAACCTTAATCGTCTCATTGGTTGCAAACCCTGTCCCATAAACAGTTACCACAGTTCCAACCGTACCGGTTGCCGGCGTGATATTTGTCACATTCGGCAATATCTTAAATTCATCTATATCTGCCACATCTGTTTCACTTACCCTTCTGGCTGTAACCGTTGTACTGCCAAATGGCTGGAAGCCGACCACAAAGGTAACCGTTCCAAATGAGCCATCAATCTCTGTAGTTCTGGTAGCCACTATTTCCTGTGTCCCGAACAGAATATTTAATGTATCGATACTCCCAAATCCATCACCATAAACCGTAACAATCGTCCCAACAATTCCAGTAGATGGACTAACTTTGGTGATATGCGGCAATACGCGGAAGTTAATCGTAGCTGTCCCGCCAGAGCTAAGCCCTGTTGCCCTAACTGCCTGTGTCCCATAAACCTGAGCATTGGTTGTAAATGTAGCATATAGCGTCCCATTACCGGCAGCAGTAGTGATAACAATGGTTGGTGTTGTCCCAAAACCAACATGGACAGTCTCAGATGCCTTATACCCGGTACCACTTATCGTAATCACTATCCCTATTGTCCCGCTTGCAGGTGTAATGGCTGTCAACATAGGCACGACCCTGAAGGTATATGTTGCTGCCTGTTGACCGGTACTTGACCCAATGGCAGTAATGGTATTAATCCCTATGGATTGATTATCAACCGTAAAGGTAGTTTCAAAATACCCTGTGCCGGTAGAAAGTGTTGTGGCTATGGTTTCTGTTGTCCCAAACTTGATCCTGACAGACTCACCCCCGCCAAAACCATTACCGGTCACTTGAACAATTGTATCAACCGTACCAGATTTTGGACTGACCAATGTAATATTTGGCTTAATAGTGAATAATTGCTGATATGAGGCATTTACATTATCTGTATCATCATAACCCAAAACCTGAGTTGAACCATAAATCTGCTCATCTACAGTAAAGTTTGTAATAAATGAACCATTGCTGGTCGAAGAAGTAAGCACCATCGAGGAAGTATTCCCAAACTTTACCCGAATGGTATGCGATTTCCCAAACCCATTACCGCTGACAGTTACTGTTCTGCCAACAGTCCCCTCAATTGGTGTTACCAAAATAATAGCAGGTTTAATCTTCAAGCTATTTGTAGCTGTATTAATGCTACAACTGCCTGTAATAGTTGTTGTCCCATCTACCTGCGTATCAATGGTAAATATGGTTGTAAATGTCCCTGAGCCATCGGTTAAACAGCTTATTATTGAAGCAGTAGTTCCAAAACCAATCTTGACTGAGTAGTTGGCTGAGAAACCCGTACCGGTAATGGTAATTGGTGTACCCACCGTACCCTCATTCGGACTAACCGTAACAATACTTGCCTTAATAAAGAATGTGTCTGAGTCTGTTACTGTTGTTTGTGCATCTGATTGCCAGACAATAATCGTGGTTGTTCCAGCAGGCTGCGGTCTAAAAGTATCGTATGTATAACTGAATGTACCCTTATCGCTTATTGGTTGAGGAGTACTATAATGTTGACTATCAAGCGTACCAAAATCAATGTTCACCCATCCTGATTCACCATAACCACTGCCTGAAATAGTTACCGGCGTTCCAATGGTTCCGTTTGCAGGCACAACGCTATAAATAAATGGTTCAATAAAGAAACTATTATAGGCATTCTGTTTCGAGAAATTTCCTATAGCCATTATTGTTCTGGTACCATAAGGCTTAACTGGAACAGTAAACACTGCTGTCATCTGACCTATTCCATCCGCAGAGGCTATACTGTTAAACTGCTGCCCATCAAAATCAACTATAATAATATCGCCCGGCACATACCCATTTCCGCAGACACTAATTGACTGACCAACCACACCATGAGATGGTATAACTGAATAAATTCCAGGGATTATCTTGCAGGTATTGAAAGCAGAGTACCCTGTCCCCAATGCCTTAATTGTTGTTGTTCCAAACACCTGAGTATCAATAGTAAACACTGCCCCGAATGTCCCATAGTTATTGGTCTGTCCAATTACCCTGCCGGTTGTACTGCCAAAGTCTATCTGAACACTCACGCTCTTACCATACCCATCACCAGATACGGTAATACTTGTACCAACCGAGCCCAGAGTCGGCTGCACACTATAAACCCTCGGTAAAATGGTAAAGTAGTTACAGGCTATTTGCAGGGTATTCATAATACCTGCTGTAATGGTTGTTGAACCATAAGGCTGTGGACTATCCAGATTAAATGTCGTTGTGAATGTACCATCAGGAGTAGCATTACAACCAGAAACATTTTGAATTGTCCCAAAGTCAACTGCAATGATAGCTCCAGCTTCATAACCATTACCGGCAATAGTTATCAATGTACCACCCACTGTCCCATTTATTGGTGTAACAAGATAGATAGCCGGTGTAAGAACAAATTGACTATTCGATATATCATTTGTAGTAAGACCGGTTGCCTTCACTGTCTTTGTCCCATAAACCTGTGTGTCAACTGTAAACAGATGCGAGAATGTCCCCACATCTGCTGCCTGAGCCGTAGCAATAGATGCATTATTCCCAAACCTAATCTGCACACCCTCATTTGCCCCAAAGCCATTACCTGTAACTGTTACTGTCAAGCCAATTGTCCCGTTTGACGGCGAAACATAAGTAATATTCCCCTTAATCCGATACTCATCTGTATCTACATGCTTGACCTGATCCAATAACCCGGCAGCAGTTACCGTCACCGTACCGGACGGCTGAATATCAACGGTAAATGTAGCCCCAACAAACGAACCAATAGATCCGGCAACCTTTATCGTAATAGTATTATTCGTACCAAACCCTATCCTTACCTGCTCATCATTACCATACCCATCACCACTCACAGAAACAAGTGTTCCAACCGTACCTGAAAGGGGTGAAACCTGAGTAATATGGGATAATATTATGTATGTTTCTGTATCTATCTTTCCCCCTGTACCTTGAGCAGTAACTGTGGTTGAGCCATAAACCTGAGTATCAACCGTAAACCCAACCGTAAAACTACCATTCTGATTAATCGCACTATCTGTAATCCAGGGATTATCCCCAAACTTAATGGTTATTGTCCCTGGTACATACCCATTACCATAAACCGTAATCCGACTGCCCACTGTACCTGAGATGGGCGTAATGGACACCAGATTATGACTAATACTAAATCCTATAGTTCCTGTTGCCCCTGTGGTTACACCAATAGCATTTATTTGAGTACTGCCATTTTGTTGTTCATCTATAGTAAAGGTAATGCCTATAATACCATCAACATCAGCTGTCACAGCGGTCATGGTTATCGTGCTGCCAAAATCAATTCGTATCTGCTCACTTGCATAGAAGCCATTGCCTGAAACAGAAACAAGTGTCCCGACCGTACCGATTGTGGGTGTTACATTGGTCAAGGCAGACTTGACCCTGAAGCTGTTACTATCTGTAGTCAATCTATCTGTAGCTATTATTGTAACCGTACCCATTGGCTTAATATCAACTGTAAAGCCAACGCTGAATGTCCCATTAACGCTGGTTGAGGCTATAGTAATACTCATGCTCTGACCAAAATCAATTCGGACGCTATCAGAGAAGATAAAGCCATTACCGGTAACAGTCACCCAACTCCCTACTGTCCCTATTGAAGGCAGGACATCTAATATTTTGCCATTAATATAGTACCTATTATTCACTACCTGACCGGACTTTGCTGCATCACCGGTAGCTGTAATCGTTGTTGTTCCGGCAGACTGTGTGGTTACCACAAAAAATACACTAAATGTTCCTGCATCAATGGATGACCTTATCCAGTTGCTACCAGGAATACCATTTAAATTTGTTAGATCATTAATACCCAGCTTGAATCTCAATGTCTCATTTTGTGAATATCCATCACCCCAAATTGTCACAGTACTCCCTACTGTTCCTGCCAACGGCGAAACCTGATATATTCTGGCAACCACCTTAGCAATACCCTCATCAGACCTGCCTGAATTAATACCGGATACAGTGATTGTTTTGGTTCCATAGTATTGGGTATCAATACTGAATACGGCTGTGAACGAACCATAGATATCTGTGGTTGTGCTCGTAATTGATGGGGTTGCCCCAAACTTCACCCATATCTTCTCTTCCTGCCCAAAGCCATTACCGGTAACCGTAACCATCGTTGTTATTGACCCGACAGCAGGTGTTACCCCTGTAACCTTAGACAGGATATTAAATGGCTTCTCCGGAATAACCGGTGTGAATATACCATCACCCTTGATTGTAGTAGTGCCATATGGCTGAAGATTAATTGTAAAGCTTGTGCTGAATACACCAACACCATTTGCCTGAGGCGTAACCACATTTGGAGTTATTCCAAAGTCTATGTTAACTGTATCGTTTGCTCCATAACCATTCCCCTGAACCGTTACCTGAGAACCAACTATACCAGAGGTTGGGCTGATAATGATATTTGGACAAATGGTAAAAGAATCATTATCTGCAGTAATATCATTATCCTTTGCTGTTATCTTTGTACTAATCTCATACCGTTGTGTATCAACCGTAAAGATGGCTGTCCATGAGCCGCAAGCATCACTTGTTGTCTGAACAATATCCGGTGTTGTTCCAAACTCAACCTGAATCAGATGCCCTGAGCCATAACCATTGCCATAGACAGTAACAAGGCTTCCAACCGTACCGGTAAATGGTGTAACACTGACCACGGCCGGTAATATTACAAAAATCTTTTCCTGTGCCGGAACCTGCGATGTCCCACCAATTGCACCCACACTCGTCGTTCCGTAGATTTGTGTATCAACCACAAAGCTCGTTGCAAATGTGCCTGTTATCCCGGCTGTTATGGTTGCAATAGCTTCATTGTTCCCAAATTTAATATTGACCTGTTCATTATTATTATAACCATTACCTTCAATACTCACCACTGTCCCAACCGTCCCTTTTTGCGGACTAATCATGGTAATAGCAGGAACTATTCTGCATGTTGAGGTAGCCATGGTTGTCATTGTCCCTGAGGCAGTAACTAAAGTCCAGCCAAGTGGCTGAGTGTTGATTGTAAAGTAAGCAGTAAACAAGCCATTGCTGCCAACCGTAGCCGTAGCTATGTTTGGTGTGGCTCCAAAGGTAATACTTACCACATCTGTCGCCACAAATCCATTACCAATTACTGTAACAGGTGTACCCACACTCCCCTCTGCAGGTAACACTGAATATATCCTCGGCAGAATTATTAATGTTGTAGATGTTCCTTGATCCGGTGAAGGAAAAGCACCATGAATCGCAATTGTTGTCGTTCCATAAGGCTGTGTATTAATCTCGAATGTTGCTGTAAATGAACCCCTTGAACTTGCATCAGGGATATCTCCTTCTTCATTTGTTCCAAACCTTAATTTCATGGCATCAGCAGCATCAAACCCTGTTCCCCTCACCGTAATCATACTGCCCACAGTCCCTCTATTCGGCATTACCTCATCAATGGTCTGCCGGATAAAGAATGGTTTTTCAGCATTGACAGAAGGATTGGTCATCATGTATGCTTTAACTGCCTGCGTTCCATAATATTGCGTATCAGCCGTAAAGCTGATGGTAAACGAGCCATTTTCATTGCTCGCCACCTGAATAATTGTAGGTGTCTCCCCAAAGCTAATCCCTACCAACTGTCCAGCCTCAAACCCATCACCGGTAACCGTTATCATCGTCCCTACCGTGCCCTCTGATGGTGATACAGAGACAATATTGGGCAAAATCTTGAGGCCAATGCTGGATGAGCCAAGGGATGTTACTCCCTGAGCCACAGCTGTGGTTGTTCCGTACTTTTGGGTATCAACGGTAAAGAATGTCAGGAAGATGCCGTCAGCAGCAGCTGAAACCTGAGTAATGCTTGCAGTATTGCCAAAATCAACCCTGACTAACTCTAAAGCCTGATAGCCATTACCAGTCAAAATGGTCACCACTGTCCCTACGCTTCCACTTGTTGGGGTGATATTAGTT
>JACQYP010000003.1 GCA_016208205.1 Candidatus Desantisiibacteriota bacterium | reverse complement strand
ATGGGGTTTTTATTGAATCCAATCCTATTGAACCAACAACCAATACCTCATGCTGTGCAGACATTTTAACAACCTCCTTCTTGAATTTTCGTTTAATAACAAGTAACCGTTTACGGTTGTCGGTTCACAGTTTACAGTTTTTTAACCGTGAACCGATAACTGTAAACCGTGAACAGTTACCACCATTCTTTCTCCCAGCAACAGTCCAAGCTCTCTGCAATCTTTCTGTGCTCCCTCAACCTCTTCCCAATGGTTGGACACCATCCCACGGACAATCAATCTCTCTCCCACAATTTCGGCATGTACCCCAACAGGAGCATCGCATCCAATCCCTATTTTTTCCAGAAATGCCCTTTCTGCAGAGACAACTAATCTGGATTCCTTGTCCTCTAAAACCATAACAAGAGCTTCCTCTTCATCCTGCTCCCTTACCTCAACAGCCAATGCCCCTTGACCTGCAGCAGGCAAAAATGGATCTATGGGCAAAAATTGAGTGATTTTTTCCTCGAGGTTAAGCCGATACAATCCGGCTGCTGCCACAATAATCCCTGATATTTCTGAATCTTTGGATAGCTTCATTAATCGTGTATCCAGATTCCCGCGCAAATCAACAACCCTTAAATCAGGTCTAAATGATTGCAACTGAATTCGCCGACGCAGACTACTTGTTCCAATGCCGGATCCTTGCTCCAGATCTTCTAATGAACAGCCATCCTTCGAGATAAAAACATCCCTTGCATCCAATCTTTTGCATATTGCTCCAATTTTTAAGCCATCAGGAAGCACTGCAGGCATATCTTTCAAGCTATGGACAGCAATATCAATATCTTTAGAAAGAAGGGCGTCCTCTATCTCCTTGACAAAAAATCCATACCCCTCTTGTACAAGCAAACGGCTATTTAATCCTTCATCACCCCGAGTATTAATAATCTTTGTTTGAAATGTTAGTTCTGGATATGCTGCCTGTAATTGAGACATTACAAGGTGGGTCTGAGTTACTGCTAACTTACTGCCTCTGGTGCCAATAATAATCTTTTTCTTCATTATTTTTATCTTCACTTTTCGTTTTTCACTTTTCACTTTTTGGTCTATTTACCCCATATCTTTTAAGCACAGTATCTATCATATCTGTCCGGCCCTTTTTCAGTAATTCAAGCAACTCTGAATTCAGCAACTTATTCCAGATAATACTGCGTTTTGACTGATTGTCAAATGTAGCCTTGACAGTTTGGCGAAGGCTTCCTAATAAATCTACAAACCTTATGTATTCCTTACCAAACATTCCAGATATGTCATTTCTTATCTTTTTAGCCAATGCAGGAGATTTCCCCTCTGTAGAAACAGCAATGCTTAATGACCCTCTTGAGAGTACTGCCGGAAGGATAAAGGTAGAATCCTCTTCCGAATCAGCCACATTGACAAGTATTCCCGTATCCCTTGCCTCTTGTGAAATCTGTTTATTCAAGTCAGGATCGTCAGTAGCAGCAATAACAAAAAATGCACCCTTTAAGTCACCTGCCTGATACCCACGCTCTATCCATTCTATCCTTTTTTCACAAGCAAATACATTAATCTCTTCATTTATCTGTGGGCTTATAACAACTATATTTGCTTCACAATTCAACAAAAAGGTTATCTTCCTTGCAGACACTTCGCCGCCGCCGACAATCACACATCTTCGATTCTTTACATCCAGACAAATTGGATAATATCTCATGACTACCTTCTTTTATAATCAGGGCATTTTCTTGCATTTGGCCGTTCAGACCGATGACAGGCACTTCTATAATCATATTTACAATCATCACACAAAAAATGAACCTCACCCTTGAACACACCCTGTATCACAGATAATATATTTTGAAAAAACCTTGTTATCGCAAGCATATTCCTACTCAATTTCTGTAACCGTTCACAGTGGATAGATACAAAAGAACAGAAAACATTGTCATTCCTGCGTATGCAGGAATCTCTCTTATGCCCGTGGAGACCAAAAGGAAGGGGCAGGACACCTGAGGGGGAGATTCCTGCATACGCAGGAATGACAGTGATGCACAGGAATGACAGCAATATACGGTGTCAGTTCAGAACCGACAACCGTGAACGGTTACCAATTTCTTAATCTTTCTGTTGTATTATATCAGAATATTATCTTTGTGTCAATGGGAAAAATGAAATCAGAAGTCAGAATACAGAATACAGAGATCAGAAGTTACTTCTCCCTCTACTCACATGAGATTTTCCTTACCTTACTTTCCCCCTCCATTCATTGGAGGGGTTAGGAGAGGTCAGGAGTTAGAATGAAAGAACCCGCATCTCTTCTGCCTTCTGAATTCTGGCTTCTGTATTCTGCCGGCTGATACCTGAACGGTTACGATTTTTCTTCCTTTGTGGCTTCCTATCGAACAATCAGTATCTTTCCTGTAGTTAAAGTATGCCTTGTTTTATCTTTAACCAGATAGATATACAATCCGGGAGCAACCCCATTATCCTCATTATCTCGCAAATCCCACTCCCATTTGCCCTCAACAAGAGACAGACAAATATCTTTTACGCATTCCCCGCTTACATCAAATATTCGAATCTCTGCATTCTGTGGCAATGGTGAAAAGCAGATGTTGCCTGAACCATTCTGCCATGGATTTGGGTAAGCAATAACATTCTCTATGGATAATGTCCTGCTGCTGACAAAAACCTTTCGTTCAAAGGGTGGCATCTGGTTATCTGCATAATCACTTGCTTGGATTCGGATCAACATTTCTTTATTATACATGGGAATGTTTGGAGTAGTTATTCTGCAAGTGATATGATATTGACCATCAATATTTTCTATGGGTGTAGGTTGATCCATATTATTCAGGGTTGCATGGATGCTTCGTGTAGCCACACCGGATGAGTCATCAGCAAGATCAAAGCTGATAATGCTGTCGGTCCAAACACTGGCACCATCAGGATAGCTATCATCATCCCAGATAATATATGGCGGAACAGTATCGTCAGCAGGTGAATTCCCCACTCTCGCAAATAATGTGTTGTCAGCATCCTTGCTGACAGAATCCCCTGCCCGTTCCACAGCAGATGAATATTCCACCCCTGCAAACAGGCTGATGATAAGAAAACCAATCAAATATTTAGTCATTTTCAATTCTCCTTTGCGTAACTACTCAGGTGATCTTCCTTTACGGTTGATGGTTTGCTCTCTTAACCTCTGAACTGTGAACCTGTTCCCTTCTTCTCTGCCTTTGTGCCTCTGTGCCTTTTCCTTGCCTTACCCCTGCGTCCCTTCTTCATCTCCAAACATGCTCAACAGGTTTTTTATAGTTGTTTGATAATCTGTCTTTTCATAGATTCCCTGCTTGAGAAACTCCTCTACCCCTTCAATTCTGGAAATGGCATGATCAATCCTCGGGTTTGATCCTTTTACATATGCCCCAATATTTATCAGGTCCTGAGCCTCTTTTATAATGGCAACCACCTCTTTCAGCCTTCTGGATGCCTGATCATGGTTGGCATCAACAATATCGATCATTACCCTGCTGACGCTTGAGAGCACATCAATTGCCGGATAATAGTTTCTATGTGCCAGATCCCGGGAAAGTACTACATGTCCGTCTAATATTGCCCTGACATTGTCGGCTACAGGTTCATTCATATCATCTGCATCTACAAGGATGGTATAGAGTCCGGTAATGGTTCCTGTGGAGGATGTGCCTGCTCTTTCTAAAAGTTTCGGCATAATAGTAAATACTGAAGGAGGATACCCCCTGGTTGTTGGCGGTTCGCCGATAGAAAGTCCAACCTCTCGCTGTGCCCGTGCAAATCTGGTAATAGAATCAATCATAAGCATAACATCATGACCCTGATCCCGAAAGAATTCAGCTATAGCAGTGGCAGCAAATGCCCCTTTTAATCTAAGCAATGGAGACTGATCGGATGTAGCCACAATTACTACAGATCTCTGCAATCCTTCTTCTCCAAGGTCCCTTTCAATAAAATCCTTAACCTCTCGTCCCCTTTCACCGATTAAGCCAATGACATTTATAGCTGCTTTCGTATTTCGGGCAATCATACCCATAAGAGTACTCTTACCCACACCACTTCCGGAAAAGATACCAAACCGTTGCCCTTTTCCCACTGTTAAAACAGCATCAATGGCTCTAACCCCTAATGGTAATATATCTTTAATCCTTGGTCTGCGAATTGGATCTGGTGCCAAATTAAAGACAGGGTATTCCTGACTGCAGAGAAGTGGTCCCTTACCATCTATTGGTCTGGCTAATCCGTCAAGGATTCTTCCTCGCAACCCCTCTCCTACGGGAATAACAAGTGGGCTGTCGGTAGAGATTACCTCACAGTTTGGAGCAATCCCTTCCATTTCCCCAAGAGGCATAAGCAATATCTTATCCTCCCTGAACCCCACAACCTCTGCCTTTATAAACCTTCCTCCCTCTCCTCTTGGGAAATGGATGGGGTGAGGGCTCAACCCTGAAGGAAAACGAATCTGGCAGACCTCTCCGAGTGAACAGGGCGGTCCTGATGACTCAATTACCAGACCGATTATCTGCTTTACCCTGCCTTTAAGCTGGATAGTCTCTATCTTTTCTAATTTTTCCTTGTATTTAGAGATAATTGTTTTCATGGATGAAGTCTCCGGATGACTGTTGGATGGTCGCATGAGCTCAGCCGCCACATCTTTAGTCAGTCGTGTAGCGATTTGTTGTATGATTTATAATTGTTCACCGCAGAGACGCAGAGTTCGCTGAGAATCGCAGAGAAAAAAGGGAGACTAATGATGAATATGTTAAAGGACAATAACTGATCTGCCGCCAAGTTCTTGATCAGGGAAGAATCCTGCAGCATACTCTGTTTACCAGTGATTTTTCTTGTTTCGTATTCACCACTTTTGTAAGTCTAACGATAAACTCATCTACAACGGGGAGAATAATCACAAATTTTTTATGTGCAAAATAAAATGTTGATAAGCCTAAAACCTTAATCACGACACCTATTTCTCGTTGTTAGGTGCATGCAGTGCCGGGTTGGGCTTTTAACGGTCGCTGTTCCTATTTATTCCCTCTCAATTCCTCTTCCAATCTTTCCATCTGGGTAGCAATAGTTGCATCTATAATGCCGAGGGTTGTTTCTATCTTACACCCACCTGGTTCAATAGATGGATCGTCGTGGAAATGGATGTCTTTTAATCCAGAGGCAAGGTTTAATAATTCATCTCTTTCAGATTCTGCATGGTTAAGGTCAACAAGATTAACCCGGATGGTTATTTCCCCTTGACTTTGAATCTTACTTAAGGATTCCTTAATATTTGCCGTAATTATATCTCGATTGACTGCAGCCTCTGTTTTGATTATCTTTTTTGCAATTATTATCGCCAACTCAGCTATCTCTTCAGACATTTCCTCCTGGGCCTTTTGAGATATTCGTTCCTTTTCTCTTTTTGCCTCAGTTAAGACCATTTCAATTTGGGCTAATAAGTTTTGAAATTTTTCTTTTACAATCTTATATCCGGCATCATATCCTTCTTGTTTGCCTACAGGAAAACTGCTATCATGTGCCCGATGGCGAATCTCCTCAGCCTGTTCTCTTGTTCTGGCAACAGCCTCAGAGATTATTTTTTTTACCTCTTCTGTAGCATCTTCAAGGATGGCATTTGCCTCTTGTTTTATCCTGTTTGCCTCTTCCTCTGCCTGAGTCTTTATGCTTTCTGCTTCTGTTTCAGCCTTTTTTCTTATATCTTCCGTCTCTTTTGTTTTTTCTTCTATTTCCTTTTTTACATCTACCAATATATCCTTTCGCAGTTCCTGTGCCCTATTTTCTGCCTCTTGAATTTCAAATTCAAGCCTTATCAAGTGATTTCGAGCCTTTTGCAGCTTTTCTTCCAGAATCTCAAACTGTCCACCCTGTAGCGCTTTTTCTGGATCAAGGATAATTACCTTTCCATTTTGAGGCATAGTAGATGACTTATGAATTCCCAAGAGATATCCCTCCTAAAATTAGGCTGAAGGTGAATAGGCTGTAGACTGTTAGGGAGATAAAGGCGAGAGTACTTCTTCAAACCTACAGTCTAACAGTCTACAGCCTAAACAACCGGAGTAGCTACATCCAACCTTCTTTTACTTCCGCATTCCTACTTTCGTATTATCCTTATGTAATCATTCCGCCGCCACCGCCACCGCCACGGGAAACAATTATTTCTCCAGAATCCTCAAGCTGTCTGATAACATTGACGATTTTTTCCTGAGAGGCTTCGACATCCTGTGCCCTTAACGGACCAAGAAAGTCTATTTCTTCTCGAAGCATGGCAGCTGCCCGTTTAGGCATATTCTTAAATACCATGTTCTTAGCGCCTTCAGAAGCACCCTTCATTGACAGGGCAAGGTCTCTTATATCGACCTCTCTTAAAACCCGTTGAGCTGATCTATCATCAAGTTTAACAATATCATCAAAGGTAAACAATCTCTTCTTTATCTCTTCTGCAAGCTCTGGATCCTGTTCAGCTATACCATCTAAGATAGTTTGTTCCATCTCTCTGTCGCCCTGATTCAAAAGGTCTACAATTGCCATAATACCGCCAACATCCTTCCCTTTTGTCTCTACAGCCACACCACCCTCCATTCTGGCTGCAAGCATTGATTCCACCCTTCCCAGGGCATCCGGGGATGACGAACTCATCAAGGCTAATCTTCTGGACACATCAACCTGAACCTCTGGGGGTAATTGGGTAATAAGAGCTGCTGCCTTATCCGGCGTAAGATGCCCCATAACTAAGGCTATCGTTTGTGGGTGTTCATGTTGAACAGAGAGAAGTATCTGTTTTGTATCCATCTTTTTCAAGAAATCAAATGGCTCTTTCTTTATCCCTGACACTTCATTAATAAAGGCGTTTGCCCTTTCTTCTCCCAATGCCTGTATCAATAATGCCCGGGCATATTCTACCCCACCTTGAATAATAAATTCTTGAGCCATCATCAGGCTATAAAATTCCTGTAATAAAGCTATTTTCTGACTATGGGTTATTTTGCGAATCTTGGCTATTTCCCTGGTTATTGCTTCTATCTCTTCTTCTTTTAAGTGCTTAAATACCTCAGCAGAAATATCTGCACCAAGAACAATCAAGATTGCGGCTGCCTTCTGGCGGCCGGTTGTAAAAGGTAACTGAATCTCATCAGCCATTTCTTTCCTCCACTCTTTTTTGTATACTCAAACAAATGTAGTGCGAACCGTTAGGTTCGCTAAATTATCTCGAGCTGTGCAAACGAAAATCCACCACGAAAGACACAGCTACTATAGAAAATAGAAAACTACGAAACACGCTAAAAGATGCGAAAATTAATAATCTTTCAGAACTTTTCATGCCTTATTAACATTTTTAACCACGAAAAGCACTAAAAGCACGAAAGAGAAACTAATCATTTTCGTGTCTTTCGTGTCTTTCGTGGTTAGAAATATCTGTGGTAATTTTCGTTTATACAGCTCGAAATATTTCTACCTGTGTAACTGTATAGTTTTACCACAAAGGACACAAAGAAAACCTTTGAGAACTTTGTGCCTCCTTTACATTCTTTGTGGTAAAAAATCTCGATTGCACAGGTTGAATTATCTTATATTCCCCCTCAAATAAAGGGGGTTAGGGGGTTGTCTCTCCTTCTTCCACATCATTCTCCAGCCATGTCCTGAATAGATTAGCCACAGCATCCGGCTGAGTTATAGCTACCTCTCTTGCCAATTCTTCTATAGAGATATCTTTTCCTTCTGCTCCTTCTTCTCTTTCTGAAGGAAATGTTTTTTCTCCTTCCCCTGCCTGATAAAATTCCTCATCCCTTTCATGCGGGGTTCTTTCCCGAAGGGCATTCAATGCTGCCAATTCCTTTTCCCGCAAGAGTTTTTCCTGTGCAAGCGTTTTTCTTCGCATCATAAACATAAAAACCAGGATTAGAAAAATCAATATAGCCAGGAATCCGGCACCGGCAGCCATGGCCAACAGCCTTCTCTTTTGAGCCTCGCGCCCGGCAAGGGCAGCAAGCCATTCTGAGGTACGGTCAAACTGAATATTTTCTACCTGAACAATAAACTCCTTGCCCAGATATTCTTTACCCTTTTCTGCTCCAATGCTTGCCCAGACTAAGTTTTCATACTTTTGCATCTCATCCTTGGTTCTGGGAATGTAGACAAAATGGTTATTTTTATCAAATTTATAAAAACCGCTTTCATCCCTTTCGTATATTCCATCAATCCAGACAGCCACAGACAGCTTGGAAATTTCGGGTGATTTTACGGTCATGATCTCTTCTTTATTTGCCAGATAATTACTTCTAAGCTCATCCTTTGAATAGGTCATTGGTCCCTTGGCAGAGGTCATGCCCTTATAACCAGGCATTTGTGCCTCTACCCCTGGTGGACCACCCGGAACGCTCCCCTCACCCTCAAATCGCTCGATAACCTTTTCATCGCTTGCTCTTAGTTGTACCTTTTCCACACCCTCTCTTATCCGGTCGTCGGTTAAGGCAATATTTTCAGGGGATGTATATTTTTCATGCTTTGATTCTATTTTATCAAAGTTTATATTGCAGGTAACAAGTACCTCTATATTATCCTCAATCAGGCATTTAGCCAATGATCTCCGGATAGCCTTTTCTACCTTTCTTGCCTCTGCTCGTTGGAGTTCAAGTTGTTTAGCTGCAAGCCCTGCGGTTTCTCCCTTTTTCAATTCCTCAATATCTGTGAGGATATTGCCTCGATTATCAACAATATTTACATTATCCGGTAACAATCCTTCAACAGCCGAGGAAACTAATTGAACAATACCAACTATTTGACCGGCATCTAAATTGGTAAACGGGGCAAGTGTGAGCTTAACCGAGGCTGAGACCTCTTTTTGTTCCTCCATGTAAAGCTTTTTTTCCGGCATCACCAGTAAAACCCTGGCATCTTCTATGCCCTCGATACTTTTTATTGTTCTGGATAATTCTCCCTGAAGTGCTCTTACATAATTAATGCGGCGTTCATAATCAGTGATAGCTAATTTTGTGGTATCAAATATCTCAAAGCCGGTAATTCCACCCTTTGGGGCAAGCTTAGATGAGGCGAGTTCGAGTCGTAGTCTATCCTTATCTTTTAAGGGAACCTTAATCGTTGTTCCTTCTAATTTATACTTTTGCTTCCATTCATCCAATTTCTTGGTTATT
>JACQYP010000169.1 GCA_016208205.1 Candidatus Desantisiibacteriota bacterium | reverse complement strand
ATGACGACATAAAGGGCATTTACGGCTGTTTTTTGAATGGTTTTGTGGGTAAGGTAAAAATTTTGAAAATTTTACCTTACCAATAATTTTTTCAAAAAAGTAACTTTTTTTTCTGAGAATCAAGTTCCCGCTTTGATTGGATACCAATAGAGGAAAAATTCATCAGTTTCTTATATCGAATATTCAGAGAGATTGTCTGAAACCCTTGACAAGGGGCTAAAATTATGTTATTATTAACACTATTGTCGCGTCAACTCTTCAGTGTCGTATTCTGTCATTCCAAACTACTGAGAGGAATCATCGACCCTCACAGTAGTTCGGGATGACAATACTATGCGACATCGTAAGGTTAGCACGGCACTATGCTGTTTTGGTTTCAATGGAGGTAATTTATTTTGAAACATAGTGAAATGATTATTGTCTTAGATTTTGGTTCACAATACACACAGCTGATTGCCCGCAGGATACGGGAGATGCAGGTTTATTGTGAGGTAGTGCCTTTTGACAGTAAGATAACCAATCTTGAAAATGTGAAAGGAATCATTCTTTCCGGCGGTCCTGCCAGTGTTTATGATGAGTATGCACCTTGCGGTAATCCTGAAATATTTCAGTATGGATTGCCGGTACTGGGAATATGTTATGGGTTGCAATGGATGGTGCAAACACTTGGTGGTGAGATTATACAGGCAAGCAAAGGGGAGTATGGTCGGGCAGAGATGATCGTTACAGAGACTGATGAGCTTTTCTCTGGAATTCCAGCAAGCTTAACAGTCTGGATGAGTCATGGGGATCAGGTGATGAGGTTGCCCGCTGGATTTAAGATGCTTGGGAAAACAACAAATGCCCCATATACTGCTATCAAGGGAAATGGAAATCTCTATGGTGTCCAGTTTCATCCAGAGGTAGCACATACCGAGCATGGCATGGATATATTGAAAAACTTCTTGTTTAATGTCTGCAAATGCAGCGGCTCATGGACAATGGCATCCTTTATCAAAAATTCCATAGAGGAGATTCGGGCAAGGGTTGGTAAGGAAAAGGTTATCTGTGCCTTGAGTGGTGGTGTTGATTCATCCACCGTAGCGGTATTGATCCGTGAGGCTATTGGTGATCAGCTTACCTGTATCTTTGTTGACAATGGATTGCTTCGTAAAAATGAGGCGAAACAGGTTATTAAAACATTTCGTGACGACTATCATATTAACATGGATTTCGTTGATGCAGAGGATAGGTTTTTGAATAAACTAAATGGTATTGCCTCGCCGGAAAAGAAACGAAAAATAATCGGCAGAGAGTTTATCAAGATATTTGAGGAAGAGGCAAAAAAGATTGAAGGTGCTACCTTTCTTGCACAGGGTACATTGTATCCTGATGTGATTGAAAGTGTATCTACCAAGGGTCCATCGGCTATAATTAAAACCCATCATAATGTAGGCGGGCTGCCTAAAAGAATGAAACTCAAGCTGATTGAGCCATTTCGGGAATTATTTAAGGATGAGGTACGGATCATAGCCAAAGAGTTGGGTATGCCGGATGAGATTATCTGGCAACACCCATTCCCTGGACCGGGACTGGCAGTGCGGATCATTGGGTCAATTGATAAGGAAAAGCTTGATACCTTAAGGGATGCGGATGCCATTATTATTGAAGAAATAAAGCGAGCCGGGCTTTATCGGGATATTTGGCAGGGATTTGGGGTTTTTTTGCCGATAAAAACAGTGGGTGTGATGGGTGATAAACGAACATATGAGAATGTTGTTGCCCTTCGGGCAGTAATCAGTCAGGATGCCATGACCGCTGATTGGGCACCATTATCCCATGATCTCTTAAGCATCATCGCTAATCGGATTGTTAATGAGGTTCCAAGGATAAACAGGGTGGTGTATGATATTACATCCAAACCACCGGGGACAATTGAATGGGAATAGGGTAAGATTATGGATCTTGCGTACTTTATGAGAGAAGCAATCTTTGAAGCAAAGGTGGCATATCAGTGTGGTGAGGTACCTGTTGGGGCAATAATTACCCTTGGATCAGAAATTATTGCCAGGGCACACAATGAGGTGGAGACTCGCAGGGACCCAACAGCCCATGCTGAGATGCTTGCCATACAACGGGCAGCAGGGATTATGGGTAATCAGCGATTACTTGAAACAACCATATTCGTAACCATTGAGCCTTGCGGCATGTGTGCCGTGGCAATGGTCTGGGCAAGGGTAAAACAATTAGTTTATGGGGCAGATGATCCCAAGGCCGGGGCATGTGGTTCAGTGGTTAATCTTGTAGAAAATCCAGGATTAAATCATCAGATTGAGGTGATCCGTGGGGTGCTGGAACAAGAGGCAAGAGAGCTTTTGCAGGCATTTTTCAAGGAACGCCGGGGGAAATAATAAATCAGCGGCATATTTATACGCATCCGGAGAGGTACCGAAGTGGTCGTAACGGGGTCGACTCGAAATCGATTTGAGGGCTAATCCCCTTCACGTGGGTTCGAATCCCACCCTCTCCGCCAGTGTTATTTGTTATTCCCCCTTAGAAAAGGGGGGCAGGGTGGTTGTTCTTCTTGAGAAGGGTGGAACTTCCATAAAGAGGGGTGGCTACATGACAAACTGTCAGAGGGACAAACAATTTGGTGTGCCCGAGAGGATTCGAACCTCCAACCTACTGATTCGTAGTCAGTTACTCTATCCAGTTGAGCTACGGGCACATTGTACTATAGAATATCAAATTTTTTTCGATATGTCAAGAGAAATCGGGCACAGTTTGTAATATTTATGCTCAAACATTCTTCTGAGGAGGGTAGGGGCAAGCCCTACCCCTACAACTTCCCCCCTCTGTGCCTGAATAATTACAAAAAGGAAACAAGCAATGTCCAAATTTCTAATGAACGCAATTCTTGTTGGCTTCGGTGGTTCCGTAGGTTGTATGGCTCGGTATGGAATCAGCTTGTTATCCGAGAGATACACGATTTCTATTCCTCTGGGCACTATAGCCGCAAACATCATCGGGTGCCTATGTATCGGAGCCATTACACAATTGTCAGCAGCAACAGAAATTCTCTCTCCCGGGGTAAGGCTTCTATTGGTAAGCGGTTTCTGTGGTGGAATTACAACGATGTCCTCCATGATCTATGAGACGGCACAATTCTTAAAACCGCAGGAATATATGCACGCTGTTTTTTACATAGTTACAACTGTTATTGGTTCATTTATTGCGTTTTACGGAGGGTCAACTGCTGTCAGACTGTTAATTAAAAGTGGGGGTGGAATATGGAATTAAAGGGTGAAGCATCAATCTTGAAAATATTTCTGGGAGAAGCAGACAAATTCCTTCACACTGCTTTGCATGAAGTCATTGTCCGTCAAGCCAAAGATATGGGGCTTGCCGGTGCTACTGTTTATCGGGGTATTCTTGGTTTTGGACATACAAGTCATATCCGCACAACCAAAATCCTCGATCTTTCATGCGATCTCCCAATTATTATTGAGATTATAGATGAGGAAACAAAGATAGCTGCATTCATACCAAAATTGCACGATCTGTTTGAGCAGGTTGGTTGTGGCGGATTAATTACCATAGAAAAGGTACAAATTGTGAAATACACTCATGCTTGCTTGCAAAAGTGTCATCCTAAGGAGTAATCAATGAGGAAAAGATTATATTTTCTTAGTACATTCATTGGCATATTATTAATCGCAGGTTGTGCCAAAAAACCTCTGCCCGAAGAAAAAGAGCCTCCTGCGAAACAGAAGGAAGAGGCGATTATATCATCTCAGGATTGGATTTATTCTATTGCCATAAACCCTGCCAACTCAAAAATAGTCTATGCAGCTACCCCATCAGGAATATATGTTTCTGTTAATGGAGGAAAGTTCTGGTGTGAGGCAACAGAGGGATTGACCAATCTGAATATTGCCACTATAGTCATTCACCCTCAAAACCCTGATATTGTTTATGCCGGGGGCGATGGCGGTGTATTTAAGAGCATAGGCAGGGATACGGTCTGGAAAGAGATTAATCATGGGCTTACTAATCCTTTGGTCAAGGTATTGGCAATAGATCCAAATAATCCGGAAATTATATATGCCGGGTGTATTGGCGATGGAGGGTTATTCAAAAGTTGTGATGGGGGAGAGTTGTGGTTAAGAATAAGAAAAAACCTGCCAATAAACATTCAAATAACAGCTATAGCCATAACCAAAGATTCTCAAGTTTATATTGCCGGCTGGCAACAAGGGATATTCAGGAGCAATGATGGTGAAAAATGGGAAAGAATGAATAACGGTCTGGAATCGTTGTTGGTTAGAAGTATTGCTATTAATCCAATACGACCTGAAATTATTTATGCCGGCACACAGGATGGGCTATTTGGAAGCACAAACAAGGGCGAAAAATGGAAAAAATTAACCAAACCGCCTGCTTCCCCAATGGTCTGGACAATCGTTATAAACCCATTAGAAACCAATATTGTGTATCTCGGAGCATGGTTAAGCGGCATTTCGTGTTCCCCTAATTTTGGAGAATATTGGGAAAAGAGAAATCAAGGGTTATTGAATACCTGTGTCCACTATCTTGTCATGGATCCTACTAATCCGGATATATTGTATGCAGGCACAGAAGAAGGAGTTTATAAAAGTCTTGATGCAGGGTTAACATGGATGCCTTGTGGAGGCTTTGGGAAAATAGAACCATCGGAGTCAGAAGGGGAATTTATAGAAGAACACAAGTAAGTGTGCTACAATTTCGGTACCTGAAGTGGTGACATTACAAGACCAAACTGTTTAGATTTACAGGCAAAATAATCATTACCCCTGTTCCCTTGGTCCCGGAATTAATCTCTATCCTTCCATCATGGTCATGAACTATCTTTTGAACAATAGGTAAACCAAGTCCTGTACCAGCTGGTTTTGTGGAATAGAATAAATCAAATATCCTTGTTTTTTGCTCTTCTGAAATGCCTATACCTGTATCTTGTACCTCAATACAAATAAAATCCCCTTTCTCTGTTAACGATGTGGTTACTGTTAATATTCCTCCTTTTAACATTGCCTGATTTGCGTTCAGGATAAGGTTCAGGATAACCTGTTTTATCTGATTAGCATCTATTAATATTTTTGGTAAATCAATTTGGAAACATTTAATAATTTTAATCTTATAGCTACGGCATTCTGCATCAACAAACCTTAATACATCATCCAATAACGAATTTAAGTTTTCCTCCCGTAGCGTTGGTTTGTTTTGTTGAACAAATCGGCTGAATTCCCGCAATATTCCATCGATTTGCGAAAGTCCCACCTTTATTTGCAATAAATAATCATGTAAATTCTCCCCTTCTTTTCCCTCTATTTCCTCTTCCAAAAGCTGAACATGGGCATAAACTGCATTTAATGGGTTACGGATTTCATGAATAATTCCCTTTGCCAGTGTTTCAAGCTTATATTCACCAATCTTATTTCCTTCCAATCCTTTCCCCCTGATGTAGCACAGACATTCTTGTCTGTGTCTGTTGGTTAGAAGCACAGACAGGAATGTCTGTGCTACACTCCATAAAGATCCACCTCAACTGTTCTCAACTGCTCGGCAGCCATCTCAGGTGGTGTAGGATTGATATAAAATCCTGTTCCCCATTCAAACCCGGCCAATTTGGTAAGTCTGGGCATTATCTCAATATGCCAATGATATTCGCTTACAAGATATTTATTAAAGGGTGAAGAGTGAAGAAAAAGATTGTAGGGGCAATCACCCAAAATCTTCTCCATACGCATAAAGGTCTCTTTTACCACCTTTGCCAGCTCCATGGTCTCTTCTTCTGAGATATTTTCAAAGGAAGAGACATGCTCTACAGGCAATATCCAGGCCTCAAAAGGCACCCTTGAGGCAAAGGGAGCAATAGCTACCATTGATGAATTATCAACAATCAATCGTTCCTTCAGCCGTCTTTCTTCACGAACAATATCACAAAATATACACCTTTCCTTGTAGTTATAATATTCCATGGTTCCTTCAATCTCTTCTATGATAGACTTAGGCACTATAGGGGTAGCAAATAGTTGAGAATGCGGGTGTTTCAGCTGTCCGCCGGCACCATAGCCATGATTGCAAACAATAAGCACATGCCTGAACCTTTTGTCGTCTTTTAATGCCAGAAATCTCTGCTTATATGTCCAAAAAACATGGTAAATCTCCTCAATACTCATTGTAGCCAGGGTTTTGTCATGAGAAGAATTTTCAATAATTATCTCATGTGCCCCAAAGTTATCCATCTTATCATACATACCCTCTCCAAGCCTTTCTATATCTCCATGAAAATTCAGGATGGGATATTTATCCTCAACCACCCTTGTTATCCATCCATTCTGTTTCTTAAAATCCTTTATAACAAATAACTCTGTATCATCCCTTTCTGATTCATGACCCGGACAAAAAGGACATAGCTTTTCCTCTTTCCATTCTACGCTGACAGCAAAATCAGAGGGTCTTTTAGCCCTTTCCACAGAGATGATTACCCATCGTCCAATTATTGGATCCTTTCTTAATTCTGACATTTGCATGCTCCCTTAGTAAATTCCTTTATAGGCATCCAGACAATCCGATCATCTGAAAACTTTATTTTTACCTGTTCCTTAACAACATTTACTTCCATAATTGTTCCCTGCTGTTCTCCAATCTTTATCCTGGAACCCTCCCTTGGAACGCATCGCTTAACAGCTGCATAATTTTTATGTTCATATCCAAGGCAACACATCAAACGGCCGCAAGCACCTGATATCTTGCTTGGGGTAAGAATAAGATTCTGTTCTTTTGCCATCTTTATCGTCACAGAATTAAATTCCTTTAAGAATGTTCCACAACACAACTCTCTTCCACACCAGCTGAATCCACCAAATACCTTTGCCTCATCCCTGACACCAATCTGATGCAATTCAATCCTTGCCTTAAAATGATGTGCCAGCTCCTTAACCAATTCCCTGAAATCAATCCTTCCCTCAGCCGTAAAATAAAAGATTATCTTTGTACCGTCAAGTGTGTATCGAACAGCAACCAATTTCATATTCAT
>JACQYP010000168.1 GCA_016208205.1 Candidatus Desantisiibacteriota bacterium | reverse complement strand
TGATTCAGAAAGATTATAATCCACATCAATACTATCATTATCAAATCCATTGGTTGCAGGTTTTGTAATCTTAATCACAGGTACTTGCGAATCATATGTCCAATTGGTATTTACCGAGGATGAGCCTGTATTCCCTGCAAGATCAACAATCTCTAAATAAACCTCATACACAGCATCTGACATCAGGGTATCCGCAGTTGATGCATTTTTATCATTATTCAAATCACTGCCGTTTATGCTGATCGTTCCATTGTTCCCCTCGTTGACAGTTAATAGAGCAGTTACCACATGCGGAGAGTTTGCATCCGGTGTGCCTGTTTTTTGTGTAAATATAAGCCTGACGCTTGATGCCGTCTCTGTCAGGGTATATCGGACAGCAATGCTTTGGTCATCAATACCGTTTGACGCCGGCGTAGAGAGCGTTCCGGTTGGCTTGGTAGTATCATATATCCAATTATTATTTGTAGTGCTAAATGTATTGCCTGCAAGGTCTGTAGCATTTAGGGTAACGGTATATGTGCCCTGGGATAACCCAAGCGATAACCCGCTTAAGGCTTGAGAGTGTGTCCCACTTGTTTTTGTGGATAGAGAGGTTGTTGTGCCGGCAAAGGTGACAGTCAGGCTCGCAACTTCCTCAGACAGGTTGTATTCAACCTCAATTGATTCGTTATCAGTAGAGCCTGCTGCCGGCTTAACAAGCTTGATAGCTGGCGGCGTTGTATCTAAGGTAATGCTTGCTGTTGCCGGACATAAGGTAATATTGCCGGCTCCATCCTTAACCCATAAGTATAGCGTTTTATAGCCATCACCATTAGACAGTGTATAGCTGACCGGTCTAATTGTAGTCCACGAGCCGTTTGTCTCTGATGGTGTCCCTGAATATGCCTCACCAAATAAATAGCTTATTGTCCCAACCTCCTGTGGAGTAAGCGTGCCTATGTTCACAGTAATCGTTGCCTGATTGGTATAACTTCCAGCTGGAATGGATAGTGTGATGCTTCCTATCCGGGTATCATAGACCCAGTTTGAAACAGTTGTAGATGATGCATTGCCGGCCATATCTACAGCACTCAAGGTTACAGTGTATGTCCCGTCTGTCAATCCAGGTTGATTGCCGGAAAGGACACAAGACCATGTACCCATGGTACTTGTTCCAATAATGACTGTAGGTGTCCCCTGATTAAATGCAATTTTCAAGCTGGAAGGGTTGACATTCTCAGAAAGGGTATATTCTATGGCAATAGTCTGATTATCTTGTGGATTCAGTGTAAGCCCAAGGACAGGAGGGGTAATATCATATTGCCAGTTAACTTGAGGATTGGATGTGCCTGCATTGCCGGGCAGATCACAACCAGTAAACAACAGCGTATAGGTTGCCCCATCAGTCAGTCCAATGGTAGAGATATTCATCCATACAGTATTTGTGCCTTGATTTCCAGTAAATACCGTTGATGTGACAGATTTAGTTCCAAATGCAAGCTTTATTGTATTAGTAGCCAGCTCCTCAGAAAGCCAGTAGGTTACAGTAATACTGCCATTGTTAAAAGTATTTGCTGCCGGTTGAATCAAGGTGATTACAGGTGCGTTCTGATCCAGAATAATATCCTTGCTTACTCGTACTGCATTTACATTTCCGGCCTTATCCTTTATCCAGACATATACGGTTTTTTTCCCATCACCTGAACTTAACACAAATGAGGTTGGTTCACTGTCTGTCCACCTTGAATCTGTCTCATCCGGTCGTGCTGCCATCTGTTCTTCACCAATCAGCCACTTTACTGCATCTGTATCGTTTTCAACCAAAACAGCAATCTCCCGGATGGTAGTGTTTGCACTCCCCTTGGCAAGGGTAAGGGTTGGAGTATCAATTATAGTATCATATGTCCAATTAGATACAACAAAAGGCGTTGCATCATTACCTGCCCTATCCATAGCCAGTAATTTAACTGTAAATGTAGCTACCCCATCAGGCAAGGCAGGGCTTATCGAAGATGTGCCGCATAGGGTAATCCCATTGCTCCCTTTATTTCCAGGAAGCGTAGTAGTTACTGTATGAGTACTTGTTGTACCGATAAAGAGCATTGTAACCAACAACACTTGCTCTGAAAGGCTATACTCAACAGCAATGCTTTGATTATCAAACCCATTTTGACCAGGCTTGCTCAAGGTAGTAATATTTGGTAAGGTAGTATCATATGTCCAGTTTGTATTCATGTTAGATGTCCCCAAATTGCCGGCTTTATCCACCATCTCTAACCAAACACTATAAATAGCACCATCAACAAGAAAATCATCAGATGAAGATCCCTTATCGTCGTTTAGATCATCCCCATATATTGTACAAGAACCATTACCTGCCGTGTACGAACCATTACCAACAATTTTTGCTTCTCGTATACTTTTGGAATCACTATTTCCACCAGTGTATTGAAAAACAAGCTTGATCGTTTCCACATTTTGTCCAAGAGTGTATTCTACCTTGATCGACCGATTTTCATAGCTATTAGATCCCGGAGTAGTAAGGGTAGCTACCGGTGCTGTTGTTCTGTATGTCCAATTGGTTGAAGGGCAAGATGTCCCACGATTACCGGCCAGATCATCAGCTATTAAGGTAACTGTATAGGTTGCTCCATCCTGCAAGCCAAGAATAGTAGTTATAGTATGTGTGGCTTGCTTGCTGCCCTGGGTCAGGCTGCCTGAATTAGTAGTAAAAGTGGCTCCTGCACTGTTCTGGAAGATAAGTCGCAAGCTTGAGGTCGCTACATCCTCATAAAGCCAGTAGGATACCTCTATCTCCTGATTATCAATCCCATCAGAATTTGGTTTAATTAATCGCAAGGTTGGTGTGCCGGTATCATATGTCCAGTTAGTATTCGAGGTAGATGTGGCTGAATTCCCAGCCAGATCAGTGGCAATTAAGCTTACACTATAGGTGCCGTCAGTCAGGGCCGGGCTTAAATCAGTTCCCAGGATGGTTGCTGTTTGCGTTCCAGCCGAAGCAGACAGGCTTCCCACAGAAGTAACAGAAGTGGTTGCAGCATTAGTAAATCTTAATCTCAGCGAAGAGGAAGCTACTGACTCGGAAAGCCGGTATTCAACACGAATGTCCTGATTACCAAACCCATTAGCAGATGGAGATAGCACTCTTAAGAAGGGCAATGCCTTATCAATTGTTGTTGCCAATGTTGCTCCCAGTGGGTTAGCTGATAGATCGGTTAAACTATTGCCGATAAACAATAGGGTAGGGGTTGCTGATGTAGTTAGCGTGCCATCCTCAAAGAAAAGGCGGATATATCTATCATCAGGGGTAAATAAAGTAGTCCAGCTGCCTACAGAAAGGGTACCGTTTGCACCTACTACCTTGAAATCGCTAATCTGAACCGTAGAATCCTTGATTGCCTCTGAAAAGGTTACATCAATTGCGTCTATAAATCCATCACCATTTGTATCAGCAGTAGTACATATCCCAATGGTTGGCGGATCAGGGTCATTAACAACAAAGGCTGTGGTAGTCAGGGTAGCTATTGCCAGATGCCCGTTAGGATTATAAACCACCACAGTCCATGAACCAACTTGCTTTTCTCGAAGATCAAAGGTGCAGGTGATAGTATTATTCCCAGAAACCATTGTGTCAGTCCCAATAATATCAGCATACCCTGATTTAACTAATCTGACCGTAGCCTGAGTAAGAAATCCGGTACCAGTTACTGTAACGCTTTTTGTAGCATTATTTGAAGCTGTACCCGGGGTAATGTTGGTTACGGAAAATGGGGTAGCAGTAAATTTCTGGATTCGATGATTGCCTGTATCTACTACGAAGATTGCATTATCTGTGCCAACAATAATCCCTTGTGGGAAACGGAACTGTCCGGTGTTTGTCCCTTCCATGCCCCAGGTAGTAATAAATTTACCCTCAGGACTAAACTTCTGAATACGGTGATTATTGGAATCTGCTACATAAATATAACCCCATGTATCAATAGCTATGCCCTGGGGGGAGGTAAACAATCCTGTCCCTGTTCCCACACTTCCCCAGCTTAGTGTGTAGCTGCCTGATGAAGTAAATTTTTGGATACGATTATTGCCTGTATCAGCTATATAAAAATTACCTGATGAATCTCTGGCTATACCCTGGGGAGAGTTAAAATACCTTCCAGCACTTGCCCCATATTGTCCCATTGGCCAACCTGTATCAAGGGGTGTCCCCTCAGAATTAAATCTTTCAACCCTATGACCTACAGTCCCTTCGCCGGCATCAACCACATAAACATCACCAGAAGAACCAACAGTAATCCCTTGTGGAGATTGAAATGAATTTGTCCAGAATTTAATAAAACTCCCGTCCAAACCAAACTTCTGAATCCGTTTGTTGCCTGTATCAGAGACATAAATCCAACCATTGGCTTTGTCAATCGCTATACCCTGCGGATAATTAAACATTCCTGTACAACTACCAAACCCACCCCATTTAAGGGTAAAGGTGCCTGCCTGTTGATCAAATTTTTGGATACAATGGTTCTGGGTATCTGCGATATAGATATTGCCTGTGTTATCCATAGCCATTGCCTGAGGATAGTTAAGAATGCCGGTGGAAGAGCCTTGAGTACCAAAGGTGAGTGTGGAAGTGCCACCATCAATTGTGAGCTTCTGGATTTGATTATGGTTTGTGTCTGCTACATAGATATATTCACCATTTACAGTTACAGCCGCAGGAGAAGAGAATGTGGTTAAAGTAGCTACCCATGTTAATGTGCCTGTATCGGTGAATCTCTTGATAGTATTGTTACCAGTATCTGCCACATAGATATTGCCAAAAGCATCTACTGCTATCCCCTCAGGCTTGCTGATGCCATTGCCCCAATTCATAGTATTGGCAGGATTATCATATGTATTAGGAAAACGCTTAATACGCTCATTTTCTATATCAGCTATAAAGATATTCCCTGAAGTCCCTACAGCTATCCCTTGAGGTTTACCTGTATTATTCGTCCATTTTGCAACAAAACTCCCACTACTATTAAATTTCTGAATACGATTATTTCCTGTATCTGCCACATAAATATACCCGAGCGTATCCACAGCAATCCCGGTTGGTGAGCCAAATTTGCCATCACTCGTCCCCTGACTTCCCCATGACAGAATAAATGCCCCTGTACTGCTGAACTTCTGTATCCGATGATTACTTGTATCAGCCACATAGACATAACAACCGTCAGCACTAACAGCAATGCCTTCTGGTGACTTAAACTGTCCTGCTTGAGTGCCAGAACAGCCCCATTCCAGGGTACGAGTGCCTGTAGTAGTAAACTTTCGGACACGATGATTTTCAGTATCAGCTACATAAATATAGCCATTAACATCGTCTACAGCTACACCTTGAGGTTTATTAAGCTGCTTATCAAGCTCAGGTGCTATCCCTGCCCATCCACCCTTAAACTCATACCCGCCATCATCTGCAAAGGCAGTATTTATTATGCTAAGATTAAAAAAGACACAACACAAGCATATTATTAAAAAAAATCCCACCTTTTTCATAGTTTTTACCCTATAACTCCCCTTTTTTCCACTTCTTATAATAACCGCAAACACCCAGGTTTTGCGAAGTAATATATATTAATGGCTGAAAATATTCAGCACCTGTCTTCATAGATTTATAACCGCTTGTGGCTACGAAATTTATTTCCGAGTGCGGTAGCTTACTTGCTGCCGCTTTAGCTAAGCAAAGTAAAAGCGAAAGCAAGTAAGCTTTCGCACTCCATATTTCAAGTCGCAAGCGATTTTATTGCTCTCCAACCTTGAACCTGAATAATTACAGTTATACTCAGCGAGGCCACAAATAGCGATTTTACGCAAAGAGCGACTCAGGCGTCATTGCGAGGAGCTACTGCGATGAGATTGCTTCGTCGCAGTAGCTCCTCGCAATGACGCACTTGGTAATTTTTCTCATTGCTTGCTGACCAATTAGACTTTGCGCGACCTTTCGTAGTTATGTCTTAAAATCGCAGTTTATACCCTTGTTGAGTATATTTTCTGCAAATTCGTATTATTTGCATAGCTTGATTTTATTATCGGCAGCAAGGCTTGTTTACTTTAGGGAATATTACTGCACTGGAGATATTTTCAGAACTTCTGAAGTTTTGAACTAAAGGCAATTAGATGGAGAAATGGGGAAGAGAAAAATAGTACTATTTTCTCTCTCCCTTTTCTCCCCTTCTCTGTATTTCGACAGGTGAACACAACTAATTTCTTGACAAATTCTATAATTCATGGTAAGATGATTTTTGATAAGAATAATATCCAATATTTCAGGAGGCAGTGTTTATGGTTAAGCTCAGGTTATTGTTACCGGTTGTGTTTTTGGGTATATTAATGTCTTCATTTGTAGCGGCAGAGGAAGAAAAAACCATTGAGGAGTTGCAGGCAGAGAATAATTTATTACAGGTTAAAATAAAGACTGCAAATGATCAGAAGAGTACTTTAACAAAAAAATATAATGATTGCGTAGAAGAACGGGATAAGAACGCTGAAAAGATCAAGCAATTAACAGCAACTATTGCCCAAAAAGAGGATGAAAAGACTCAAATTCAAGCAGATGTAAATAAGAAAACAGATGAAATCCAGAAAAAGCTTAACAGTGCAGAGGATGAAATTGCAAATATGCAGGCTCAGTTAAAGGAAAAGATACAGACGATAAAGGATAAGACTGCGGAGATTGGCACTCTTAGTGTGGGGCTTAGCAGCGAGAAGGCACAATCTGCAACATGGCAGAAGGATTTTCAAACTCAGCAGGCAAATCTCCAAAAGGAGATAGATGGACTGAAGGCAACACTAAAAGAAAAGGAGAATACCATCGTTAGAGTCGAAGGACAGCTGACTACAATCGAAAACCAACTTAAAGAAACAAGTGCGACTCTTGAGAAATATAGGGCAGATGAGGCACAAACAGCTGCCTTAAAGGAAACCTTAAATAAAGAAAAGAAGGATCTGGAACAATCTTCTATTGAAACCCATAAAAAAAAGGAAGAAGCACTTGCCTTGAATAATCAGTTAACTGAAAGGTTAAACCAGTTAATGAAGGGTATTGTGCCTGAAGAGATTAAAAAGGAGCAGGGTCAAAAACAATTAGATTATGTAAAAAGGCTCTATTCCATGAAATTAAAAGAGACAAATGCTTATACTATTATGGAATTGGAGAGATATATAGCAAGTTATCTTGGGTTAGAAAAAAGTGATGAGATTCAATATATTGTGGGTCAGTTATATGAAGATGAAAAAAAATATAATGAGGCTGCAGTAATATATGCCAAACTAATCTGTATCTGGACTGAGGGAACATTTGTTTCTAAGGCAAAGGGCAAAATCCGTGATATGGAAAAGGCGAGAAAGATTGATAAGGAATTTTCTCAAAAGCTGCTCTCCCTTTCATGTGAGGGTGGGAAAAAGGAAGAAAAATGGTTTAATTATATCAAACAGATTTCTATGATTGTAGATGCATCGCTCTATCCCTATCTTGATCATGAATTGGATGAGTTTTTAAGGTGTTATCCAATAGTCTTTGAGGCGTATCAAGTAAAGGTTCAAAATCTTCTCCGAATGAAAAACAGTGAGTATCTGGCTATCGCTGCTTATGTAAAAACCATCCAGTTGTATCCAAATCAACCTCAAATAGCCCAGATATATTTTGAGACAGGGAAGATATTTGATAATGTCAAGGATTATCAGAATGCAATTTCTTTTTATCAGGAGGGTATTTCAAAATTTCCCAATGACAGCAATTCCCCTGCATATCTATTGGAAATTGCCAGAATTTTCACGGATAAATTAAAGGATGATAATAAAGCCATTAAAGCCTATGAGTCAATAGTTGCTGCGTATCCTAAAAGCGAGCAAGCCCCTGTGGCATTGTTTGAATCAGGCAAGATATTTGAAGGGCTTAAAAGATATGAGCAGGTAATTGAGACATATGGCAAGATGGTCAAGGAATATCCTCAAAGCCTCAATGCCCCATCAGCCCTTATTGCTATGGGGAATTGCTATGAAAAAATAAGTGATTATGAACAGGCTGTAACTACTTATCAAAGGCTTTATCGGGAATATCCAAAAAATTCCTGTGTACCGGAAACACTTTATCGTGCCGGCCAATTGTGTGAAGAAAATCTAAACAATAATGAGAAGGCTATTGAGATTTATCAGCTAATCCTCAAGAATTTTTCAGAAGATTCTTATGCCAAAAAAGCAGATTCAAGGGTGAAAAAATTGGCAAAATAATTGCTCAGGTCGGAACTTTTCGTGTTCTTTCGTGCCTTTCGTGGTTATCCTACTGATGAGTATATCTTTCAAATCGCAAGCTGTTATGCTAAAGTGAACTGTTCCGTATAATTTGTTTATTCGTGATTTCCGTGTTCAATAGGAGGCAAAAAATGATACCAAAAAAATCAATTGGCGAGATGTTGACACAAGATGTTGTTTTTGTCACCCCTACAACACCTGCCAGAGATGTTATCTCTATCATGAGGAAGAAGAAAATAAGCTGTGTCTTGATAATGGATGACAAAACCCCTGTGGGGATATTTACTGAAAGAAACCTTGTTTACTTGTTACATCAAGGGGATGGGACGATAGAAGATAGGAATATTGAAGAATTAATGAGTACGCCTGTTTTAACCATAGAAAGTAACGCCAATATCTATCAGGCACACGATTTTCTTGAAAAACATGGTATGCGACATCTGGTTGTTGTTGAGCCTGATGGCAGGGTTGCCGGTGTGGTGACTCAGACAGATATTATTAATAATCTTGAGGTTGAATATTTTCTGAAATGCAAAGACCTTTCCAAGGTAATGACAAGAAATGTAGCCATCCTGAAGAAGGGACAATCTGTTCAAGAGGCCATAGATATCATGGCTAAGACATTGATAAGCTGCGTTTTGATAGTGGATAATAATGTTCCTGTAGGGATATTAACCGAGCGGGATATAACCGGGCTGTTCCATAAAAACAAAGATATGAAAACCTTGAAGATTGAAGAGGCGATGAGCCGGCCTGTCCAAACCATACCACAGAATACATCACTTTACGAGACTACCCTTTTAATGACTCAAAAAAAGATTCGCAGATTAGTTGTTGTGAATAATGATGGCTGCATCATAGGTATTGTTACTCAATATGATATTCTAAAGGAATTGGGATGGGAATATATGCAATCATTGCATGAAATCATTCAGGAAAAAGAGAAAAAACTTATCGAGGCAGAAAAATTGGCTGTTGTAGTTCAAATTGCTAAAGAGGTTGCCCATGAAATAAGAAACCCCTTGCAGGTGCTGACCATTGGACTCTATTATCTGCAAGAGATAGCCCAAAAGGATGATGTCAAGACACATATGACGATTGAAAGGATGAATAGTGCTGTTTCAAGAATAATTGGATTTGTAGATGATTTTGTACATTCGGCAAATAAGGGATGAGAATAGGTTGATAGACTGTAGACTGTTAGTCTATAGGCTTAGAGAATTCCTCTTGCCGGTATCTTCCTAACAGTCTACAGGCTATTCACCTTTAGCCTTTATTATTCAGCCTCACAAAATTCCGCTTGCCATACTGAATAACCATGCGTTCCTTCTGCATATTAATAACAAATTCCACATCATTTACCCGCTCATTATCAATCCGTACTCCGCCTTGAGTAATCAATCTGCGGACATGGCTTTTTGATGAGACAAGCCCTTTTTCAGCAAGCAAGTCTACAAGCTTAACAGCCTCTGTTACACAAATCTCCTGCATCTCATCCGGCAACCCCTTTTGGCTGAATACCCGTTCAAACCCCTCATCAGCCATTATTGCCTCATCCCTTGAATGATAGAAGGTAACAATCTCCCTTGCCAGAAGCTTTTTTGCCTCTTTTGGGTGCATATTAGAAATGCTTTTAATATCAATATCTGTCAACAGCTCAAAGTATCTCTGCATAATTGCGTCCGGGATAGACATTATTTTGCCAAACATATCATTAGCCTGCTCTTTGACACCGATATAATTCCAATAAGACTTGCTCATCTTTCTGACCCCATCCGTACCCTCAAGCAGAGGCATGGTAATAACTATTTGTGGAGCCTGTCCATAATCTCGTTGCAGATTGCGGCCAACAAGAAGGTTGAACTTCTGGTCTGTTCCGCCAATCTCCACATCTGCCTGAAGATAGACAGAGTCATATCCCTGCAGCAGTGGATAGAGAAATTCGAGGATGGTTATTTCTTTACCCTCCTTGTATCTCTTGGTAAAATCATCCCTCTCCAGCATTCTGGCAACCGTATATCGGGATGAAAGCTCCATCATCTCAGACATTCCCATAGCCTCAAGCCACCTGCTGTTAAACACAACCGTGGTTTTTTCCCGGTCTAATATCTTAAACACCTGCTCCTGATAGGTGTTAGCATTATTTACAATCTCCTCTGTTGAAAGCCTTGGCCTTGTCTGCAACCTTCCGCTTGGATCACCTATCTTAGCCGTGAAATCACCGATAATAAAGATTACCTCATGCCCTAACTCCTGAAATTGTTTTAACTTACGAAATACCACCGTATGTCCGAGATGAATATCCGGAGCCGTTGGATCAGCCCCAAACTTTATTCTTAAGCGTGTTTTTTTGCCTATCACGGCTTTTAGCTCATCCTCAGATATGATTTCAACCGTACCACGATTGATAATACTTAGTTGCTCATTTAGTTCCAATTGTATACCTCCATAAATTAGGCGTTGCCTCTCCATATGCTATGATTATCAAAACATAACTACTCAGCAAGTGGAATTTACCACGAAGTTTGGAGCGATGAGCTTACTTGCTCTCGCTCTGCAAGTTGCTGCACCGTGAAAACGGTAGCAAATAAGCTACCATAAAAACAAAGCGAAAGCAAGTAATCTCATCACTCCAAATGGGCAGGCTTTCATAGGCAAGCTGAGCAGTTACATCAAAACATAAAAGTATTATAGCATATTTTTAGAAAGAATGCAAGTATAAAAATCAGCATCTTTATTTATTTCAATAAGTTAACTATCTTCCTGTCTTTTTGCCTCCGGTTCATCCCCACGCCTGTGGGGAACACAAATTACCACAGCTTTTCTTTCTTTCCTATAAATGACCACTTCTCGTCAAATTGTACCTCTTTCGTCTGAGGGGGAAAATGCCACCAATTAATCATGTAATGTCTTGGCGTGCTCTCCAGATTTTCGACATAATCTACTTACTGTATCTTTTTTCACTCTTACAAGCCGACTGATTTTTCGTATCCCACATCCTTCTACTAAGTGCTCTAAAACTGCTATCGCTTTCTTCTCCGGTAAATGACTTTGCCATAATGCTGTTCCTTTCCTCTTG
>JACQYP010000152.1 GCA_016208205.1 Candidatus Desantisiibacteriota bacterium | reverse complement strand
TCCATATCTTAAAGGTATCCATGTAGCATGGCCTTCTACTCTCCCGACCGATAACACCAATCCTACTTGGTTTATCACCAGGCTGGGCATCAAGTACAAATTCTACTGATAGCCTACCCATCTCATCTGCCTGTCCCCGTCCAATCCCCATACTGCGATTCAGGTCAACCCTGATTGATTCGGATGAGGCAAAGCCATTGCCTTGAATCTTAACTATTGTACCGACAAAACCCTCTGTCGGACTGATTAAGGTAATTACCGGTGAAACAACAAACCTGTCCATCCCTATCTGGTGGCTCTTCAGCCCCGTAGCCATAATGGTCTTAACACCGGCCGCCTGGGATAATACAGCAAAGCCGGAAGTAAATTCTCCCTGCTTATCTGCAGTAACATCAGCAATGTTTGAGATATTACCAAGATCAATCTTTATTTTTTCCCCGGCTCCAAAGCCTGCACCAGAAACCTTAACCTTTGTTCCAACCGATCCATATCCTGGTTCAACTGAGGTAATGCCACCGGTTATTTCAAAACCTTCACTATTAGAAAACTCACTCTTTAATCCTTTTACCTTAATAATCCTTTTTCCTGCCGGTTGGCAATCAACAGTAAACACCATGTCAAATGCACCCATACCATTTGCCTTGTTAATCAGAATATTTTCATTATCCCCAAAGGATACCTGAATATCCTCAGCAGAGGCATATCCATCACCTGTTACCCTTACCTCTGTTCCTGGTCTGCCATTTTCAGGGATTACCTCGGTCAATCTTCCCTTAATACTTATAACACTTTCATTCGAGCATAATGTTTTGTACCCAACACAAATAAATTTTGCCTGACCTGCCGGATGAGGGGTTAACTGAAATGCAGCTGTAAATGTACCCTCTTCACTGGTGGTAACCCTGGCAACATCTAATCTGCCGCCAAAGTCAACCCTTACGGTCTCTGTGGGACCATATCCTTCACCTATAATAGTAATAGTTGTTCCTATTGTCCCCTCAATAGGTGACACTAAGGTCAACTTATTATTTGCTGCCTCTCCATACCCTGCCACTAAAATCAAACCAAATACCGCTAATTTCGCCATACTTCGTATCAATTCTTTTTCCTCCTAATTAGTTTTATAATTCATACCAAATTCACCACAGGGAACACACCCCATCTGCATTCGTAACAAAACAACCGCATAAATGCGGTTACTACAAACAAATTGCCTGCCCAATCACCATTTTCTCCCTCTCCTCATGGGAGAGGAACAGGGTGAGGGTTCAATTGTTGTTAAAACACAGTTATATTGCCAACACACATCAACAACAATCACATATTATATTATTTTTTTAGATTTTGGAGGACACAAAAAAGAAAGATAGCCCCATCTGCCTGCTATACCTTTCTTTCAACTATAAAAACCCAGTTTCAATGAAGTATCATAAGGTGTAGAGTTATGCTATGATCTCCTCCCATATCATAGCCATCCTCTGGTTCTGAATATAATAGAATCTCTAACAATTCTATATCTCTATACTGCCAGACATTTTTTATTGCCTTTATCATATCATATACTTTTGATTGTGTCAAGCATTTTTTTTATTTTTTTCAAAAAATGCAAGTTTTTTTTCAAAAAAACACATTATCTGCCCAAAACAGAGCTTTTTACAATATCACAACAAGCAATCAGAAGAGATTGGGGGGAGGGGATGGAGTCGCTGCCCCCATTTTCCCTATGGTAGCACAGGCATTCTTGCCTGTGATTTACAAGTTGATATTCACAGACAGGAATGTCTGTACTATCAGCAATTCTAATTATGACATTTTTTCACCGCAGAGACGCAAAAAACGCAGAGAAAACGCAGAGAACATTCAGAATTTGCCAGACTAAGAGATACATTATTATATTTAGCCAGAACACAATTTATGACCTTCGTGAGTATAATCTTCTTTCTCTCGCGTTTCTTTGCGAACTCTGCGTCTCTGCGGTAAATCTGAAAATCAAAATGAGAATTGCTGCTGGTGCCACACTCCCAACAAAAAAAAGGAGAGTAGAGAAACTAAAAAGTATTAAGGGAATTTTTTCTAAATGTTTAAGTCGATACTGACCACCTAAATCAGTGAATACAACCTCTCAAATTTTCCCTTAAATCTTTTTGTTTACTTTTCTCTATCTCTCCTTACAAACGCATTTTCTTTATCTATTTTAGATATACACTATTTTTTTGGATTTGTCAAGGGAAAATTTGAATTATTTTCAAAATTCAGACTGATTAACCCCTGTCGCAGCTTTTAAGCTCAGAAGTCTGGAACTGCTGATCCGCTGACCCTCAATTACCTTTGCGTTTTTACTTTATTCTCACTCGCAAACTAACCGTCCCCCTACCCTCTGCCCCAATAGATGAATTTACTACCCATTTACCCTTACTCACCTCCATAATTCCTACCATCCCCTCACCATCATCTGCCAATCAAGCCCAACCAATGCCTTCTCATCCCCACACCCGAGTGCTTCTATCATATCATTCATCATCCAGACAACCCCTTCTGAATACAATCCGGCACCCTTGTTGGAGAACATTCCGGAATCACCAATAGCAAGCACCAATCCCTTGCCATGCCTCGCCCAAGAGATAATGGGGATGTTTTGATAAACAAGCAGGGATTTGCCCCCTTCCACAAAGGTTGGATTGACAAGAAGGGTATTGTTCCCTGGAAGGGTATGGGGATCTCGCCTGAAATACAACCCAAAGGTATTGGCAACCTGATTTATGGTAGTTTTATCAAACCCTGCACCCTCAATCAGGAGAAGACCACCGCCATTTTTGACAAAGACGGCTACATCCTCCTTCTCATCTCTGGAAAACCCTGACCGAGGGGTAATGATAACCAGACAAGCAGTAGCCGGAGATTTTGGACTGTTGATTGCCAATTTATTTGACCCTCGACCCCTGACCCCTCGACCCCTTAATCTCTCGACCCCTCGACCCCTTGACCCCTCGACCCCTTGACCCCTTCCTATACCCTCGGGCATGAGTGTTTCCTTAGTAAGCCTGTGCCGATAGTTTACCTCCGGATAATATTTGCATCTGCCAAGATGATAGAAAAATCGTTCGTAGCTGTCTTCTCCCAGCAGCTGTTCCATATTGCCCATGGTCAGAGAGGTTGCCGGCTTATGGGATTCATCAAGCAATACCCTGGCCGGAAGTGGTATCTGCGGCTTTTGGGGAGGATACAGGATGTTATTCAGCCAGATGGCTGTCAGCCAGCCAGCTGTTATCCCAATAATCAGCCACCAGACCGTAGGGGCAGGGCTTGCCCCTGCCCTCTTAAGGTTAACCCGAAACCGTATGATGTACCAGATTAATATGATCAATACCACAACTGCCACTACTGGAAACGGATTGACATATCCAGAGTGCAAAAACCAACTGAATATCCCCTGCAAAAGCCCTCGCCTGTCCACGGTAAACATTATCTCGTTGTTAAAACAGGTGGAATCTGACCAGGCCACTACCTTCCCCTTGCCATATTCAGCTCCAGCCATGATGGCATGTATTCCCATGGGGTTATCCGGCTTGAACGAGGTATCACCAAAAAAGTAGTTATTGTAATAATTTGCCTTGTCTGTATACGAGGCAAGTGGGGAGAATATCAATGGAAAAGCACCCCTGGAAAGCTTTAAACCATCACTGGTTGCCCAGACAAACCTGTCCATATATTGGGTAACAGGGTGATACCGCATATTTCTCCTGTCTGTAACAGGCCAACCGCCTGTCGCCACATACACCGCATTGGTCAGAAATTCTATCCCAAACCTCTTAGAAACCTTGTTCACATAGGTATCCATAAAGAATACATCTGTATGGTCGCCAATAAACAGGATATTCCCCCCATTTTTAACAAATTGAACGGTTGTGTTCACTTCTTCGTCTGTGGGATATCTGGTGAAGCATTTAAGGATAAGGATAACCCTTTTGCCGGGCAATGAATCAAATAGCTTCTTACTTAACACCTTCTCGTGTAAGGTAGTTACACCCTTGACCGATGAATTCTGATTATCATCGGTAACCACGAAGGTTTTATGATAATGTGAGATGTATTCAAGGAACAAGTGATAATTGTTTTCTGCCATCATCCCGAATTCCTGATGGTTAAACTCCCTGAGGGTTGACTCCCATTTTGAGTGTATCTCATCTACGAGGATAACGGTTTCCTCTTCCTGACGGCTGAACCCAAAGAAGAAACAGCTCATGCTGATGGAGAAGGCTAATAATAGGATAAGAAGGCTGTAGGCTGTAGGCTGTAGGCTGTAGGCTGTAGGCTGTAGGCTGATAGCTGAAGGCTTATACATAAGCCAGAACCATACTGGTAGGATGGGCAGGAATCCCAGCCACATCTTCATCCCCCAGAAGGTATCAAATAACGAAATGCCCGGCAACATCTCTTTTGGGATAAAGATTACCATCCCCGCAGCATAGGCTATCAGGTACAGGTAATGGCAGACAATGCCTGTTACGATTAATCGCAGCCTCTTGTGCCAGGGGATCCGGGCAAGCACAACCATGCCTGAGAAGACCAGTGCAAACGCCAATATCTGCCCTAACCCAACCTTGACCGAATCAAGCAGCACCCTTTTTCCATCAAGCAGCACCATTCCATCACTTGCCCCGCTATTAAATCCAAACAGGTTCAGGACAAATGATACCTGGGGGCTAAGGAATGAGGAGCAGAATGTTGGATAGCCGGCGGTCAGGGAGATACATGCTGAGGCAAGCAACAGGGCAAGGGCTATGGTCGAAATCAGGACAGTGATCGGGGGTCGGGGGTCAGGGGGCAGGAGGCAGAGGTCAGAGATCGGGAGCTGGGATTCAGGGGTCGAAACTTGAGATTCACTTAACCCTTGAACAGTCTCTGATCCCTGATCCCTGACCACTGATCCCTGACCCCTGTCCTTACGCCTCTGCCAACTGCTTATCACCAGCAACAATATTGCCAACGGAAAAAGCCACAGCAACGATCGATTCACCCCAACTTGATACGGCTGGAAATTATCCTGAAGATACAGCCCCCACCAACAAACCACCATAAGCCATGAGCCGATTAGTCTTAATATTAATTGATACATTATTGTCCTCCTGCCAGTTATCATACAATCTTACTCTGTTCCTATTTGAAATACTTCCGTAACTCCTCTCCTTCCTTGCCCTGTTCCACGAGATAAAACTCCACATTATCATTAATCTGTCCAAATTCCTTCCGTTCATAATGACAAATAGCCTT
>JACQYP010000144.1 GCA_016208205.1 Candidatus Desantisiibacteriota bacterium | reverse complement strand
TCTCCAGCGATTGTGTGATGTGTATGGATTGTATTGGTACTTGCAGGAATGTACAGATAGGCACTGAGGCACAAAGAAGACAGAAGAAAGGTGAAAAAGATGAGAAACAAAAAGTTCTGGATAGGAATAGGAATAAGTGCTGTCTTCCTGTATTTTGCCCTTAAAAGTATAGAGATTGAAAAGGTATTAAAGGCATTTGGAGAGATAAACTATATTTATGTCTTTCCGGTTATATTCTTTTCCATCCTTACCTATGTTGTTCGGGCATGGAGATGGAGGTACTTTTTCAGGCATATAAAGCCTATACCGTTTTCATCCCTATTTTCTGCAACAATGATTGGATTTATGGCTAACAATATTCTTCCTGCCCGAATAGGAGAGTTGGTCAGGGCATACTGCATTGGCAAAAAGGAGAATATAAGTAAAAGCATGTCTTTTGCCACGATTGTTCTGGAAAGGATATTTGATGGTTTTTCCTTGCTTTTCCTGTTTGTAATCACATTGATCCTTTATCCATTCCCTGAAGAGGTTCGGAAAATCGGATATCTGTTTGCAGTAGTTTATGTTATAGCTGCCGGGATACTAATTTCTGTCAGGGTTTGGAGTCAAACGACACTGAAGATTGTTAATTTTTTGTGCTCTTATCTGCCAAAGAAAGCAGGAACAGCCATAACAGGATATGCCCATTCCTTTATCTCCGGGCTTGATGTTCTTAAAAATGGCTGGGATGTGTTTTTTATCCTGTTATATTCTATAATCCTGTGGACTATTTCAGCCATCAGCTTTTATTTTATGTTTTATGCATGTCATCTTGATCAATTTTCATTCCTTGTCGCATTATTTGTGCTCATCGTGATTGCTATTGGGATTGCTATTCCTGCTGCACCTGGTGCTGTGGGAACATTTCAGTATTTTACCGTACTTGGATTATCTGTATTTAATATAGACAGAAATATTGGGATTACCTTTTCTATAATTCTTCATATTATCGGTCTTATTGTCCCAATTTTTATTGGATGGATATGTCTTTGCAAGGAACAAATATCGTTTGGAGAGATACAGGATAATCGGTAATACTGATTACTGATAACCGATTAAAGGAGGTTACTCGAAAATGTTTGCTCGAGAAGTAAAATATTCTAAAGGATTGACCAGTTTACCGCCATATCTTTTTGTCAGGATAGACCGGCTCAAACAAGAGGAAAGGGCAATGGGTGCGGATTTGATAGACTTGAGTATTGGTGACCCGGATATCCCTACGCCAAACCATATTGTTGATGCAATGAGTCGGGCGATAAGGGATGTGGCTACGCATCGTTATCCATCCTCAAACGGTTGTCTTGATTTCAGACAGGCAGCGGCAAATTGGTGTAACGCACGGTTTGGTATAGGATTGAATCCAGAAAATGAAATTATTTCCCTTATTGGTTCCAAGGAGGGCATTGGACATACCCCATTTGCCTTTATTGATCCGGGTGATGTGGTATTGGTGCCTTCACCGGGTTATCCCGTGTATCAGGCAGCAACTATCCTTGCAGGAGGAATCCCGTATCCAATGCCGCTCTTAAAAGAAAATAACTTTCTGCCTGTACTTGAGGATATTCCTCAAGACATACTTAAGCAAGCAAGGTTGATGTTCTTAAACTATCCAAATAATCCAACCGGGGCAACATGCAACCTTGAGTTTTTTAAGCAAGTAGTAGATTTTGCTGGTAAACACAATATTATTGTCTGCCAGGATATGGCTTATTCAGAGATGTATTACGATAATAATGTCCCTCATAGCTTTCTTGAGGTGTCGGGGGCAAGGGATATTGGCATGGAATTTTTTTCATTATCAAAAACATATCAGATGACCGGCTGGCGAATAGGGTTTGCAATTGGGAATAAAGACTTGATCTCAGGTCTCTTAAAGGTCAAAAGCAACCTTGATTCCGGTGCTTTTGAGGCTGTCCAGATGGCTGGGGTTACAGCCCTTTCCGCTTCTCAAGACTGTGTGGAAAAAATGAGAGGTGTGTACCAGGAAAGACGGGATGTTCTGGTAAATGGGCTGACGAGGGCTGGCTGGGATGTGTACAATCCACTGGCAACCTTTTATGTCTGGATAACTACACCATCCGGCTATACCTCTGAGGAAATGACCATGCGGCTTTTAAGAGAGCTGAAGATAGTTACCACCCCTGGTAATGGCTTTGGAGATTATGGGGAAGGATATTTTCGTATGGCTTTAACGGTTGATAAGCAAAGGATGCAGCAAGCAATAGACAGGATATTGAACTGGTGATTGTTGTGGCTGTAATCGATAATTAGTAATCAGGTTATCGGTAACCGGTAATCAGGTAAGTATTTACCGATTACCGATGACTGATAACCGATTACTATTTGTAGTTACTTCCAGCTGACAATATCCTCTGCATCTGTCCCCTCTGCTCCGCCATCTTTTCCATCTGCACCATAGGATAACAGATCATAAGCAGTGGGATTTACCTTGCCAGGGGATATATACACATATGGATTCCCCCATAGATCCAGAGGTATCTCCTTTTTAAGGTAGGGTCCCTCCCAATTCTTAGGGATTGGCGAAACAGATGGCTTTTCTATAAGAGCAACAAGCCCTTGTTCTGTAGAAGGATATTCATCATTATCCAATCGATAACTATCCAATGCCGTACCAAACAGTTCAATCTGTGCCTTAGCTGCGACACGCTTTGATTTTCCTATCTTCTTGAAAATTGTTGGACCAACCAGAGCGGCAATGATAGAGATGATAAGCACCACGACCATTAATTCAATTAAAGTAAAACCTTTTTTATTCATTGGAATACCTTTTTGTCTTTCATCTTTGAAGGAGCCCCTCTGGCAGCAACAAAATCATCCCAATTGCAAGTCAAAACAGTTCAAACATGTGATGATTTTTAGCTGCACAGCTCGTATGTTTTCTATTATACCAAATGAAGCCACAAAAATCAAGTAAATTTTGTAACTATTCCAGGTTCACGGTTCAGTTGTCTGTTTCCCTACCGCTTGCTGACACATTACTTTTTAATTAAATAATTTTCTTGACTTTTTCGAAAAATTGCTTTATACTTTGCAAGTGTTCAGGTGTCAAACAGGTTATACTCATACAAAGGTAACTGCTCAGGTTCATTGTTGAGAGGTTAAGAGAGAAAACTATCAACCGTGAACCTGACAACCTGAAGGATATAGGGGGGAAGTATGATTGAGGTAAAGGTAGCTGGAATTGCTATAGATTCAAGCAATATGCCTATAGTTATCTTGAAAGATGAGCAGGGAAAAAGGGTTTTGCCTATATGGGTAGGATTGTTTGAGGCACAGGCTATTCTTTTTGCCTTAGAAGGCATAGTCCCTCCACGGCCATTAACCCATGACCTGCTGAAAGCAATAATTGAGACCATGGATATAGTAATTCAAGGAATTGTGATTAATGCGATTCAGGATAATACTTATTTTGCAAAGATAGAGCTTCAGGTAAATGGTCATTTTAAGGAAATTGATTGTCGTCCAAGTGATGCCATTGCCCTTGCCTTGCGAGTATCTTCACCAATATATGTCTCTGACCCTGTGTTGAGTATGGCTACTATGCCGCAAACACCAATTAATGATAATGAGGTTCAAGTGTTTAAGGATATGCTTAAGGATCTTAAACCAAAGGATATAGGGTTGTTGTAATTATTCAGGCTATTAGACTGTAGGCTGTCAGGCTGTAGGTTCGGAGATACCCACATCCTTGCTTTTATCTTCCTAACAGTCTAACAGCCTAACAGCCTACAGTCTATCTACCTAACAAGGAGGTATCATGCGTTATTTCAGGTCTTTAATCTTTTGCGGGTTGCTAAGTATTGTTGTTTCGCCTGTATGGGGTGGAATGGTTGATAGTTGTGATGGGAAAATAGGGGCTCTGATCATAGACAATAAGATGTATTATGAGATAAATATTCAACCTGAATTTGTCTTTGGTCAGCTTAAAATGGGAATAGATCTACCCCTTAGATGGAATGATGAGGATGGCATTAGAAAAGAGGATTGGGATGGAAAAGAAGATATTGCTACAGTTTTCAGATATGTCCAGTGGGCTGAAAAAAAGGCAGAACCTTTGTATCTCAGGGTTGGAAATATAGATAGTGCTACACTTGGAAATGGTTTTATTGTTGGTGATTATGCAAATATATCCCGGGAAGATACTAAAAATGAGAAAAATACCCTGACACCGCATAAAAGAACACTGGGTTCAGTTATTGATTTCAATCTTAATTCCGGCGGGATAGAAACCCTTGTCAATGATATTATCTCACCCAGATTATATGGAGCAAGATGTTTTGTAAAACCATTAACAGCTATGCCTGTTATGCAAGGTACAGAGGTTGGCTTTTCTTATGTAAATGATACGAAGGCAGGGACTAATACTGAGGTAAAGAAGAATTTGACTGTTTATGGGATGGATTTTTTTATTTTTGTTTTTAAGGAATATGTTACCCTTTATGGAGATTATGCTGATATCAAGAATGCCGGAAACGGGATGGGATATGGGATTAAAGGGGGTTTTGGTTCTCTTGAGTCCTTCAGAACCGACTGGGGGCTTGGATGCAGAGAGGATGATGATAACTTTATTTATGGGCTGTTTAATTCATCCTATGAGGTGAACAAACCCATGCCAGGAGCAACAACTACAACACAAAATAAGGTTGCTTGCGGAAATATAAGCTTTAATATCAGGAAAGCTATTGCCTTAGGTTTTTATTATGAAGATGCTAAGAACAGTAATCCAAGTCTTACCAGTCAGCTTACAGTAGATAAAAATGTATTCCATGCAATTACAAAACAAGCAATTGGTGTCAATGCCTTTTACGACCAAAAGGATATAAAGGAATCAAAAAAGAATACAACCCTTACAACTCAGATAAGTTATGGACTATCTGCTAACATTGACATGGTTTATTCTGTAAAGAAATATTCTGATGATGAAGGAAAAGTCTTTAAGACAAGCAGTATAGCTACGGCTGTAAAATTTTAAGTAGAGACACAAGATTTTGTGTCTCTACAATGGGATTCAAGGGACAAAGTGAAGGTGTATGCTAAAAAAATTTTTGTCAAAGAAAAAAAAAGATAAGCTGAGCCGCAAAAGATTTACAATCATCATCGGTATAATAGCTTTTATTTTCTTTGTTTTTATCTTTGGCAAAAGCGGATTTATTACCCTTGTTCGAATGAACAGTCAGAAAGCCACATTAGAGAAAGAAATAAAATTAAAAGACCAGCAAATCATTAAGCTTAAGGATGAGATTAAGGCACTGAGGTCAGACCCTGTTCAGATTGAAAGTCAGGCAAGAAAAACAGGAATGCTGAAAGATAGTGAACAAATAATCAAATTTGTGCCAAAGGAGACACTGAATAAGGAATGATAGAGCACTATGCTCCAGCAAAACTAAACCTATATCTTGATGTGATTGATAAAAGATTGGACGGTTATCATAATATTGTTTCTATAATGCAGGCAATAGAGCTGTATGATATTATCCAATTAGAGGCAGCAGAGGAAATCAGCCTCAAATGCCCTGCCTTAGACATTCCATCAGAATCCAATTTAGCCTATAAAGCAGCCTTGCTTCTTTGGGAATATACTGATAAAAGGCAAGGGGTAAGTATCAAAATAGATAAACATATCCCTGTGGGTGCAGGGCTTGGCGGTGGGAGCTCAGATGCAGCCGGCGTTCTGATGGGATTAAACCAATTGTGGGAGCTTGACTTAAATAATCAGGAGCTGATGCAGATCGGGGAAAGGCTTGGGGCTGATGTTCCCTTTTTCATTATTAGCGGAACATGTCTGGCTGAAGGAATTGGGACAAAAATAACCCCATTACCCAATCTTTGCAATATCTGGTTTGTTCTTGTTTATCCAAAGATTAATATTCCTACCGATTGGGTGTATAAAAATGTAAAATTTGAATTGACAAATCAGACAAAAACAGTTAAAATAGTAGCAGATGGACTAAAACACAATGATATTATGGCTGTATCCGCAGGATGTTATAATAGATTGGAGGATGTAACACTTAACCATTATCCTCAAATCAAGGCAATAAAGGATGAATTAATAGATGCCGGCTGTCTGGCTTCATTAATGTCAGGAAGCGGTTCTTGTGTCTTTGGGATAACAGGGAGCAAGGAAGAGGCAGATAGAGTGGCTTGTAAGCTTAAAGGGGACAGGCAGGATGTATTTGTTGTCAGGTCGTTAAGACAGAGTCAAGCTTAAAATAAGTGTTGCTTTCTATGTGGAGATATGGTAGAGTATAAGCATGCGTATTATTTCTCGCAAAGTTATAAGAAAATTCTGGGAACAACACCTTGATGCACAGCAATCATTGCAGGCTTGGTATGCAGATACTAAGCGAGCTACATAGAAAACTCCAGCAGATATCAAGAATGTTTACCGGAATGCCAGTATCGTTGCTGACAGCCGTGTTGTGTTTAATATTAACGGTAATCGCTATCGTTTGGTAGTAAGTATCCAATACGAATTTAGCATTGTTTATATTCGCTTTGTGGGAACTCATGAGGAATATGACCGGATAGATGTTGCTACAATTTAGTTAAAGGATACATTTATGAACATTAGTATGAACATTAGACCCATCAAAACTGAGGAGGATTATCAAGCAGCATTAGAAGAGATAGATAGTCTTTTTGATGTTGTACCTAATACGCCGGAAGGTGACCGATTGGAAGTATTGGCTACATTGGTAGAAGCCTACGAAAACAAATACTATCCTATTCCATTGCCGGACCCTGTTGAAGCTATTAAATATCATATGGAAAGTCGCGGCTTGTCGCATAATGATATGGAGACATATATAGGTAGCCGAAGTTGTGTTTCTGAAATTTTGAATCGAAGAAGGTCTCTTTCGATAGAAATGATCCGGCGACTTTATGCCGGGTTTGGTATTCCAGCCGAGGTATTGATACAGCCGTATCAGGACAAGCAAGCAGCTTGATGTCCCAGTCTCAAGGAAGTGTCTGGGGTCAGAACTCTGCGGTAAGAAGACTTGCTATGTGCTAAATCTTTCAAAAAGGCGGTGCATGAAAATATCATGGAAGTAACAAGTATCAGGATAAAAAAGGTAGAAAATGATTCAAAATTAAAGGCGTACGCATC
>JACQYP010000143.1 GCA_016208205.1 Candidatus Desantisiibacteriota bacterium | reverse complement strand
GAGACGCAGAGGAGATAGAGATTATTTAACCGTTCACAGTAGATAGATACAAAAGAACAGAAGACATTGTCATTCCTGCGTATGCAGGAATCTCTCTTATGTCCGTAGAGACGATTAGGACACCTGAAGGGGAGATTCCTGCATACGCAGGAATGACAGTGATGCACAGGAATGACAGCAATATACGGTGTCAGTTCAGAACCGACAACCGTGAACGGTTACAGATTGTTTAACCTCTGCGAACTCTGTGTAATCTCTGCTGAACTCTTGCGTTAAAAAAAGTCGTTTGCACAGCTCGAAAATTTTCTTTTCACATTGTAGAAGTCTGATATTATATAAAGTAAAAAAATACTGTCTTTGGTAACCCCCCCTGGTTACAAAAAATTTATCTGTGCAATCAATATATCCACAGATTACACAGATTTTCACAGATTAAGAAACTTTTTAACCTGTGGTAAATTTCAATCACACAGGTCGCAACTTTGGGTAATATTGGGCTGATTTATTGTAAGATGGGAAAGCTGGAGCAGGCAATGAAATACCATAAGCAAGCTTTTGAGATTGATAAGCAGATAGGGTATCTGTATTTTTTCTACAAACAGATTGCTCCTACGGAGCAAATTCAGGGATAAGGTCAAAGATGATATTGTGATTATTTTTTTGTTTACCTAATGACAGCTTTTGTGCATAGTGAATTCCGATTGCATAGGTCGAAAATTTGCGGTTTGAAATTAGAAATTAGCATAAATATTCAGGTATTTTGTGTCATGGTGTCTGGTAGCCTGACTCTATCATAGTCGATTAGACACTCAGACTACCATACCACCAGTCATCATTGACACGACACTATTTAATAAATCACCTTATTCAACGGATATTCAACAATTCCTGTAGCTCCTGCCCTTTTAAGCTCTGGAATTATCTTTCGTACAACCTTCTCGTCAATAATGGTATCTACATCAAACCAGTTTTCATCACTCAGGTTAGAAATAGTAGGTTTCTTTAAGGCAGGTAAGATTTCAAGGATTTGTGATAGATTATCCTTTGGAATATTCATTTTTAATCCTACTTTTTGTCCGGCATTAAGGGTTCCTTGAAGAAGGATTACGATATTTTCTATTTTCTTTCGCTTTTGAGGGTCATTCCAGGCATCTTTATTAGCAATTAATTTTGTAGATGACTCAAGGATAGTTTCTACAATTCGTAGATTGTTTGCTCGCAAGGAAGAGCCTGTTTCTGTTAATTCCACAATTGCGTCCACAAGTCTTGGTGCCTTTACCTCGGTTGCTCCCCATGAAAATTCAACATTTGCTGATACACCATTCTTCTCAAGATATGCCTTAGTTGCATTTACTAATTCAGTAGCAATATGTTTGCCTTGTAAATCCCGGACACTCTGAATTGACGAATCATTCGGCACAGCTAAAACCCATCGGACAGGTCTGAATCCCTGCTTGGCATATTGTAAATCTGCTACCTCAACTACATCTGAATTGTTTTCTCTAATCCAATCAAGCCCTGTCAGTCCTGCATCAAACATCCCTTCCTCAACATACCTTGACATCTCCTGTGCCCTGACCAACATTAACTCTATTTCATCATCATCAATGGTAGGAAAATATGATCGTTTCCCAATAGAGATATTAAATCCTGCCTTTTGAAATAACTCAAATGTAGCATTTTGCAAACTGCCTTTTGGTAACCCAAGTTTTAATAACATTTTTTCTACGCCTCCATATTTTTAAGGTATCAGATATGCCGATACCTATTTTATAAAAATTATATCATATCCAAGTTATTTGAGTCAAGAGAAATTTCGACCTGTGCAAGCAACTTTTTTAACACAAGAGTTCAGCAAAGATTTCGTAGATTTCGCAGAGATTAAATAATCGTAACTACTTAGGTTAGCTGGTATTGCAACCTTGAACCGTGAATCTGAATAGTTACACAAATTACTAAAAAATATATTGACATTTTGGTAATTGTATGTTATTCTTTTAATAGAAGGAAAGAGGATTTTTCCCTGCTATGTGCGTGATGCATGGTGTTATTTTGTTTCAGTATCTATTTAACGGGCGTTCTAAAAACTTTGAATGCGGATTGTTTGTTGTCTTTATAGCAACGAAGCAGAGAACCATTCAAGGGAACATCCACAGTGGCAATAGGTTTCAAGATCTCATGACACACGGCAATGCGGGGTTACAGTAAATCAAAAGCCATGAATGTTTTTTTCATTCATGGCTTTTTTTGTATTTGGTTCAGGGGCTCACGATTCAGAGGTTCAAGGTTGATGGCTTGCTCTCTTAACCCTTGAACCTCTGAACCGTGAACTGTAAACCGTGAACAATCTTACCGCAAATGCAGCTTACCCCTCTCATAATAATACTGTGCTTCTTCCATTTGTCCCTTTTTTTCATACAACATACCTACCACATGATAGATATCATCTTTTTTGAGGTCATCCTCTATCTCATCCATAATATTTAATGCCTGTTTATAGTAAGAAATTGCCCGATCATATTCACCCAGCCTGTTATAAGACAAACCAATAATAATATTGCTCTGAAGGATGAGTTTCATATCCCCTGCTTCTTTGCCAATCTGAGCATTTTTTTCTGCATATTCAATTGCTCTGTCCCATTGCTCTCTCTGCTGACAACTCTTGGCCAGATTAAGATAAACCGTATCCCATTTTCTCAATTTTTTTCACATTCCTCTTTTGGTGTCCGAAGATACAAAAGCGTTTTTCTTATGCTATTGTAACTACTCAGGTGTTTAGGCTGAAGGCCGTAGGCTATTAGGTAGGAGGGAATTATGCGATAGCCTGTTTACCTTTCCTAATCCCTTCTTACCTACAGTCTAAAAGCCTACAGTCTATCCCTGTAGTCACAGGGACAAGCCTACCTGAGTAATTACATACTATATAATACTTATCGGCAATACTGTCGGTTTAACTTTAGGGGAGAAGATGGCAGGAACGATTTATGTAGCCGCTTGCTATTTGGAGTGCGAAAGCTTACTTGCTTTCGCTTTTATCTTCACTTAGCTAAAGTGGCAGCAAGTAAGCTACCGCATTCCAAAGCGAAAGCAAGTAAGCTTTCGCACTCCATATTTCAAGCAGCTACCTATTTCCCAACACAAAATCTTGAGAATACAACATCCAGAACATCCTCGGTGGTTGTTTCTCCTATGATTATGCCCAGATGAAGCAAGGCATCTCGCAAGTCTACGGCAATAAGCTCTAAGGAGGGGTTCACCTTAAGGGTGTCTTGTGCCTGCAGGATAGATAGTCGCGATTTTCGCAACGCATCTATATGCCTGACATTACTTACCATTACCCTTTCATCAACCTTTACCTGTCCATCCAGCAGCAGTCTTTTGATTGCATTTCTCAGTTCATTCAATCCATGTCCGGTTACGGCAGAGATGCAAACTACCTGCTTGTCCGGCAGCAATTGCTTTATTTGTGCTTCATCAATAACATTTACAAGGTCGCATTTGCTTAAGACAACAACGCACACACTTGTCTTCAGCCTTTCTATTACCAGCAAATCCTCATGCGTAAGCAGACATGAGCCATCCAGCACCAGCAGGACAATATTTGCCCCTTCTATTGCCTTCCATGCCCTTGATACCCCTTCTTTTTCTACAATATCAATTGTTTCCCGCAGCCCGGCTGTGTCCATAATCTTTAAAGGAATGCCCTGAATATCGATTATTTCTTCAATGATATCCCTGGTTGTGCCTGGAATATGGGTAACAATTGCCCTTGCCTCACCGAGAAGGGCGTTGAGAAGGCTGGATTTACCGACATTGGGTCTGCCGACAATCACGCAAGATACCCCTTCTCTGAATATCTTTCCATACAGCGCAGACTCTATCAATGAAGATAATTGTGCCTCTACCGATAAAAGCCCTTTGTGTATAGCCGTATCTTCCATTATCTCCAGCTCTTCTTCAGAAAAGTCAAGGGATGCCTCAATATGAGCAAGCAGGCTTAGAATGCTTGCATGTATACCCCGAATTTCTTTGGAAAGGCTGCCCTCAAGCTGACCCAGGGCTATTGCAAGAGACATGCCGGTTTTTGCTTGAATAACATCTATCACTGCCTCTGCCTGAGCAAGGTCTATTCTGCCATTTAAGAATGCTCTTCTGGTGAATTCACCAGGCTGAGCAAGTCTGGCACCCATAAGAATTGTTAATTCAAGAATCTCTTGCAGCACAATACTGCCGCTATGAGCATTTATCTCAACAATATTCTCACAAGTATAGGTATGGGGGCTTCGCATTATAGAAACAAGAACCGTATCAATAGTTTGTAGTGTTTCAGGATGGAATATCTTTCCATAATGGATGGTGTGTGATTTTACAGTCAATATATCTGTCTTGCCCCTGAATATCTTGGAGATTATATCCATGGACATTGAACCGCTTAACCTGACAATCCCGATACCGCCCTCACCCATGGGGGTAGATATAGCTGTAATTGTATCATGAAACATGGTTGATTTGTCCTAATTTTGATGATTCGGCAAAAAGTCCGAAAGAATAAGAAAACCACAAAAGACACGGAGTTTTATAACTATACCCCTAATTTACTCCTTTAAAGATTTCTTTTGTCCATTCTTTGGCAAATAGTTTTCTTTGGAAACAACGGGTTTGCCAATTTCTTTTTCTAATTGTTCTTTGGCAATACCAGCAATCTTACCACCTCTTTTGGCATCATTTCTTAGCTTAGGCACACCTTTGGAGTCTTCGGTTCTATGAATTTCAGTGGTGGAGCGTTCGCCTAACATCGTAAAGATCAATTCAAAGTCATCCATATGATCACGCAGATTTTCCCGCTCCAATCCTTTGACTTTCTTATATTCGCTTGGAGTAATGCCAAAAGTTGCTTTGGATATTTCTGCTGTTAAAATCTCATAGTCTTTTTGTTCCTGTGCCCCTCGTTTTTGCCATTCATCTGTCAGTTCTTCACGAATGGCAATTCCGCGCATTCGTTTTTCAATCCAATCATCGGGGTATCCTTTGAGCTTATAAAGTATTCTCGTTCTTTTGGTTGCTAACTCTGGATTCTCTATTTCTTGTACCCGTTCATAACCTACTTTTGCTAACCAGCGCTTAAAAGGTTCGGCTTTGGGTGAAGGGATGGATTGGATAATACGGAAAATACCTTCCGTGTCAGCACAATCGGTTACATATTTCTTGCCATCAGATGATTCTAATTTCAGTTGTCTACAAATTGTAGATAACTGAAATCCATCTTCGCTACCTACTCGAGCTTTCATTGCTGTCCAATATTTGCTGGGTTGAGTACTATCTGTCAAAGCCTCAATGACATCAATCACCGAAAACCACCACTCATTATTAAACAAGATTTTTCTAATTTTTTTCTTTTTGAATAAAGCAATTTTAGTTGTTTCCATAATTTATACCCTAATTATCTTTTTCAAATATAACAGCACGGATCTTCCTGCCACATATCCCCATGTACTGTCTCTGCCCTTACCCGGCACCCACCGCATACATCCTTGTATGTACACTTGCCACATTTGCCTTTCAGATAAGTCCCTTTATTTCTGAGACTGACTAAGAATTTATTTTCCGTATCATCCCATATTTGGCTGAATTTTTTTTCCCGGACATTTCCGAGTACCTTATTTGTCCAGAACTGGCAGGGATAAACATTTCCTGTTGGACCAATATTAGCCATTTTGGTGCCTGCAGAGCAACCGCCATGCATCTTGAGCAATTCCATTACCTCATCAGCCCTTTGCGGCATATTTTCCTCAATGTAACGATGAATCAAGATGCCGTCAGCATGGTTATCTGTGGTCAATATTTCAAGCTCGACACCCTTCTGAAAAAGCTCCAGGGTGAATTCCTCAAGGATGTTAAATACATCTATACGTTCCTTATTGGTAATATCATCATTTGTCATTTCTTTTCCCCGACCAGAGTAGACAAGATGATACATACAGAACCTTGGAATGCCGGAATCAACAACAAGCCTTAAAACATCCCTGAATTCATGGTAATTGTACCTATTAACGGTAAACCTTACGCCAACCTTTACCTTTGCCTCTTTCAGGTTTTTTATCCCTTCCATTGCCATCTCAAAGGCGTTGTCGGCATTTCTGAATCTGTTATGGGTTGAAGGTAGACCATCGATGCTTATTCCAACATATTGGAACCCTGTTTCCTTTATTTTGGAGGCTATGTTTTTGGTGATCAATGTTCCGTTAGATGAAAGCACTGTCCGTATCCCTTTTGAGCCTGCGTATTCACCTAATTCAAAGACATCCTCCCGCATAAGCGGTTCACCCCCGGAAAAAAGCAAAACAGGGACATTCATCCCGGATAGATCAGAGATAATTTCCTTCCCCTCTTCTGTGGTAAGCTCTGACTTCATAGTCTTATCCCCTGCCCCTATGTAGCAATGCTTACACCGTAGATTACATTTATGGGTAGCATTCCAGACAACTATTGGGCTTGCCTGAGAAAATTGCAGTAGTTTTTCCGAGGTACTCCCTCTCAAAACCTCTGCAATCGTAGCTGTTCCGCAGAGAAGTTTGGTGAAACCAATCATATGAAGCTCCTTTATTGTAAATGTAGGGGCGGGTTCCAAACCCGCCCATCTTCCTAATAAACATAGTAGCATGAAATAGGGTAAAAATCAAGTAAAACTTCTTGACAATATTATGATTGCATATTATAATACAAAATACAGAATAAATGCAGGTGTTACATTCTGACTCCTGACTCCTGTATTCTGAAAAGGAGACATAATCCCATGCAGAAAAAAATCTTATGGATTGGAAAAACAGCGTGTTTTTTTGTAATGGCCTTGTTTATCTATGCAACTGCTGAAGGGGCAGCACATTCGGCAAAGGCAGCACCTCCGGCAAATGTTTGGCATGTAAATGTCCATGATTCTGTAACCAAGGATAATTGGACACTTATCCCTCCAGCCATTGAAAGGTTATACACCAAAAATCTTGATCCTGATGTTAATCCGGATTCATATCTCAGCTTTGATCGCGATAAATCCCTGACCAAGGGTGAGTTAGCGGTAATGATTGTCAAGCTCTTAAATAAACAGCAGGAGGCACAGCAATATCGGCAGGAGATTGCCTCTCTTAAGGATAATTCTAATGTTTCACCCTACTTTGGCTGGGTGGAAACCTGTCTGAAGTATGGTTATATGAACAATGAACTGATTCCGAACTGGTCAATGGATAAGGGGTTTAACCCTGAGGGGACAGTAACAAGGGGTGAGGTTCTGGTAACCCTGATAAAGCTTCTTAATGACATATACCCTGAGTCATTGGGACAGGAAGGTATTATTGCCCCACCTGAGTTAGACGGGAACAAATCTTCTGCTGTGCAAAGGAGCCTTGCTTCATTAGCAGATCTCTGGCCAAGGGAAAAGGATGGAAGATTTATCCATGGCATCCTATCTGAGGCAATTGCCTTGAATCGTAAGCTTACACAAATAAAAACACAGACGGACAAGGGCAAGCCTTGTCCCTATAAAGAACTATACCCGGGCTTTATCCTCACAGCTAAAAAATATCTGCTTGAATCCTCATCTGATGATCGCTTCTTGACACAACACATCATGAATAATAGTTATGGGATTACTCAAAAGGGTAAGATTAATTCTCGCAGCGTGGCTAAAAGATATTGGGCATGTTTATTATTCAGCAAGTGTTTTGCGGGTGAATTTGTGCCGACAAATAGAAAGGTTGCTGCTTCTGCCAATCAGGAAGATGAACAGGTAGCATATGGGATATTTCAGGATAAATGGGATTTGGTTGGCAGGATAGGAAGCATTACTAAGGATAATCTGGAGAATAATACTATTAATGTAATAAAGGATAACGGTACTGCTGTAGAGTTGAAGATATTTGACCACTCCTACATCTATCTCCTTTGCCCACAAAAGGCTAAGATAGAAGAAAAGATTGGAAAGATATATGCCCCGGATAATGACAGTTATCAAGACGATAAGGATATTGACAGGTCAAGAGGGTACAAAAGATTTTACTGGATGATGCCGGATAATAGTGATACCACCGAGGTGCTGCTTGATAATAAAAATCCATATCGACCGTTGATAAAAATATATCGTGAAACTACCATGGCAATTAGTCCAAATGAAGGGTATAAAGAGGTAGACTTTCCGGAAAAGAGGGAGGCCATGTTTGGATTTTCCAATAACCCGCAACGATTCAGCAAAGATATAAACTATGTGGATGTTGACATTGAAAAGGCATGTGACCTTCACTGTGGTCTGTATCATAATGAAAGGGCTGAGATGACATTTGTTAAGGAGCCGTGTGAGTATAAAACAGGCAAACAATTTTTCAATGTATCCCTTCAAGAGGCAAACAAGCTCTATCAAGGTAAGATAATCAGGGCATACTTTATCCCTAATCGGCAAATCTATGATCAATTGCCTATCAAAAACTATGCTGGTTTCATAGAAATTACCCCGGATGAAGAATGGGGAACGTGGCACGGGATTCGTTCCAACAGGTATCCGATTATATGTAAATCATGGTTTGATCTGAAAGGAAGATGTACCATGATTGATACCAAACTATCTGCCGATGTCTTCCGAATCGATACAGATAATTTTGTCTATGATGCCGATGATATGGGTGAGGAGGCGTCACCGATCCTTGTCCCATTGGGGTATAAATACTTTTTATCCCCGGCACAAAAGACACAAAATAAGCTTGAGGGCTTTCAATTTCGTAAGCCTGAGGCAAACAACCTTCTGGAACAACAATTTTATATCCAATTGGATGAAAAGGGCAGGGTAAGGTTTCTTGAGTCGGATGTGATAGAAAAATAAGAATTATTTTGACCTGTGTAGTTGAAATTTACCACAGGATATATTTTTTTGTAATAGATCAGTGAACTGTAGAGAATTACATGGCATAAGTTATGGAGTGCGAAAGCTTACTTGCTTTCGCTTTGGAATGCGGCAGCTTACTTGCTGCCGCTTTAGCTAAGTGAAGATAAAAGCGAAAGCAAGTAAGCTTTCGCACTCCATATAGCTTAAACTCATGCGGCAAATTATTAGGAGGGAAGAATTATGAAAAAGCTATTATTTTGTATGGTAATGAACATTTTTTTGATAGTGGGTGTAGTTGCTGTTCATGCTGAAGAGCATGGGGCAACGACAGCTGCCGGAGATATTGTCTCTGAACCCCAGATTGTTGAATCTGAAAAGGTCGCAGAAGAGTCAAAGGCATTACCTGTAGGCTCTGATATGGGTGCTGCCCCTGTCTCCATGCCGCCACCAAGGGATGAGTCATGGAAAAGGGGTGTTAATGCCTTTGGTAATTACAACTATGAACAGGCTATCTTTTGTTTTATAGAGTCACCATCCCCTCTATCAAAGTATTATCTGGCAAAGATATACTTTGGTGATGTTTTTATGAATAATTTAGAGGGTACTTCTCTCCCTGAAATTAATCGTCAGAAAGCCATAGAGGTGCTTGATACGGTTATAAATTATGTTGAGTCTCAGGAATTGAAAAACAAATATACCTCATTAATAAATTCTGTTGAAGCCTTAAGCAGATTTTATTATGAACGGGGAAACTATGAAGAGGCTGAAAAGGCAATTGAGCATGTTCAGGGCAAAGAGGCAGAAGAGATACGGCATAGATACCGGATGTATAGCCAGTCTCTGAAAAATCCTGCTCCAGTAGAGCATGAGGATGCTGTCTTTTCTGAAAAGCCTGAGTTAAAACTGCCGCAGAAAAAGGCTGCTTCAGAGAATACGCAGGCTGAGCCAACATTTATTGAAGAAAAAAGTAAAGGACATGAATCCTTTTCTGAGGCAGCATGTTTTGTTGATGGACATCATCAACAAATAAGCGATGAAAGCGATGAGATGATAGCAGTTGATTCACAATCATCTTCTGCAAAAGAGCATCATCCCTCTGCAATCAAGCATGATGAAGACAGAGTGCCTGCTGAATCAGTGTCAGATATGCCGCCTCAAAAAGGTAATGTGCTTGTCTCCATTAAACCGGCCATTGTCTGGGACTGGCCTGCTCTGCCCGGATATGATTATAAGCCTGTAGCACGAATAGCAACAGAGACAAAAATGGTTCTCCTTGATGATATTGCCACCAAGTGGTATTATAAGGTAGAATTACCTGATAGTAAGGTTGGCTATATCTGTTCCTATCTTGTGAAACGGGTTGATAACACAGGGCCGAAAAAATCTGTTCAGAAGACAGAAATAATAGAGGAATGCAGCGAGTATATTAACTATCTTGTTGATCGGCATGAAGAAAAGAAGAAAGCTGCTCAGCCTAAGCCAAAAACTCCAATCAAGAAGAAAAAACATCAGGTAGTCAAAAAGTCTGTTGCTAAGAAACAACCTGCAAAATCAGCAGAGACACATACGGTCAAGCCTCAACCACAATCAGAGGTAAGATTTATGGATGAAGCACCGGTACAGCACCCATCACCATTGCCATCATCACCTGAGAAATCAGTACATACGGGTACAGAAGAAGGAAAGCATTGACAAGTAACTGTTTACGGTTTACAGCTATCGGTTCACGATTAAAAAACTATGAGTAACTATTCAGGTTCACGGTTCAGAGGTTCACGGTTCAGGGTTGAAGAGTGATGAAGCTTGTCCCTGTGAATGCAGGGAATTGAACGAGTTGATTGGCAATTAGCACACGAATTGACAACGCAAGTCTTCTAACCTTGAACCTTTGAACCGTGAAGGGAGACAACCGTAAAAGGAAAACAAGTGAGGATAATCTTAACCTTTATTGTTTGTCTGACCATGGGCTGCTTGAGTCCCAATGTTTGTGGTATCAGGTGCCCGGTTATTGCGGATAATTATATCTGTGCCTATGAGACAGAGCAAGAAGCAAACCTTGGGGCAAGAACATTCCTGCGGCTTAAGGGTATTGAGGATACGGCTGTCTTAAAATTTGATACAGCTAAGCTTAAGGGTATGGCCGTTGAACAGGCAACCCTTTACCTTCATAAGAAAAAGAATGATATATTAATGGTAGGGATTTCAACCATTGCCTCTGACTGGGTTGAAGGACGAGGGAAAAACTATTCATCTTCCCCAAAAGGAAAAAGAGCAAGCTGTTTCAAATATACCGGTTATAAAAATACCCCATGGTCATATCCGGGAAGTGATCTTACAGATGTTACCTTTGGACAGGGCAACAGCCTTTTTGCCTATGCCAGGCCAAGGCGAGAGAGTGGCTGGTATGCTATTGATATCCCCCCGGATATTGCTTCCGCCTTAATCATTGAGGATCAATACGGTCTTGCCATTACCGATGAAAAGGGGCAAATGCTGCAAGAAAAATCTGTTCATTCAAGGGAAAGCATGTTTCCGCCATTTCTTGCAGTTAAGGCAAAAAAACCGGATTCTTCTATGCCCCCATCTCCTGTATCAGGATTAACAGCAACTGTAGTGGATGGGAAAATTCGATTAATGTGGAAACCATCAGATACTGGGAAGGCATTTGGCTATCATGTCCGTTACAGCTCGCTTCCAATTGTCTGGGATTCAGCCTGTCCTGTTAAACAATGGAAAATACCTCGCCGACCAGATCTGGGCAAAGAAGATATTGAGTTGACTATTGATGGCTTAACCCTTGGACAAAATAGACAAAATGGACAAAAATATTATTTTGCTGTTGCTGCTTATAATAAGTTTGGCAGGACATCAGCCATTGCCTATACAGACATTGTTCCAACTGAGTGTGCACCAGAGATGGAGCTTCTGGAGGTTGAGATACCTCAACCTGAAAGCGTACCGTTTGTCCCTATCTTTGGTAATGGGGCGGCATCTATCTGGGCTATGAGTGATATGGAAAAGGTAAACCCTGTTACTGGAAACACCCTCCAGCAAGATGATTATACCCTGCCTCCTATAGATACTGCTAAAAAGGGTAATCCTATCTGGGATGCGGATCAAAAGCTGGTTACCATTCATGGGGCAAGAAATGAGGTGGTTGCCTTTCAGCTTATTATTCAGGCTATGGAAGAAAGGCTTAATAATATAGTTATCCATGCAGATAGTCTGATAGGAAGTGCAGGGATTATCCCTGCTGAAAAGAACATTGAGCTTTTTAAGCTCTGGTATGTAGCTGGGGTTGAGCCATCACCCTATGGAAAAGGCGGGAAAGGGGTTTATTATCCGGATGCCTGTCTCCCCTTAAAAGGTAAATTCAATATTCCTGATGCTGTCAATAAGATACCTAATCAAAAGAATCAGGCTGTCTGGGTTGATATTTATATTCCAAAGGAAACACCAAATGGGGTGTATGAAGGGGTATTGTCTGTTGTCAGCGATGAGATCAAAAAACCTGTTAAGATTGGTATAAACCTTACGGTTTGGGACTTTTGTCTACCGGATACGCCAAGCTTTGTCAATGAACTCAATGCCTATGGCGGCATTCACAAGGGCATGGGAATGATGAGAAAAAGTCATGGTTATAAAAAGATTGAGCTTAACTATCATCAATTGGCACATAAGCATCGAAGTACATTGAATGTCTTGTCCTATGGATATACAGGGGAGATCGGCTCTTCAGACTATGTACCCTTGGTAAAAGGTAGAAGTCAGGAGTCAGGAGTCAGGAGTCAGAAGACAGAAGTTAGAAATCAGACTGATGTTGACTGGACAGATTGGGACAGTAGATTTGGTTTATACCTTGATGGCTCTGCCTTTACAGAAGATTATGGGTATTATGGACCGGGTGCAGGCATACCTGTTACCCATTTTTACCTGCCATTCAATGAGAATTGGCCTGGCAGGATGGATGATGGCTATCGTGTCCGGATTCAAGAAAAGAAATACCCTGCTTGTGTTTATTCACACGCTCAATGTGCTCCAGCCATTGAAAAGGCATTTTCTAAGGATTATAAAGAATCGTTTGTAAATATGGTTTCAGAATATGCCGGGCAGGGGGGGGGGGGGGGACACATGTAGGGGCGGGTTCCAAACCCGTCCATTTTGACTTTCGGGTTGACATGTCAAGGCCGCAGTGTTAAAGGGGGATGCTTGATGGACTGGCAAGTCTTGAGGTTGTCTCTGATGCATTTTTTACCAAAAACCATCTTTGCATGGAGAGGATGAAAAAGCTTGGGCAGAGATACTGGTTTTATGGGGGCGGACCACAGATAGAGGAGCCGAGTACTAATCTTATTGGTCTTTATTATCAGGCATACCTATTGGGTGCAGATGGTGGATTACCCTATTATACAAGCTTTTGCCATCCAGATTGCTGGTATGATGGTGAATATTTATCTATTGTTTATCCAGGGCTTTCCGGACCAGTAGCCGGGCTAAGGCTTAAAGTGGAACGGCGAGCGATTCAGGATATTGAATATATGACTCTTCTGTCTGTAAAGGATGGTTGGAGCAGGGATAAGGTTAGTAGGAGTGTGCTTGAAAAAATACAATTGGAAGGGGAAATATCCTCTACAGATGTAGATGACCCCGGCAAAACAACCTTTTCTCACTTGAAGCCAAATGATTTTGATAGGCTGAGGATTGCTATGGCTAATACGATAATGATAATGTAAAAGAATCCACAGATTACACAGATTTTCACAGATAAAAGAACCTTTTTTGACAAGATAAACAGGATTAACAAGATCTTAAAACTATCCAGTAAATCCTGTCTAAGTATTTATTAAATCTGTGAAAATCTGTGTAATCTGTGGATAAAAAAGAAAATCTGTGGATTATTGATTACGCAGATATAATAATTTTCAACAGGAGGAGCTAATGGAAATAACTAAGTATGATGTTGGTCTTGGGACAACCTATGAACGGTTATCGTTGAATGATTATCTTATCAGGCTGACCAAAACATTTAAGATTGATAGTGTGTTAGAGGGTCCGTTTGATGGAATGAAGGGGATTGCAGGGATAAACAGTCTTGTGCTTGGCAAACATGGGGTAAAAATAACCACCATGCTCCCTGACCAGAAGGCAATTGAATTAGCTAACTTAGTTTGGGAAAAAGAAGGATGTCTTGAGCAGGCAACCTTTATCTGTAACCCGGATAATCATCTAACCGCTGGACAGTCAGGGTTTGACCTTGTATGGAATTTTGCCTGTTTGCCGCATATGACGGATTATAAAGCAACACTCGATGAAATGATTCGTGCTTCAAAAAAATATGTCCTTGTGTTTGTCTCAAACAGGATAAACTATGGGTTCTGGATACATTATCTGCTTCATAGGATTACAGGAGAGGTATGGAATCATGGGAATATCCGTTTAATGAATGTCCGATTAATTGAAAGGCACTTGAAGTCTCAAGGATTACACATCATTGAAAAGCCGTTTGTTGATGTTCCCTGGTGGCCTGATCTTGATTTGCCAATTGGTGACATATTAAGCAGTTTCATGCCATTCCTTAAAAAACAGCTTCAACAGACCAATCATGCACAGCATTATAAATGGGGGATTGAAAACCTGCCATACTTCGCACCAAATGAAGAGATGGATGGGATCATGAAAAGGCATGGGTTTGTTGAACAGAGTAATATTGCCTTGATTAAATATATATTTGCTCATCATCATGGGATTCTGGCAGAGAAAAGGTGATTTACGCTGATATCTGTAACTACTTAAGGTAGATAGGCTGAAGGCTTTTAGGAATAACCTTCAGCCTATCTACCTAAAAAAAGAGGATGCAATTGTGTTATTATTGACTAATATTGGGGTAATAATCCCTTGCTATAATGAAGAGCGACGATTATTGGCAGACAATTTTATCAATGAATTGGCAAAGAATCCTAATCTTTCGTTGTTATTTGTAAATGATGGCAGTACGGATGATACACTAAAGGTTATCCAGAAGATTTGTGAGGCTGATCCAGCCAGAGCCTTATGTTTGTCATCGAATGAAAACAAAGGAAAAGGGGAAGCCATACGGATGGGTATGCTTTATCTATTAGAGAAAAAAACTTATGATATAATAGGTTTTTGGGATGCTGATCTGGCTGTTCCTCTTGCAGAAATCTGGGATTTTATGGATATTTTTCAAACAAATCAGGATGTACAGGCAGTTATTGGCAGTAGGGTTCATCTCGCGGGCAGAAAGATTGAACGGGTGAATTTTCGTCATTACATAGGACGATTATTCGCTACAGTTATGTCTTTAACCTTTGGTTTTGATATTTATGATACACAATGTGGTGCAAAACTTTTCAAAAGTAAAATACTTATCCCTGTGGTTCAAAAACCCTTTTCTTCAAGATGGATATTTGATGTGGAGCTTATTATTCGTATATTGCGTCTCCCTTTCTTGCAAAATAAAAGCGACTGGCTATTCGAGGTTGCAGTAAAGGAGTGGAAAGATGTTTCCGGGACAAAACGCTCTATATCAGCTTATATTAATTCTTTTTTTGATTATATTACCTTGGTGAGGAAATATTTATTTTAAGGAAATCATTATGGATTATAGAGATTATCAACTTGGAGCAACAAAGGATTTTTTTTGGCATAAAGCCAAAAATCAACTTATTGAAATGTTGCTTAATAAACTTAAAAGTGGGAGAAAATTAAAAATACTGAATTTAGGTGCTGGGACTGGCGAAGATTTACCGGTTATCAGTAAATTTGGAGAAGTATATGTAATAGATGTAGACTCTAATGCTCTGAACTTGATTCCAGAGCATTTTGTCTTGGAGAAGAAGGTTTGTGATGCCTGTCATATATCTTATCCTGATGATTTTTTTGATTCAGTAGTAGCGTTTGATGTATTGGAACACATTGAAGATGATAGGTTAGCTGTTAATGAAATTTATCGTGTGCTTAAGTTGGATGGATTTTTTATATTTACTGTTCCTGCATTTAATTTTCTGTATAGTTCACATGATAGAGCACTTAAGCATTTTAGACGATATGATAAAAGAACCATTAAAAATCTACTATTGAATCTTAAGTGTATAGAATCAGGATATTGGGTATTTTCGTTGTTTTTACCGGTAGCCATACAGAGAATTATGAATCGCAAAGAAACTGATAATCCAAAGATACATTTTATGAGATTACCCATATTCGTAAATAATATACTTTGTTCTTTGTTAAAAATTGAGAACTGGTTGATAAAACACCATATCCCTTTACCTGTGGGAACAAGTATCTATGGAATCTATCAAAAGGAGAAGAGGAGAAAAAATGTCAAAAAAGAAAAAGCATCAGGAACAAGCTGCAATAACTACTGCCAAGGGTACTCCTTCAATGAATAGGATAAATCCTGATTGGTTTGTATTCCCAGGTTTATTTCTCCTCAGTATCCTGTTTTTTCAAAAGGCAATAGATGATACCCGGGTTTTATCAGGGGGAGATATCACCAATTGCTTACTCTATTTGCGTTCATTTGTTGCCCAAACAATCAAGGATGGTATTATTCCAATGTGGAATCCTTGTATGTTTTCAGGGGTACCATGTGTTGCAGGGATGCAGCCGGCTGTGTTCTATCCCTTAAATCTGGTTATATTTACCCTATTACCGGCACACCTTGGGATAACATGGAGTTCCATTATTCACCTCTTTTTATCTGGATGTTTTTCATATATGTTTATGAAGGCATTAAAATGTCATTGGATAGGCAGCCTGAGTACAGCCTTGATATTTATGCTGTCAGGGTTTCAAATAACCCATCTCTACGCTGGGCATATTGATGTATTTTCTGCCTACATCTGGCTGCCGCTTATCCTGTTCTCCATAGAAAAGACAGCTCAAACCATGAGATTTTCCTATGTATTGCTTGGAGGGTTGGCAATTGGCATCCAATTTCTATCTGGACATCCTCAAATCTCATTTTATACCTATCTTTTGGGTGGGATATATGCCGTCTTTAGTCTGGGAATAGTTATCATCAACAAGGAATATGCTAAGGCAATCAAGCTATTACCATTACTGGGAATGATGGGTGCGATATCTGTTTGCTTAGCATGTAGTCAGATATTTCCTACCCTTGAGCTACCTTCCTATTCTATCAGAAGCGGAGGGGCAGGGTATAACTTTAGCACCTTTTCATCATTTCCCTTTGAAAATATCCTCTCCTTTTTCTTTCCCATGCTCTTTGGCAATTCCCTTGATATTCCTTACTGGGGGCGTGGGCTGTTGCATGAGGTTTGCGGTTATGTGGGAATTCTCCCCTTGATATTAGCCATAATAGCCATTTTATCTAAAAGAAATGCCTACACTATTCTTTTTTCTGTACTGGCAGTAGTTTCGCTTTTAGTCTCTTTTGGAAAATATACTATTGTGTATAAATTATGCTATGAGTTTATCCCTGGCTTTGACCTCTTCAGGGTTCCAGGGCGAATGATGTATTTCTGGACATTTTGTCTGGCTGTTCTGGCCGGGTTTGGTAGCAGTAGTCTTTTAGAATTGCCTAAGAAATCATTTTCACAGGTATTTGGCATACTTGGTATACTTGCCATGCTCGCATCATTTTTTATTGATGCAGATACATGGCGTAGTTTAATCCAGGCAAGTTATGGGCTGGAGGAGAGAATTTTTGGTGCCCCTGACCTCAAGGAGAATCTTGCCGGAATGCTCTTGATAGCCAAAAAGTCTATGTTTGCAGGGGCTGTTTTTCTTATGCTTGGGGCTATGCTTCTGTATATATGCGGCAGAGGATGGGGCAAAGCATGGATACAATACCTGATTCCAGCTATTATCCTTGTTGACCTCTGGATGTTTTGCTCTTCGTATATTACCACTGTTGATATCAGCCGATGTGAATGGGACAAGAACATGGTTGATTTTCTCAAAGCAGACAAAGAGCCTTTCCGTATAGTTACCATGACTGACGATGCCTCATTAGATCGTGGGATGATGTATGGAATAGCAAATATTGGCGGATATTCTTCAGTCGTCCTCAAAAGGTATCAAGAGTTTATCAATATCAGTCAGGGGCTTGCCCCTGAAACACTTACAACAGTGATGAGGATTGCAGAGTATTCAAAACTGCTGGATTTGCTGAATGGAAGGGATGCCATCTTTAAGGCACTTAAGGAAATATCCTACGCAGACGAGGTAATTTTAGAAGAAAAACCAACCATAAAGCCATCTGTTTCCCGCAAGGTAGAGGCATATCCAGAGGTAATAAAACATTCTCCAAACGAGCTGATAATGAATGTCGGCCTGGCTCAAGACGGTTTCCTTGTCTTGAGTGAGGTTTTTTATCCCGGCTGGAAGGCAATTGTTGACGGCGGAGAACAAAAGATTTACAGGGGAAATTATATCTTGCGGGCAATAGAGCTGAAAAAAGGCAGCCATACAGTCAGGGTAGTGTATGATCCCCCATGGTTGAAATGGAGCCTTATTATCAGCCTTATTACCGGTTGCTTTGTTGTTGGGATGTTGGTCTGGCGAAAAGGTAACCGTTCACGGCTATAAATATTTGGTATCTGTTCACCGCAGAGACGCAAAGGATGCAGAGAAAAAAGCAGAGCATAGAATACAGAAGTCAGAATACAGAATTCAGAATAAATGTGGGCTTTTTATTCTGACTCCTGACTCCTGAATTCATTCATCTCGGCGAACTCTGCGTCTCTGCGGTGAACGGTTACGCGAAAAGTCAGATAGAATTGCTGTTTCAAAACAGAAAAAGCTTGACAATCCCTAACCAATCTGTTATATTTCAGGTATGATTCAAAATATTTTACATTTATTATTAGCCATCATTTCAGGAATACTTCTCGTTGTTACCTTTCCGGCAACCAATATGGAACCTGTTGCTTTTATTGCCCTTGTTCCGCTTTTATCAGTCATCGGCAAGCAGAAAAGGCAGAATATATTAAAATCGTTTATGCTTGGACTAATTACAGGGGTTGTCTTTTTTGGTATACTCTTATTCTGGGTAGCCGGCATCAGGCTTTATCAGGTACCTCAATGGTTATTGGTTATAGGCTGGCTATTTATCACCATTGTTTCCGCCTTGTTTATCGGGGTATTTGCTGTGTGTGTCAGTATGCTGAAAACAAAGGTGTCCTTTCTCTGTTCCACTTATAATATATTTGCTCCGGCCATTATCTGGACAGCATTAGAGCTTATTAGAAGTTATTTTCCTATGGATGGGTTCCCATGGGGGATACTTGGTTATTCTCAATATCAAAACCTCATCCTTATCCAAGTAGCTGAATTTACAGGTGTTTTTGGTATTTCATTCCTGATAGTATTGGTTAATACTGTGATTGCAGGGGTAATCAACCGGACAAGATGGGGCTGGTACGGAACATGGATGACCGCAGTTGTACTTAGCCTTTGTCTGATATGGGGGAATATAAAACTTCAAGAAAATTCTATAGCAGGCAAATCAGTAGCCGTATCAGTGATTCAGACCAACATTGGCATTGATCAAAGCTGGGAATGGGGAACAACCCGTGAAAAAATATTACTGATGCTTGACAGGCTTACTAAAAAGGCAGCGAAATCAAACCCTGACCTGATTATCTGGACAGAAACAGCTATCCTCTCCTCACCGGATACCTCTCTATGGACAAAAAGAAAACTATCCTCTATTATCAAGGGGCAGAGCAGCTACCTTTTGATAGGGGCTCCGTATGAGACTGATACAGATGCTTACAACAGTGCCTTTCTTATCTCAAATAAAGGCAGGATAATTGACCGATACGACAAGATTCATCTTGTGCCATTTGGAGAGATGATCCCTAACGAGGAACTATTTCCGGTTTTAAGGAAGATATTCCCGCAGGCCGGGATGTATACCCGTGGGAAGAATTATACAGTATTTAATAAACCATGCAAATTTTGCACGCTTATTTGTTATGAAGGAATATTTGGAAACCTGACTGGAAGATTTGTTAAAAATGGTGCAGAACTCATGGTTAATATTACCAATGATGCGTGGACAAGAACAAGAGCCGCCTATTATCAACACTTCAGCATGGATGTTTTTCGCTCTGTAGAAAATAAAAGATACTTTATCCGGGCAGGAAACACAGGGATTTCAGCCATCATCAACCCATCAGGCAGGATTGAACACCTGCTGGATATAGACAAGGAAGGAATAATCAATGCTCGCATCTTCTTACCTAACCGCCTTACATTTTATTCTCAATTTGGGGATGTATTCGCTTGTTTTTGTTTAATAATAGCAATTATTGGCATGATTCGAAGAAGGAATTAACCACGAATTACACGAATTTTTTCATTCGTGACTATTTTGTGCAATTCGTGGTTAAAATCTCTCCCATTTTTCACCTTGCATTTTTCCCTAAAATATGTTATAATTAAACTATGGAAAAGGTGATATGCAGTAATCGAAAGGCTTATTATGAATATGAGATACTTGAGACCTTGGAGGCAGGGATACAGCTTCTGGGGACAGAGGTTAAGTCCTTGCGTACGAATCAGGTATCATTGAACGATAGTTTTGCTCAAATAAAAAACAATGAAGCTTTTATGATAAATGCAAATATCGCTCAGTATAGCTTTGGGAATCGTGTGAATCACGAACCAACTCGAACCAGAAAGCTGCTTCTTCATAAAACAGAGATTGCTCGTTTGCTTGGTAAGACTAAAGAAAAGGGGCTTACATTAATTCCATTAAAGCTATACTTTAAGTCTGGAAAGGCAAAGGTAGAATTGGGGCTGGGAAAGGGTAAAAAAGTTCATGATAAGCGAGAATCTATCAAAAAAAAGATAAATGATCGAGAAATAGGAAGGGCAATGAAGCATTATCGATAGGAGAATGAATATAATGAATAATGAATAATTGTTCATTATTCATTGTTAATTTTAAGGGGGCGTAAAGGTTTCGACGGGGATGTTTTAAGGGTATAGGTTGCGTACCGAGGAGCTGCCAGGCCTCGTAAAAAGGCAGAGCTTTATAATTGCCGATTACGACGAATTGGCTCTCGCAGCTTAGTTAGCTGCGCATCCTGGTAGTTCTTTGCCTGTGAGACTATTATAGGGTGTAAATTAGCAGGCTGGCTAACCCAGGGATCTTGCTTAGGCATGGGTTGGTAAGACAAAAAAAGCTGGTATCTTTAGAATTCTGCCTGTGGAAGATTAAAGATACGAGATTAAAACACAGGATATGTGCGTAGTAGCCTTATCTTTAAGTCTTCGGACGTGGGTTCGATTCCCACCGCCTCCACCATTTATTATACTCAGCAAGTGAACATATTGCATTGCCTGAGCTATATCAGCTTGTTGGTTACATAGAGCTATAAATATTTCACCCCGATGGGGCTATCTACTAACCCACGCAGGAAACATAGGTGCTCAATCGCAAATTCTGCTTGTATAGGTTGCAAAATTTTTGAAGCAAGGAGGTCAAAGAAATGATGGTAATGAGAAATGTGCGAAAGATGGGTTGTTTGTTAGCGGTCTTATTTGTAGTCGCATTCCTTATCCCTGTCTGTGCGAGTGGAACTACCACTACACAGAGTGGAACCACCACCACACAGGAACAGGAACAGGAAATCAGCCTGACTAAGGTGTCTGGACTCGTAGAGGTTCAGACTATTGGTGAGGTAAAATGGAAAAAAGCAGTGGTTGGAATGAAACTTAAAAGCAATCAACGAATAAGAACCTTTGAAAAAAGTCGGGCGTATCTTGATTTGGGCGATGGTTCTTCTATGGTTATAGGTGTAAATTCTATTCTTGATATTTTGGAATTAAAGAAACAAATTGAGGGACAAAAAGGGCTTGTTTCTAAGGTAAAGCTATGGATAGGTAAGATTCGTACTGAGATTAAAAAATTAGACGCAGATTCAAGCTTTGAGGTTATTACACCTACAGCGTTAGCAGGTGTCAGGGGCACTAAATGGAGTAATTTTGTAAATGATGATGACTCATCCTCAACCTATGTGGAGGATGGGACTGTCTGGTTAGAAAGCCTGATGAGTAATCAAAAGTATATGGTTCTACAGAATCAATTCTCTAATGTCACGCCAACTGGAGAAATGTCAATGCCTGCCTATGTTACTCAGGAGCAGCAAAAGGAATTCGATGCACAATGGAAGGAAGATGTAGAGCCGGCTAAAGAAACATCGGCTAAAGAAAAAGCGGTTAAAGAGGAAAAGAAGAAAAAGGAAGAGTCAAAAAAACCTGAAACACCAGCACCTGCTCCAAAAGAGGAGTCAGGCAAAAAGGGCTTAACCTGCGAAGGGTTAGTAGGTTCAAGAATGATTGATGGTAAGAATTATAATGAGATTATTCTCCAGCCTGACATCAGCTTTGGCAAACTTGGCATTGGTCTGAATATACTTGCTCGCTGGAATGAGGATGGTTTCAGAAAAAAAGATTATGATGATGCCGGCAACATTATCCGCTATGTTCGCTGGGCTGAGAAGGGTGATAAACCTTTTTATGTCCGTTTGGGTACATTAGATGGGGCTACCCTGGGACATGGATTTATCCTTGACCGCTACTCAAATCAAGGTACTGATACCAGCAAAAATATACTTGGTTCTGAAATAGATGTGAACCTGAAAAATAAGGGCATAGAAACTGTGGTGAACAATATAACCGACGCAAGACTTTTTGGTGTCAGACTTTATTGTCAGCCGTTAAAGATGATGGGCATGGATATTCCTGTTCTTAGCAGGATTGATCTTGGATTAACTGGCGTAACCGATACTGAGCCTCAGAAGGGAAACAAGGAAGCAATAATCGCTTATGGTGTTGACCTTGGAATGCCTATCTTTGGAAATCTGCTGAAACTTCATGCAGACATGGCATCGATTCAGGACTTTGGACAGGGGACGGCTTATGGTCTATGCGGTAGAGGCCATGTTGGTTGGATAAATACTGACATGGGGTATAAGCTTGAGATGAGAAATCTGGGTGAAAAATTTGTTCCGAGTATGTTTAATTCACTTTATGAGGTGAGGAGACCAGGAACTGCGTCCCTATCTACCAAAAAGTCAACAGGATGGTATACAGAGGCAACGATAGGGATACTTAAGGCTATCAATATGGGCTTCTCTATGCAAAGCTTTAAGGAAGGTGAACCGACAGTACACGGTGAATTATCCGTAGATAGCGGTCTTATCTCTCGAATAGTTAGAAAAAATATAGGCGTTTCCTTTTCTTATGATCAAGTAAGAGAAAAAGGAGAAAGTTTATTTCAGCTTAATGCTAAAAACAGCGTGACTACAAGTGAGATAATCTATGGGTTGAATGATAATGTCCTTCTAACCTATATCTATCGGGGGATTATCGATAAGAATGGGGTAAAGACAAAAACCGCATCTTTGGCAACAAAGATGGCTTTTTAGGAGATCAGGGAAGATAGGCTGTAGCACTAGCTTCCCTTTCCGTTAAACCACCAATAAATGCCCATTTTCTTTCAGCCATTTCCTGCTTTCCTTGAAATTGGGAATTACTGTCTTGACTTTATTCCAAAATCTGCGGGAATGATTTTTCTCATCAATGTGCATTAATTCATGGATAACTACATAATCTATAATATGCAAAGGAGACATAATCAGACGCCATGAAAAGCACAAATTATTTTTAGCATTACAGGAACCCCATTGCTTTTGGGCATTGGTTATGTTAAATTTGTTGTATTTGAGTCCAAATAGCCTTGAATACAAATCTACCCGCTCCTTAATTTTTTTATATGCTTCTTGTTTATACCAATCAATAAACAGCTGCCTTGCCTGAGAAAGATATTTCCTTGACAAATGAAATTCTTGAAAAAATAAAAGCGGCCATGTACTTTCAGATACGATACAGAGGCAATAGCTATTCCCCAGATATAAAAATTCCTCTCCACTTACAAACTTTTTTGGTTGAGACGATAAGTGCTTTTCTTTAACCATGTTCTGTTTGCCCTGTATCCAGAGGCGTTTTTTAAGTATAAATTTTTCAATAAAGCTCAAGGGTGTTGCATTAGGAGCACGAACAATGAGTCTTGCATCATGCGTGATCTCTATAGACAGCGTCTTTCTTTTGGAACGAATTATTTGGTCAATCTTTATGTTTGCCATTTTATCACCAGTTAGCCGCAGATTTACGCAGGTTGTCAGATTCACGGTTCAAGGTTGTCGGTTTTAGGTGAAATGGGGTACTGCTACCCCTTCGCATCTTATTCAGAATCCCTTGCTTCCAATAACTTTTGAGCAATAAAGAGGTCAATTGGTGTATCCACATCCACAGACACATCCTCCTCCATCACATACCCACGAATATCCAGCTTTTTTTTCTCATCGATTGCCAGAGATGCTGCCTCAATAACCTCTCGTCTGGTTACTGTAATTGCTCCGTTGAGCCGATAAAGATCAGGCAAATCCTGACGTCTATGATAGGTGTTTTTTGTCTCTATGAATGGAAAAACCTTATCCCCATCCATTCTTCTCATCCAAAAAGGGTGCTGAGTAACCTTACATAGGCTGACAATCATATCCGACTTAGTTTGTATAATCTTTTCTATGGCTGCATCAATATGAGATACATCCCTTAAGGGTGAGGTTGGCTGAAGCAAAACAATATAATCCGGAACATACCCTTGAGACCTTAATGTAGACAATGTATGCTGAATAACAGGCAGGGTAGGGGTATCATCCTGAGCTAATTCTTTTGGACGCATAAATGGTATCTCTGCCCCATATTTTATAGAAATAGAAGCAATATGCTTATCATCCGTAGAGACAATTATTCGATGCAGATGTCTCGATTTCCTTGCTTCCTCAATAGTATAAGCAATCAATGGCTTATCCCTGAGTGGGGTAATACACTTTTTAGGTATCTCCTTTGAACCACCCCTGGCCGGAATTAATCCAAGAAACTTAAGATGTTGCATTTTTTATCACCTTGTTCTTATGTAGCAAGCACCTTCAGGTGCGTTTCAATATTTTACTCTTATCATATCGGGTCTGAAGACCCTCGCTATATTCTACAAAATTAAATGTCCTGAGGTAATAGCTTTTCACTTTTCATTTAACAGTGGCAAAAGATGCGGGGTAATATAGACAACAAGCTCTGATTGCTGCTGTTCATCACTCTTCCACTTAAATACCTTGCCAATTAATGGAATGCGACTGACAAAAGGGACTCGTTTTTCCATAAAAGAGTTTTGAGTCTGGATTAAACCGCCGATAATGATTGTCTCCCCATCCTTGACTCGAATGGTGGTTTGCACCTTGCGTTCAGAGGTTTGAGGCAGGCTGTCTGCACTTAACATCCCGGTAGCATTGCTTATCTCTGGTGAAATATCCACATTTATCTCATTAGAGGCACTAACCCATGGTTTTATCCTCAGCTTTATCCCTGATTCAACCGTCTGCTGCCCGCTTACAGGCAGCATCTTATCTGCCTCAACACTCTTAGCAAACTCACGATACCTATCCTTGGTAAGCACGCTGATGCTTGCCTCATGTCCATTCAAGGTTGCAATCCTTGGGTTTGCTCGGACAGTTGCCTTCTTTTCCATAATTAATGCCTCTAATCTGGTAAAAAACTTGTCTTTTACCACATTAGCAACATCGTAGGTCAGCACCAAAGGCTCCACCGCACCGGGAAACAGGCTTACATCCATGTGTTCATTCTCCTTAACGCCTATCTCTTTAATCCCAAGAGAATTGCCAATGGTTTTCTTGAACTCTACCACCAATACCTCAATCATAATCTGCGGAGAAGGTTTGTCTATCTGCTTGACAAATTCTGAAACCTTATCAATGAGCTGTCTGGTACCAATAACCACAATAGCATTTTGATCTTTCAACAATCGGATATTATCCCTTGGAAAAACAGGCGGCAGAATAGTCAGCACCTCATTTGCCTCAACCCAGTTAATCTTTATCACCTCTGTTGCCACAAAGGTCAATGCCCCTGGACGCAAGGAAACACCCTCGCCAATGACATAGATATTATTTACCTTGCTAAAGGTATAATTTGTTCCCTCCAGAATAAGGGCTAATACCTTCTCAAACGGTGCCTTAGAAATATGAGCGTTTATCTGTCCCCGGACATAATCACAGGTAACAATATCCTTCTCGCCCTGAAGAGCAAGTGCACGGATAACCTCACCCAGTTCAGCATCCGCAACATCAACCGTAAAAAGCTTATCTGTAAGAGTTGCTCCCTCTGCCGGAGGAGATCCCTCATCAACCATAATAGAAAAGGTTTTCTTGCCCCTTGATACACCCACATAAAATATCCCGCTTATCTTTTCGCAAGTAAACCCATTTGCCTCGAGCAATGCCCTTAAGCCCAGCTCCACAGGTGTATTAGCCAGATGAGAAGAAACCAGTCCGGAGACAGACTTATCAGCCACAATATTTATCCCGCCTTGAAGGGATATTTCCCGTAATACCTTCAGGATATCAGCCCCATCAATATCAAGGGATAAAAGCCCGCTTCTAATCTCAACATTTTTTATTCTTTCTCCTCCTGTCTCGCCAACAATATAGATGTTATTCTCTTTTTTATACTTAAACCCACTTGTACTTAAAATGGTTTGCAAGCCCTCTTCCACTGGAATCTTGTTTAGATACAGGGAAACATTTCCATGAACAGATTTATCTGTAACAACATTTATCTTGCTTTGTAGAGAAATATCCCTCAATATCTCATTTATATCAACCTGCTTGGCATCCATAGAGAGAAGTCCATCGCCAGAGGTGCTACCTCTCTCTACATTCAGAAAATATGACTTTTCAATCTTCATTGATATAACCCGATAGATATTTCCCTCTTTTTCATAGGTAAGGTGATGAGCACCAAGGATAGCATTTAATCCTGCCTCAAACGGGACATTGGTAAGGTGAATAGTTACCTGCCCCTTGACAGACTCATCTGTAACAATATTTACACCCTGCTGGGCACCAAGTGCCCTTAAAACATCCTTGATATCTGTCCCCTTAAAGTCTATGTTGACAAGGTTTTCTGCAGCTACTGTCTGAGACAATACCCTTGTCAGGGCAGCAAAACATATTAATAATATCAAGATAAATTGCTTCTGCAACATTTGATTGACTCCTTGTTTGGTGATTAATGATAGGGAAAATGGGGACAGCACCCTATTTTTTCTTCTAAAAATAGGGTGCTGTCCCCATTTTCCCTCATGTCTAATCTCTA
>JACQYP010000014.1 GCA_016208205.1 Candidatus Desantisiibacteriota bacterium | reverse complement strand
TTCGGGCTATCGAAGCTTAAAGAATCAACCACCCTCAAACTTCCTTCTCTTACCTTATCTGAAAGCACAGTATAAAGGGCTGCCCTTCGCACCCTGATTGGTATTTTAGCCTCAAACAGTCTTGGTTTGGGTGGAAATACCACACCACCACCCCTCCAGACAGGGCTTCTATTACTTCCTGACCGGGCATTACCGGTACCTTTTTGCTTAAAGGGTTTCTTTCCGCCGCCACTAACATCACCCCTTGTCTTAGCCTTCACTGTTCCCTGACGACAATTTAATAGATGAGCCTTTACTGCCTCATACACCACTGCCTTTGAACCCTTATATTCAAAGATTTCTCCTGGAAGCTCAACCTCTCCTATTATTTCACCCTCTATATTATATAAATTCACCTTCGACATCTTTTATACTCCCTTAAGGTAATCAGTAAGCGTTCACGGCTATGAAATTTATTTCCGAATGGGTAACTTACTTGCTTACCGCTTTAGTATCCATACGCAACACTAAGCGAAAGTAAAAGCGAAAGCAAGTAAGCTTTCGCACTCCATACAAGATTCTACTTATTCTTCACAGAGCTCTTGATTGTCAACAACACACCCTTTGGTCCAGGCACTGCACCCTTGACCAATAAAATCCCTTGCTCTGCATCTACCATAACAACCTTTAAGTTTTTTATTGTATTCTGCTCATTTCCCATCCTTCCCGGCAATTTTGTACCCTTAAGGGTTCTGGATGGCTGAGAGCTCTGTCCTATTGAACCTGGTGCCCTGTGAAACATAGAGCCATGTGTATCCTTTCCACCGCTGAATCCATGCCTTTTTATTACACCGGCAAACCCCTTACCCTTGCTTGTTCCAATGACATTTACAAACTGCCCTGTCTTGAAAAGGTTAACACTGAGGACATCCCCAACATTATATTCTTCTCCAAGAATCCGGAATTCTCTTAAATTCCTCTTAGGAGATATATTCTTTGTCTTAAAATGTCCCATCATGGGTTTACTCACCAACCGCTCCGGCTTATCCTCAAATCCAACCTGAATACTATCATAACCATCTATATTCTTAGTCTTCTTTTGAATAACTACACACGGACCAGCCTTGATCACTGTAACAGGAATAGCCCTTCTTTCTGCATCAAAAACTTGAGTCATCCCTATTTTTCTACCCAATAGCCCAACAGCCATCATATTCCTCCATTATCGTAAGCTATCAGCGTTCAGCCATCAGCTTTTAAGGCTGACACCTGATAGCTGACAGCTATTTTACGACTTTATCTCCACATCCACACCAGCCGGTAAATCCAATTTCATCAGGGCAGACACTGTATCCATGGTTGGTTCCAGAATGTCTATCAACCTTTTATGTGTACGCATCTCGAACTGTTCCCTTGACTTTTTATCTACATGAGGAGACCTCAACACCGTATACACACTTCTCATAGTAGGCAACGGTATTGGACCTGACAGCTTAGCCCCTGTTCGCAGGGCAGTAGCCACAATCTCCTTTGTTGACTTATCCAGCAATCTACAATCATACGCTTTTAATCTTATTCGAATCTTTTGTGAAGCCATCTGTTACACCTTTTTTCGCCTTCTCGCCTTTATTCAATAATCTCTGTTACAACCCCTGAACCAACTGTTCGTCCACCCTCACGGATAGCAAACCTTAACGACTTATCCATAGCGATTGGGGTAATAAGCTCTACATCCATATTCACATTATCGCCAGGCATTACCATCTCAATCCCTTCAGGCATCTTGATAGCACCGGTCACATCTGTTGTTCTGAAATAGAACTGGGGTCTATAATTATTAAAGAATGGGGTATGTCTTCCACCCTCTTCTTTTGTCAAAACATAAACCTCTGCCTTAAACTTGGTATGAGGAGTAATTGATCCCGGAGCAGCAATAACCTGACCTCGTTCAATCTGATTCTTATCAACACCACGGAGTAACAACCCAACATTATCCCCTGCCTCACCATAATCAAGTGTCTTTCTAAACATCTCAACACCGGTAACAACAGCCTTTCGAGTATCCTGCATACCAATAATCTCAACTGCATCACTTGTTTTAATCTGGCCCCTCTCTATCCTTCCGGTAGCAACTGTTCCTCTTCCTGTAATCGTGAAAACATCTTCAACAGCCATCAAGAATGGTTTGTCTGTTTCTCGTTTCGGCATAGGAATATAATCATCTGCTGCCTTCATCAATTCAAGAATACACTTACAATTCGGGCAATCATCCTTTCCGCATCCACACTGAGATGCCTTAAGGGCTGAACCTCTGACAATCGGTATCTCATCACCAGGGAAATCATACTCAGAGAGTAATTCCCTTACCTCTAACTCTACCAGATCCAATAACTCAGGATCATCAACCATATCAACCTTATTCATAAAAACAACAAGTGTAGGCACACCAACCTGTCTTGCCAGAAGGATATGCTCCCTTGTTTGCGGCATCGGACCATCACAGGCAGCAACTACTAATATTGCACCATCCATCTGGGCTGCCCCGGTAATCATGTTCTTGATATAATCAGCATGACCTGGACAATCAACATGGGCATAATGCCTGCTCTCTGTCTGATACTCTACATGAGCGATAGCAATCGTAATACCTCTTTCTCTTTCTTCAGGAGCATTATCAATAGTGTCAAACCCACGAAACTCAGCAAACCCCCTCTTGCTTAATATCTGAGTAATCGTTGATGTAAGCGTTGTCTTGCCATGATCAATATGACCAATGGTTCCAATGTTCACATGTGGTTTTGTTCTTTCAAACTTTTGCTTTGCCATTTTTTTCCTCCTTAATCTCTTGTGCCGGTATAAACCGACATATGTTTATTATTGATAACCCTGCCGCTAACAGGGAATAAACTGTATTCAGGCTATTAGACTATAGGCTATTAGACTGTTAGGATTAGAAAACTTCATCGTCTTTATTTTCCTAACAGTCTACAGTCTACAGCCTATTTTACCATAATCTTTTCAGCTATATGCTTCGGTACCTCAGCATAATAAGCAAATTCCATCGAATATGTTCCTCTTCCCTGTGAAAAAGACCTCATCACCGTTGCATAACCAAACATCTCAGCCAGCGGCACTTCCCCTCGAATTACCTGAACACCGTGACGGGTTTCCATTTCCATAACATTGCCGCGACGAGAATTAACATCACCAATAGCATCCCCCATATATTCCTGGGGCAGGACAATCTCTATCTTCATCATTGGCTCCAGTAGAACCGGCTTTGCCCTTTTCATTCCCTCTTTCAAAGCCATGGATGCAGCATTCTTAAAGGCTATTTCCGATGAATCCACCTCATGGAAAGAACCGTCAAAAAGTGTTACCTTCACATCTACCACTGGGAATCCAGCCAGCACACCATTCTCCAGAGCCTCTTTCACACCCTTTTCTATGGGTGAGATATATTCTTTGGGGATAGCCCCACCAACAATCTTATCAATAAACTCGAAACCCTTCCCTGCTTCATTGGGTTCTACCTTTAACCATACATGTCCATACTGTCCCCGTCCACCACTCTGACGGATATACTTGCCCTCAACCTCTTCTACAACCTCTCTAATCGTCTCCCTGTAAGCCACCTGCGGCTTACTAACATTCACCTCAACACCAAACTCTCTTTTCATTCTATCAACCAATATCTCAAGATGAAGCTCACCCATACCGGCTATCACGGTTTGACCTGTCTCACGATTAATAGATGTCCGAAATGTTGGGTCTTCATGAGAAAGTCTTGACAATGCTACACCCAACTTCTCTTCATCTGCCCTTGTTTTTGGCTCAATAGCCATTGAAATTACCGACTCCGGAATATGAATGGACTCCAGGATAATCGGATTATCTAAACTGCACAGGGTATCACCTGTAATAACATCCTTTAAGCCTACCACTGCAGCAATATCCCCTGTTCTTATCTGGTCAACATCCTCTCTCTTATTAGCATGCATAAGCAGGATTCTACTTATTCTTTCCTTTCTATCCTTTGTAGCATTATAAACATAACTGCCGGATGCCAGACTCCCTGAATACACCCGGGTATAGGTAAGATTACCCACAAACGGATCAGTCATTATCTTAAAACAAAGAGCAGAAAACGGCTCATCATCATCAGGCATTCTCTCTTCCTGCATCTGTTTTTCAGGATTCATCCCAAGTACTGCCTTCACATCTGAAGGGGCAGGAAGATAATCAATAACAGCATCGAGCAACGGCTGAACACCCTTATTCTTAAAGGATGTCCCACAAAGCACCGGAAAAATCTCACAGGCTAATGTTGCTTTTCTAAGCACACTCTTTATCTCATCCTTAGAAACAGGCTCATCATGGATATACTTTTCCATCAAGGCATCATCAAACTCAGACAAGGATTCAATCATATCATGTCTTTGCTTCTCTGCTTCTTCTTTTAATTCTGAAGGGATATCTATTATCTTAAAGATTGCCCCCAGCTCTTCACCATCCCAGACTATACCCTTCATCTCTACCAGATCAATAACACCCTTAAAATTTTCTGCCTGACCAATCGGTATCTGAATAGGTACTGGATTTGCCATGAGTCTCTCTCTCATCATGGAAACCACTTTATGGAAATCAGCACCAACCTTATCCATTTTATTTACATAAGTAATCCGTGGAACACGATATCTATCTGCCTGACGCCAGACTGTTTCAGACTGCGGCTCAACCCCACCCACCGAACAAAAAACAGTCACAGCACCATCAAGCACCCTTAATGACCTCTCTACCTCTATGGTAAAGTCAACATGTCCTGGAGTATCGATGAGATTGATTCGATTATCACGCCAGAAACAGGTTGTTGCTGCAGAGGTAATAGTAATCCCCCTCTCCTGTTCCTGCTCCATCCAATCCATGGTAGCTGCACCATCATGCACCTCACCGATCTTATGTACCCTGCCGGTATAATAAAGAATTCGTTCGGTTGTGGTTGTCTTGCCTGCATCAATATGAGCCATTATGCCTATATTTCGTATCTTAGACAATGGGAAGGCTCTTCCATCCGTCTTTCGTCCATCTTTCGCACTTGCGACTGCCATTTCTTTCACGCTCCTAAGCTTAAATTACATATTTTCAATCACACAAGTGCATATTTACCATTTATAATGAGCAAAGGCTTTATTTGCCTCAGCCATCTTGTGGGTATCATCCCTTTTCTTTATAGCCGAACCAGTACTATTGGCTGCATTCATAATCTCTTGTGCTAATTTTTCTTTCATTGGTTTTCCCGACTGTTGTGTAGCAAAATTAATAATCCATCTCATAGACAATGCCATCCCCCTATCTTCAGGCACCTCAACAGGCACCTGATAGGTTGCACCGCCTACCCGCCTTGATTTTACAGCTACATGAGGACGAGCATTATTTAAGGACTGCTTAAAAACAGCTAAGGGAGAGTTTTTTGTCTTATTTTGAATAATATCAAAGGCACCGTAAACAATCCCCTGAGCAATAGACTTCTTCCCTTTCTTCATGATAACATTTACAAATCTTGTCACTAATTGACTATTAAAAATCGGATCCGGCAATACCGGCCTTCTCCTCGCTGGCCCCTTTCTCGGCATACTATTCACCCCTTTGTCAGTTGTCAGTTGTCAGTTGTCAGTTGTCAGTTGTCAGTTAAAATCAAATTACCATCGTGATAACAGCATCAATCCCGACAACATAACCACTAACCATACCACACATCGCCACAAATTTAAGTTATTTGCAATATATTAGCCATCTTGTGAGACAGTTGAAATAGACCATTAGACTGCAGACAAACAACTAATCTCCCTTGCTTTTCTTTTCCTAACAGCCTACAGCCTATTTACCTTCAGCCTATAATACTATTTCTTCTTTACTGCTCCAGCCTTTGCCTTCTTTGCTCCATACTTGGATCTTGACCGTTTTCTCCCGCTTACCCCGGTTATATCCAGTGCACCTCGAACAATATGGTATCTTACACCCGGCAAATCCTTTACCCTACCACCACGAATAATCACAACCGAATGCTCCTGAAGATTATGACCGATTCCTGGGATATATGCTGTTACCTCAAACCCACTGGTTAACCTTACCCTGGCTACCTTTCTTAAGGCAGAATTAGGTTTCTTTGGAGTAGTAGTATATACCCTGGTACAAACCCCTTTTCGCACAGGACATGCCTTCAGTGCAGGTGTTTTTCCTTTTTCTACTATTTTTTCTCGATTTTTCCTCACCAATTGATTAACTGTCGGCATCCTTTTCCTCCACTTATATCCAAAAATGAAATTTAATTCAACACTTTTTTAAGTGCCTATAGACGAAAAAAAGCAGCGTAGCTGCTTTTAATGCAAGAAAGAGTTCAATTTTCCCCAAAAATTAAAACCCACCTACACCCTTTTTGAATTTCTACCCTCAAACACGCTCAAGCTGCTCACTCAGAATAACACCATCACAGACAAGAATGTCTGTGTTACCATACTCAAACTGCTCTTTCCAAGCAACACTCACCTGACATTATCCCTTAACAGATAAGCTTTTCAGACAACAGTAAAAATCAAAATTTAATAACAAGCAAATCCAACCATAACGGCTGATATATGTATTATATCATTGGTATCCTGATTTGTCAACATATTTTTTTAATATTTTTTTGTAACTACTCAGCTATTGTTATTTTCATCACATATAATTACTCAAGGATAGTCAGAATACAGAATTCAGGAGTCAGAAGTCAGAATGTATGGTAAATCAATTGTTCAGGCATCAAGCTGTGATGGTTTTTCATACATTAAGGCTTGTCCCTGCGAATGCAGGGAGCTGCTTACTCCATGTTTATTCTGAATTCTGGATACCTGAGTAGTTACCGCCTGGCTTTTATTTTTATCTGATGATAGCAACCTTTCCAGTTGCCTTCCTGCCATCTTTATCTATTGCAAGATAGATATATATTCCAGAAGCAACCTTTTCTCCTGATGAATTCTTTGCATCCCATTGGGCTTTTCCTGTTATACCCGATAGCTCGTCAACCAACTCACCGGCTATATTAAATATCTTGATGGTAACATTCTCGCTTAGCTGATCAATCGTAATTCCTGAATTGGCAGAATTATCATTGAATGGATTGGGATAGACACGAATGTTGGACAGGTTGCTGGCAATAAATGTATAAAAAGCGACTCTGTAGATGGAAAGATGATCTACCTCTATGGTAACAGTATAGTTGGCTGTATCCACTGTGCCGCCTATCAACTTCCAACTATTAGCAGATGGATCCATCCAGAAGATTCTAAGATCCTTAGCCTTATCATCAGGTATGGTGGCTGGATATGGAATGGTGATTTTGAATTTGCCTGTGGTTGTACCGACTGTTGCGTTTTCTTCATCAAACAGCTTGAATTCCCGCACTGTCTCAGCCAACTGCGATATGTCAACTCCGCTTGGCAGATTCTGATCAGCCACAGCAAAATTTGCCTCTTTTGGACTATTATTAATAGTAGGGGTCATTGTACCCATGTAATTTTTTAGAATCTCCATCTTTGTTCCATCTGTTGTCTCTATTTCACCTGTTTGCTTAGATGGAATGGTCACCTTTGCGGTTACTACTTCAATGATGAGTGTAGCAGAACCAGCATTTCCTGCCTTATCTACAATGACTACAATGACGGTATTCTTTCCATAACAGAGGGTGGCTGTGCCTGTAAATGAATCTCCAGTAATATCAAGTGTGCTTGCTATTCCATTGATGATCAAGGTTCCGTAATCAGCCATGGATATGTCTGTGATACTGCCTGTAACAGTGGTTTGGGTAGAAAGAAGGATAGCCCCATTTGCCGGGGTGCTGATAATAATAACAGGCGGGGTCTTGTCTATTTTCACGATATTGGCTGCTGTCTTTATTGCTTCGGCATTGTTCACACTATCAATTGAGAAGTATTTGATGGTGTATGTGCCGTCAGTAGTTAAGGTGATGATTGTTCCTGTGGCGGAGTTTGTGGTTGGGGTTGAGCCATCTGTGGTATAGTAGGTCTTTGCCACACCAGAGAGGGTGTCGGTTGTAATCAAGGTGACGGTTACTGTGGAAGGTTGCCAACTTGAAGGTGCGTTATCACCTGTAACAGGTGGGGTCTTGTCCAACATTACGATATTGGTCGCTGTCTTGATTGCTTCAGCATTTCCTGCATTGTCCATTGAAAAGTATTTGATCGTATACATACCGTCATCAGTCAAGCTAATTGTTGTCCCTGTAGCAGAGCTTGTGGTTGGGGTTGAACCATCTGTGGTGTAATAGGTCTGAGCCACACCTGAGAGAGGGTCAGCGGCAGTTAAAGTAATCACTGTATCACTATTATGCCAGCCCGAAAGTGCATCATCTGTTGTTGTTGGCTGTGTCTTGTCTATCTGGATCATCTTTGTCTTTGTTGCCTCTATATTACCGGCATTGTCAACAGAATAGTAAGATACGGTGTTTGTTGCATCAGGAATAGTAAGACTTATCCCTTCAATCCATGACCCTTGATTAAGAGAATAGTAGGTTGTAGCTACACCGGAAAGACTATCTCCCGGGGTCAAAGTAACGACATTTGTATTTTGCCATCCTGTTGGGGCATTATCTGTGGTTATTGGCTGGGTATTGTCAATGTAAATGGTGCATATCTTTGTCGTCTCGGTATTGCCTGCGTTGTCCACGGAATAGTATGCCAGGGTATTTGTCCCTTCGTTTGTGATAATCACAGCCGTCCCAACAGTCCATGTCCCTTGGTTCACAGAGTAGTAGGTTCTGGCTACACCTGATGATGGAGTGGGATCTGTTGCTGTAAGTGTAACCGTTACCGTAGCATTCTGCCAATCTTTAGGTGCATTATCTGTGGTTATTGGTGGTGTAACATCGGTACCTGTTGCCGTAAATGTTGCTGTTAATTCATTTGCTTTAGCAAATATGGTATATATC
>JACQYP010000141.1 GCA_016208205.1 Candidatus Desantisiibacteriota bacterium | reverse complement strand
TGTTGAAGGTATCAATAGAGCAATTCGGAATATTCTTCACCGAGCATGTGGCTATCATGTATTTGATAATTTCCGTCTTCAGGTTTTGGTTGAACATGGAGGTTTAACATAATTTTCCCACTAATCTGAGGAGAGCCAAAATAATAAGTATCTTGTCCTGGGATGGTGGAAGTCTCTTAGGTGATAGCGATGGAGCAGGTAATGGCGGAGGCGGGGGTAATGGTATTGTAGTAGTTTGCAGTGTTTCATTAAATCTGTTGCCTGAAATAATTGGACTGGCTGAACCAATACATTTGATCCCTGCCTCTGCAAAATCCAGTAATGCAGACAAAGAAATGGTTGGTGATGTAGAATAGCAGGTGATCCCTGTGCTCGTATGCTGAATTTTGGCATATGTTATCTTGCTGTTATTTGACGCCCCCTGATAAAACACAATCCCCTTCAGCCTTGAACAGGGCTGAAGAGGTAATCTCTACATTCTTAATTGGATTCCCATTAATAATAAGCCCTCCATACACTGAAATCTCCTGTCCGTTTGCTACCCTGATGATAACCCCTGGATTGACGGTTAGTGTCACCCCTGACTTGATGGTGATACTATTGCGGGGGGAAAATGGGGACAGCACCCTATTTTTCCCTTCCCCTGTCATTCAATCTCAAGATTTTCATCCTGAATGGTTTCCATAATATAATCAGCAAACTCAGCACCGGTTACACCATCCTTTCTCCCGGTGATCACGAATTTTTTTTCATATTGACCGCAGATATCCAGGGTTTTTTCTAATCGCTTCCCCTTTTCATGAAAGCCGATATGGTTTAGGAGCATTACTGTTGCCCGCAACATACTTGAGGGGTCAGCGTATTGTCCCCTTCCATCCTCAACCATCCTTGGAGCTGTGCCGTGTATTGCCTCAAACATGGCGTATCTTTTGCCGATGTTAGCACTGCCGGCAGTCCCTACCCCGCCCTGAAACTCGGCGGCTTCATCAGTAAGAATATCACCGTAGAGATTGGGCATGACCATTACCTTAAACTGTGTTCTTCTCTTTGGGTCTACCAATTTGGCGGTCATGATGTCAATAAACCAATCGTCCCATTCTATTTCAGGATAATCTCTTGATATTTGACCAGCAATATCAAGAAATTTTCCATCGGTTGTTTTGATCACATTTGCCTTGGTGATTACCGTGAGCTTGTGAATATTATTCCTTCGGGCATACTCAAAAGCCATACGAATAATGCGTTCTGAGCCTTGAGTAGTAACCGCAGTAAAGTCAATTGCCAGATCATCCGTCACATTTATCCCTTTGCTTCCAAGCACATAGGCACCTTCTGTATTTTCCCGGAAGAATACCCAGTCTATGCCCTGCTCCGGTACCCTTACCGGTCTGACATTGGCAAACAAATCAAGCTCCCGTCGCATGGCAACATTGGCACTTTCAATATTTGGCCATTGATCACCTTTTTTTGGGGTATGAAGCGGACCCTTAAGCAAGATATGGCATCCCATTATCTCCTCAAGAACATCAGCAGGGATAGCCTTCATGGCTTTAGCCCTGTTTTCAATGGTCAATCCGGTAATATCCTTGATAACAACCCTTCCAGCAGCAACCTCATTTTCGAGCAAAAATTCTAACACCCTTTTTGCCTCTTTGGCAATATACGGACCAATCCCATCCCCGTCAATTACACCAATGATTATTGGTGTCAGCTTACAATAGTCTATCCAGTCCTGTGCCTGTTTCATGGATTCAACACGGATAAGCTGTTCCTCCAGAATCTTAGCAAAGTGTTCCTTTGCTCGTTCGATTCTTTCTATCATTGCCTTGCCTCCTTGAAAATAAAATTATCAATTATTAATTATTAATACAGACCTCGTGATTCCACATATGAAATGCAGCTAATTTTTGGACACATTCAGCTCAAAAACAAGCTAC
>JACQYP010000013.1 GCA_016208205.1 Candidatus Desantisiibacteriota bacterium | reverse complement strand
CACATTTTCATTATTTCTATCGTTTCCATATTTATTTATATTGCTCATTTTTATATCTCCTCTGCGTCTTTGCGTCTCTGCGGTTCATAATTAGAATTGCTGATGCTGCCAGGGCAAACCGCACCCTGAATTTCATACTTAGCAAGAAGGAAGGGTGATTGATTATCGGTGTATCCAACTACCGATTACCTGATTACCGATCACCGACCATCACCTTCAGAAATGCATCAACAATATCCGGGTCAAATTGTTTTGCCTTTCCCTTTTTGAGTTCATCTAATGCGTCCTCTTGACACATGGCGTTGCGATAGGGTCGATTCGAGGTCATGGCTTCATAGGCATCTGCTACCTGGATGATTTTGGCAAGCAAAGGACAGTCTGTCGTTCCTTTGCCATCAGGGTAGCCATTTCCATCAAACCTTTCATGATGTAGCCGTATCCCGTCATGAACATCCTTTGGAAACTTGATGCCCTCAACTATCTTTTCTCCAATGGCAGGATGTTTTTTTATCTCCATAAACTCTTCCTGAGTCAAAAAGCCCGGTTTGTTCAATATCTGTTTGCTAATCCCTATCTTACCAATATCATGAAGCATAGCTGCCATCCGCAAATCCTCAATCTGTGATTCAGATAATTTAAGTTCATGTCCAATAATAAGAGAAATTTCTGCCACCCGTTCACAGTGACCATGGGTATAGGTATCCTTAGCCTCAAGAACCTGTGCCAGAATCTTAATACCCTCGTATAGATGCCTTGTTTGCTCTTCATACAAGCTTGCGTTAATCATCCCAAGCCCGGCACTGATGGAAAAAGTAGAGAGACGAAGCAGGTCATCGTCATTATAAACCCCATATCTCTTCCTGCCAATTCCAATTATCCCTAACAAGTCATCCTTGCACATAATAGGAAGAAAGGCAGCTGTTTGTGTTTCACCAAAATACCTCTTCATGCCCTCTTGCCCTGCTTCCTTTAACAGGACAATATCCTTTTTCTCCATTAAAGCTGATACCATTGGATGATTAAGGCTGAACACTGTTTTATGTACAACATCTTCATCCATGCCTTTAGCCTGTACAATCTTATAGCGATTATTCTCCATGACCATAATAAGGATAACATTTGTATCTGCTATTTGTTCCAGCGTATATAACATGGAATCTAATAAAACCTCTCTACTTAAGGTAGTGGATAATCCTTGCGTAAATTTCTGTAAGGCAATGGTATGCATATAATTCTTGCGAAAAAACAAATAGTCTACAACCTTATTAATCAGGGCGTGCAGAGGCTTAAAAGCCATAACCATTATCAGGCTGAGGATAATGGTCGAACCGGAAAGCAGGGACGAATTGCTATTCTCCTTTATCAGAAGATTATTCAAGTATAAAACACCAGAGACTAAGATAGTCATGAGAAGTCCTGCTGTTAGAGAATGAACTTCCCTCTTTTTTATTGATGTGATTGATATTAATTGGTATCTCAGGATAAGATAGCTTAAAAACAGAACATATGGAAAAATTATAATATTGCCTGCAGGGTAGACCTTAACCTTATAAACAGGTAAGATGTTTAAGATAACCAATACCACGCTGCATATCCCACCCAATAGCAAATACCTCGACATCCTTTGCCCGATCATCTCTTTAATCCTTGCTTTCTCTGAATAAAGGATGTAAATCACCTCGCCAAGGATGAGAAAAAGAAAGAGATGAAATAGGCTTACTACAGGCGTAATCTCCGGATAATATCCCCAGGAATAGAGGTTGATATTTTTATGGCTCAGGATTAATGGCAGGATGAACCCGAAACTCACCGCATAGACACAAATATGCAGCTTATGCTCTAATAATGGCTTATAATTAAGTAACATAGCAATAAAATGAAGATACCCGGGCAGAATAAAAACAAGACCAATAACAGATATTTTTATCCAGAAGAATACCATGTCGTCAGAGATCCCAGGGGTAGAAAGATTGGAGTGTCCAAAACTGAAAACGCAAAGGCTTAAACAAAGTATAATAAAGCTGTATTTACTTTGGTCATTACCCAGTTGCAGGATAAAAATCGATATGTAAAGGTAAAAGAAAGAAACAAATAATTGAAGGAAGCTATAAGTATTCATGGGCATTCGTCCTTAAAATAATATTTTAACACAGAGTTCACGGAGATGACAGAGGAACACAGAGCTTAAACTTCTCTGTTAGCCGATTGTAATCTTTCTCTGTGTAACTCATAATACTCTGTGCCCTCTGTGTTAAAAAATCCTATTCATCTGAGCAGCCAACGCCTCTACAACAACAGGATCAAAGTCATAATCGCTTGTTTCCATGAGTTGTCTTAATGCATCCTCATGATTCATGGCAGCACGATATGGCCGTTCCTGGAGTAAGGCTGTATAGGTATCAGCCACAGCCAAAATACGGGCAGATACAGGGATTTCTTCTCCCTTTAAGCCAGAGGGATAACCGCTTCCATCCATCCTTTCATGATGGAAGAGGATACAATCCTCGACTTCCTTATCCAGATGAATGGTTCTTACAATATTCATTCCAATGGGGATATGTGCCTTAACATCCTCAAACTCCTGTAAGGTCAGCCTTCTATCTGTATTTAATATCTCCTCACTGACCCCCATGTTACCAATATCATGCAGGAAGCTGGCAATCCTGATGGATTCTATCATTTTTTTATTCAGCCCCATTTGTTGGGCAATTCTTACACTATAATCAGCAACAAGCAGGGAATGTCCCTCAGCATACCTGTTATTGGATTCTATGGCCACACACAAGGCATCAATGGTATTAATCATCAGATTAATCCTATTATCCAGCAGCTTGATATTTTCAAAGGCAAGGATAGCCCCTGTAGCCAGGGTTTCTAAAAGGAACATCTCTTCCTCACTATATCCAATGTCAGAGATTTTTTCTCCCAGGCTTAAGATGCCAATAAGCCTGTTATGTGAGAAAAGAGGGATAGTAAGTACAGCTTCTATCTCTTCTAATTCCTTTATCAACAAATCCCTTGCCCATTTAAGATCCTGGTTTTCATTTGCCTCTCTGCGAAGTAGTGATCTTTTTTCCTGAATCAGCCAATTAATAAGGCTTGCAGATGGATTCAGCTTTATCCCTTGTGAACTCAATCCTGTGGACATAGACAGGGAATAATTCCCTGAATCATCAACAAGCATTACCCCAATCTTTTCCACTTCTACTACATGTGATACAGCATTAATCATGGACTTCAAGATAAACTCCCGAGCAAAGGAAGAGCTAACCGTTAAGCTGAACTCATGGATAACCTCTTCTATCTCCCGTCGTTGAGCAAAGAAAGCCTTATCTACCCAAAATTGAACCTTATCCCGTATCGGTAAAAAGGTAAAGGCAATAAGCCCGGATCTTAAATGGGCAAGGGATTTGTTGATAAAGGAATTAGAAGAGATAGAAGCTGTACTTAATATCCCTCTTTTCTCACATAACAGGCTT
>JACQYP010000140.1 GCA_016208205.1 Candidatus Desantisiibacteriota bacterium | reverse complement strand
TTTTTCACCCATAATATTCCTCCAATTAGATAAGCCTATAGATGCTAATTTTATCACTATCTTAATTATACACTATAGCTTATTTTAATGGAAGAAAATTATGTTTCCGGCTGAAGCAGAACAGTTTTCCTTATTGCTTGCTAACCCATTACGGAATATCTTTAATTTCGTTACAAAATGTCCAAAAATTTTCTTGTCACATTGTAGAAGTCTGAACAGGAGAATTGTTGCTGGTATTTGTTGTCTGTCATCTGTGCTCTGTAGCCTTACTCCACAATCCCCCCGCCCCATTTCAATTTATTCCTGAGTACCTCATAGAAACCGCATTGCTGTGGTTTAACAAGACTTGTTTCTTCTTCTGCTCGTTCTATCTCAATCCTATCGTTAAGTTTCAGAGAATATGCCTGTTGTCCATCAATGGTTAATATGGATTGAGATGCTATTACATCAACGGTTATTCTGGAGCTTTCAGGGATAATCATGGGTCTGGCTGTCAGGGTATGAGGACAGACAGGGGTAAGCATCAGAACCTTCATTTGTGGCACAACGATAGGTCCGCCGGCAGCTAAGGAATAAGCTGTTGAACCTGTTGGTGTTGAAATAATAAGCCCATCAGCACGGTATGTGGTCAAATACTCAGAATCAATAGAAACCTTGAGATTAATCATGCGAGCTATCTCGCTCTCGGTAATAACCGCCTCATTCAGTGCCCTGAACTTGACCGGGGCAGAATCCTGTCTGATTACTTTTATACTTAACATCATTCGTTTTTCAATCTGATAATGTCCCTGCAAGATATTCTTTAGAATGGAGTATATCTCATTTTCTGTAATCTCTGTAAGAAAACCAAGACTGCCGAGGTTTATACCCAGTATTGGTATGCTTTTGCCGTCAATCACCCTTACTGTATGAAGCAATGTGCCGTCACCACCCATAGCAAGGATCAGGTCAACTCCCTGCATCTCTATCGAGGAAGCACCTAACCCCTCATATCCCATAGCAGTAGCTGTCCCAGCCTCTATAACCAAACAATAATCTCCCTCTTTTGCCAGCCAGTCTATAACCTCTCTGGCTACCCTGAAGGCATCGGGTCTCTTGATGTTAATAATTAAACCAATTTTCATATAAAATACCTCTACTAATTACTCAGCCGCTGATTTACGCAGATTTACGCTGATATTTTTTGACCTGTACAGTTGAGATTTACAGCACGAGTTTAAGTTATATGGAGTGCGAAAGCTTACTTGCTTTTGCTTTTATTTTTATTTAGGAGTCAAGAAAAAATAAGTTGTACACCAAGAGTCACTGAGACGATTGGCTGGCAAGGCGTGAGAAGTGAGCATACTACTGTATGTAAGCGACGAACAACGAAGCCAGCCAATTAGCTAAAGCGGCAGCAAGTAAGCTGCCGCACTCCAAAGCGAAAGCAAGTAAGCTTTCGCACTCCATATACAGGTTGAAACTTATCTGCGTTTATCTGCGTACATCTGCGGCTAAGCAGTTACTTCTTCTTCTCCTTCTTCCCCTTCGTCTCCTTAACAACCTGTCCCTTTCTCAAGATCACACGATTATGAGGCAATATCTGTCTTATTCCAGAGATAGTGGTGATGATTCCCCTGGAAGAATTATCGCTTACCTCTACAATCTCTATCTCTGTTATCTTTTGTCCGGCAGAATCAAAGGCATCACAGATAAAGCCTGGTTTTGCACCATGTTTTTCACCAAGATTAAGGACAACACTTGTCCTGCTCAGACTGACTATTTCGCCCTGGACAGGGAAAAAGTTAGAAAGATCCTGGCTAAGATATGATATACACTTTGTCAAGCAATCCCTGTTACGGCTAACATGCAAAAACTCTCTCTCTTTTTTAGGGCTTGCTTTTTTCAGGTTTAATAGTTGTGATTCAATACAAATTTTCCCTTTTTCCTCTTGTATGTCCCCCCAGAGAAGATAACTTGCCCCAAGGTTTGTTGCTAATTGAACAGCTGTCTGCAGATTATCTACGATGCTTAATCCGGTATTATTCATCATAATTTGAATCTCTTTTGTGGGGACAGATGAGACGGTAATCGATTTAGTCAAAAATTCTTCACATATCTCCTTAGCCACCAGGTCAATCTCATCGTAACACTTTGCTAATCCTAATCTTACCAATATGCTTTGAGGATTAAGCTGTCTGGCTTTTTTGTATTCATACTCAGCAAGGGAAATATTGCCAAGCCCAAGATAGTATTGTGCCATTTCAAGGTGTCTTTTTGAGCACTCATTCCTTAATGGGGTTCCAACCTGCTGACGATTAATGTTTAATATCCCTTTTTCCACAATATGCCAGAATATCTCATCAAAAGGATCTATCCGACAGGATTTAAGTGCTTCGCTCGCACATCCTTTATATTCACCCATCCCTTTGTAGGCTATGGAAAGTTGATAATGAGCTATCCCGCTGGCAGGAGAAATTCCTATTACCCTCTGACAGAGAGGAATAGAATCCTTGTATCTTTTATTGCTGAAATAAAGCTTGACAAGACGGTTCAATGTATCGCGGTATGGATTCAATGCCTTGCCTGATGGAACAAGCGTACTGATTTTCTTGCAAAACGGAGCTGCTTTTTCATATCTTTTTTTATCAAACATAAAGGTTATGAGGTTGGTTAATGTAGACAAATATGAATCAAATGTCTTTGAACCAGGGGTAAGAGAGATTAATTTTTGACTGAGAATATCTGCATTTTTCTCTATTCCTTGTTCAACAAAAAGGGTTATCATACTGCTCAACATCGAACTGTATGATAACATCTTACTATCTGCAGGAGTAATATTAATTATTCGCTGACAAAGCGGTCCAATTTTTTCATACCTCCCCTGATTGGTATATATCTTTACCAATTGAGATAAAGCTGCTACAGATAATGGGTCTATGCTGACCATCTCCAGGCATTCCCTTTCTGCATCCTCAATCAATCCTTCTTGTGTATACATCTCTGCTAAGCAGCATCTAACAAGTTTGTTTTCAGGTTCAATCTCTTTTGCCCTTTTATAGTATATTGATGCTTTATCCATATTATGGTAGGACTTCCAGTATATATCCCCGAGTTTGACAAGTGCTTCAACATAGTTTGGCTTTGTTTTTATAGCTTTTTGAGCATGAAGGATTGCTTTTTCAAAATCACGCTTTTTTTGGAACAGGGATGATAGATTATAGTGAGCTTCTGCTTCAATAGGATTAATCTCTAATACCCGGTTATAACAGTTCCAAGCCTGGCTATATTTTTTCTGATACTCATAGGCTACCCCTAATTTATTAATGGCAGAAATATAATCAGTGTCCAGCTTTAATGCTTTTTTGAAACATTCTTCTGCCTTAGCAAAAAGGTTGAGACCAAGGTAGCATTTTCCGAGATTATGATAGGCTATCTTATGGTATGGATTTAATTTAATGGTCTGCTGATAGGCAGTGATTGCCTGCGAAAAATTTTCTTTTTGGAGGTATTCATTCCCTTCAAGAAAGGTTTCCTTAGCTGTCTGGGAAAAAGCAGGCAAGGAAAAAGAGCAGACAAAAATAGCAATTATAGCTGCTATTTTTAATGCCTGACAGGGATATTTGTCAAGTTTGTGATACATTATATATCCTCCGGAGTTTAATTATACTCGAATAACTATATTATAACATAGAAAAATATTGTTGTCAATATTTTCAGACGACAGCCTGAATATTCGATATAAGCAACTGATGAGTTTTTCATCTATTGATATCCAATCAAAGCGGGAACTTGATTCTCAGAAAAAAAGTTACTTTTTTCGAAAAAATTATTGGTAAGGTAAAATTTTCAAAAATTTTACCTTACC
>JACQYP010000165.1 GCA_016208205.1 Candidatus Desantisiibacteriota bacterium | reverse complement strand
TGTTGAAGGTATCAATAGAGCAATTCGGAATATTCTTCACCGAGCATGTGGCTATCATGTATTTGATAATTTCCGTCTTCAGGTTTTGGTTGAACATGGAGGTTTAACATAATTTTCCCACTAATCTGAGGAGAGCCGAAAGAGGTACAGAGAGCATAATATAGATAAATATTATTGCACTTGCTAATAGCTAACAAGCTTTGATTAGGTCCTATGTGGGGGAAGCTCTTCCATGTGAGGCGGTTGTTATATCGAATATTCAGTTTCCCTTATATTTCATTTACATACCATCCTTCATCAATTTCTTTATATCCTTTGAAGCAGACCTTGTTACCAGCCCGCCGACAAATATAAGTACCGAAAACTGCCAGCATTCATCATTACCCACAATCAGCCCTGCCCTGACATCCTCTTCCTTTTCTAATTGATCCGTATGATATTTTACTGCCTTATCCAGACATCCCTCAAAGACATCAATAACACTTATCTCATTATTATACTTTAATGATGGGAATGATACACCCCTTAATAAAAAAAATGCCCTTAGGGTATCCTTATCAATACAAAGATTTTCTTCAAATCCAAATCCTTCAAAAAATGGGTGATTTGTCGGCATAAGCAGGGATGGTTCATGCACAGAAACATGTCCCTTGCGAACAACCGTATCTCCCGGGTTTACCACAGACTCACACAACAAGATATAAGGCACATCCGTCACCTTAAATGTTTGCAGCGGGCTTATCCGATACCTGATTATCTCTGTCTCTTTAACTGCTTTTCCCCACATCTGTTCTAAATCCATATCTTCCTCCGTTTATTTATGTGCTGACACTGGTTATCCGGTTCAAGGTTGATGGTTTGTTCTCTTAACCCCTCAAGCCGTGAACCTGATGCATTGATGGGTTTCACCCATCCTACCGTCTACAACATCCCTACTCACTCTCACTCCTCTGCCTGCAATACCCTCAGAAAGGAATCAACTATCTCAGAATCAAACTCTTTTCCACGGCATTTTTTCAACTCCTCGATTGCCTCTTCCTTTGAGAGGGCTTCGCGGTAGGGACGTTTGGTACGCATGGCATGGTATGCCTCAACCACCTCAATAACCAATGCCTCAACTGCAATCTCTCCCCCAATCAACCCATCCGGATACCCTTTTCCATCTATCCTTTCATGGTGTTGGAGGATGATATTTTTCACATTCCAGGGGAGATTCAACTTTTCAATAATACCCTTTCCAAGCAACGGGTGCCTCCGAATAAGTTCAAGCTCTTCAGGGGTTAATTTACCCTTTTTCAAGAGTATCTCTTCAGAGATATTAACCTTGCCGATATCATGAAGAAGTGCCCCCATGCGTATGCCCTCTATCTGGTCAGCAGAAAGCCCAAGTAGTTTAGCTGTTTTGACACAATATATTACCATATTCTTAGTGTGCTCACTCCCATACCCATCCCTTTCATCTATAGCCTCACTCAATGTCTCGGCTGTATTAAATATCTCATTTCTCGCAACATCAAACAATCGGGCATTTTCGATAGCAATGGCAGCCTGCGTGGCAAATGTGGACAATAATTCTATCTCCTCAGCAGCGTACCGATGGGTTTCTAAGGAATAAACCGTAATTATGCCCAGCACCTCATCCTTGACCATCAAGGGCACAGACAAAAGGGATACAAGACCCTCATTTATAGCATACTCCTTGCATTTTATCCTTGGATCTGTTTTAATATCCTCAATTACCACCGGTTCTTTGGTTACTACCATATGGCTTACAATACCCTTATCCATGACTAATTCCTCTTTACTGCAATATTCCTTGGAAAGCCCGCTTGATGCTGTGATTGTTGCTTCCTTGGTATCAGCTAAGAATTGTAATGAACAATACATTGTAGGCATCATTTTACTGATAGACTGAACAATTAAATCCAGTACTTGTTGTATTCCAAGTGTAGAGATAATAGCCTGCCCAACCTTATGAAAGCTGTCAAGTTGTCCAACCTTTTGCTCTACAGCCTGATAGAGCAAGGATTCTTCAATAGCAATAGAGGCTTGTGCACCTATAGCTATAAAAAATTCCAGATCCTCTGTGGTAAAATTATGATTACCGGTTCGATTAAGATTAAACACCCCAATCAACTCTCCCTTAGATTCAAGCGGGATACACATTAATGAAGTTATTCCTTCCTTTTCCAGAATATCAGACAGGGTATCATCTGAATCTCTTCTAATGAGCATTGGAGATTTTTCTGCAGATACTATGGCTGAGATGCTTTCTCCCATTCTTCTCTTTGTCCCAATGACCATCTTGCCGCCTGTGCCATAGGCTACCCTTGTCTTTAGCCTGCCTGTTGCTGCCTCTACCATGGATATTATCCCACCATTGGCATCAAGAACATTCATAACCGTATAAAGGATTGAATTAAGAAGTTTTTCCATATCAAGGGTAGCTGTAATAAACTTGCCGATTGTAGACATGGTAGATAGTTCAGCTACCTTACTGGATAACTGATACCTTTCTGTACACAATGAGGCAATGGTATTGGCAATAGAGATAAGCAGTTCACCAGCCATGTAAACCTTACTTTCCGGGAATATCCGTATCCCTTCAGCTGTCTTGCTTAAGTCTACAACATCAACACCAATCTCCTGTGCCAACTCTTCAATCTTTTCCTTGGAAACAGCAGTAAATACCTGTGTTCCTTCAATCACAATTGCCCCAAGGTAGGAATTTCGGCTGATTATTGGGGCAGCGAAATGACCCAACCCTGACCTGCAGAAGAATATCTTTGACACCTGATTGACAGCCGTAGCATCAACTATCTGTTTGACAAATTCATGGCACATTGTTCCGCCTGTCTCTGTTTCACGAATAACCTGACAAAAAGAGGAAAGACCGCTTGGTTTGGTCAGGATATTTCCATGAACATCTACAATTATAACCGGAATATCCATGCAATAGGCAAACTTATCCTGAAGTTCCTGAAGCACCGATACCTCTACCAAATCAGACAGGTTTTTTTCTCCAACCCCAAAATCCTTTCTTTTAGATATCATCATATCTAACCAATATGACCCCTTCTTTGGAATGGTGAAGAAAAATGTTGAACCCTTGCCAACCTCACTCTCAACCCATATCTTGCCCTCATGTGATTCAATCAGCCCCTGAACAATGTGCAAACCAAGCCCACTTCCCCGTATCCTTTCATGCGGAGCTATCTGGGGAACCTGATAGAATTCATTGAATATCTTATCCTGATATTCAGAAGCAATTCCTACGCCTGTATCCATTACCCCAACTATTATCTTATCCCCATCCTCTTTTGCAGTTATAGTTATCTTGCCATGAGAAGCAGTAAACTTAATCCCATTAGTCAAGAGATTTATCAGCACCTGTTTTATTCTCTGATTGTCAACAATTATCTCAGGCAGGTCATCAGGGATATGGGTATCTATAGCAATTTTATACTCATCAGCTAAACCCTGAACAAGAGATACTGCCTCATTAATCAAGTTTGACAGGTTATGTACGCCAAGATTCAGGCTGAGATTGGCTGTAAGCAAGGCTGAACGATCAAGCAGGTTATTGATAAGGCTGTCTAATTGAATTATACCCTTATGTATAATTTGCATAAACTGCTCTATGGAAGGCGAAATATCCCCCAGTGATTTCTGCAAGATAAGATCTGTTGCCCCCTTTATGGATGTCAGTGGGTTTTTTAACTCATGCACTACCATATGGATAAGTTTTTCTTTATTCAATACATCGTTATCGCTCATTTTATTCCTCCATTGGATGAGGTCGGGAATCGGTGATCGGTGATCAGTGATCAGTAATCAGTCTTACTGATTACCTGATTACCGATAACCGATTACCTATTACCGATCATTCTCCTTTCACCTGACCATCCTCCACAAAAACACATGAATCTTTCTAAATGTAGGCAGCTTTGACCTGCCCCATTTTCTTTCGTATTCATGACTGGCAACATCCTTTACCTTAAACCCCATTCTTAAACACCTTATAACCATCTCCTGCTCTATGTCAAAGTCATTTGCCCGTAGTGTCAGGCTAAAAAATACATCCTTTTTAATTGCCCTGAAGCCATTTAATACATCCGTTAGTTGAGTGTTATACCTCAGGTTTATGATCAGGGTAATCAATCCGCCGCCAACCATCCTGATATAGTTAAAGATATTGCCGTGGAACTCATCGCTTCCACCCATCATTCTTGAGGCAACAACCATATCTGCCTGTCTACAGGTTATCTGCTGAACCAATTTTGGAATATCAGATGGTTCATGAGAACCATCAGCATCTATAAAAACAAGAATATTATTACTTGCAGCCTCTGCCCCTGCTTTATAGGCAGCACCCTTGCCTTTGCCATTATCCAGAATCACCCTTGCCCCGGCCTGCCCTGCAAACTCCCTTGTTTTATCCTTTGAGTGTCCATCTACGACCAGAACCTCATCGGCATAAGGCTTAACCTGCTCAACAATCCCTGCTATGCCGCCTTCCTCATCCTTTGCTACAATAATTACTGTTACGCTATTTTTCAACTGATCAAACTCAGTATTGCTCACATCATTGCTCCATGTTTCAGATTAACCACATACGAAGCGAGACGCTTCGTCTACTACCGGTAACAAGCAATGATCCTGCCATATTATTCACTATTGGAAGCCGTTCCAATAGTGAACCAAGCAGGCTGACAACCCCTACTAATCTATCTGGTACAACCGGGTGCAGAAAATCAAATGGTATGGCTGCGGGCTTACAAAACCCTGCATCCTTTAATTGCCGCAGTATCCTCCAGCTGAAGAATGCCGTTTCATCAGGGGATTCACCAACCAAACGGCCTATGAATTTGATGTTTTTAATGAGTATATTCTGTGGATTAAGCATATTTGGCTCAGTAAAAGCAAACCGTCCTTTGTGGATTAATACCCGTTTTATCTCTTGCAAAGCAAGGGGCAGATCCAGATGATGGAGAACAGCATTCCCGACCACTGCATCAAAGGACATATCCTTAAATGGCAGTTTTTCTGCCTGACAAAGGATATTTTGTCCATTTTGCCCATCGTTTTTCTCTCCTTCTTTTGCCGCATGAGTCATCAATTCCCATGAAATATCTGTGGCAAATATCTGTGCCTTTGTTTGAGCAAACATACGGGAATACAATCCGGTACCACACCCAATCTCCAACACCCTCATCCCGGGAGCAATTCCACACCCATTAATAATTAAATCACTTCTTCGCTTGATCCTTTGCCTGCCGGCAAGGGTGGATTCCCCCCAGACAATCTCTGCCTTTTCTGCAATCCTGCGATTATGTGCCTGTTCTCTGTAAAGACGCAAAATAATATACCTCATGAGTAAATAGTAATCAGTGATCTGATAATCACCTGATTACCGATCACCAGTCACCAGATAGCCATACTTCCACCTTTTCTTAGCGGCGCAGGTGGCGGCGTTGCCTGCTCCTTAGTATCAAATCCCATCTTTCCCTCATACCTGGACTTATAAGCAACAATAGCATCACAAATAGAAGAAACCATATTATCCCTGAATTCTTCACTCCTTAATCTGTTTTCTTCAAATGGATTAGTAAGAAACCCTACCTCAATTAAAACAGCAGGCATCATTGCATCCCTTAATACCCAGAAAAAGGCACTCTTTGCCCCACGACTTGCCAGTCCCATATTTTTGCATGCTATTGACTGAACCAATGCAGCCAATTCCATACTTTCATCAATAAATTCTTGTTGAGCAATATCACCAAGTATAAGTTTAATCATATCTATATTAGAGCCTACTTCCTTTTCTAATGAAATTACCTCATTTTCAGCAGCAGCCAATGCCCTTGAAGCATCATCCGATGCCTCTGTAGAAAGGCAAAAAACCTCAAATCCATGTGCCTTGCTCGCATATGAGGCATTGCTATGGATAGAGACAAACAAATCCGCATTTTTATAATTGGCAAATCGCGTTCTTTCCCGCAAGGGAATAAAATAGTCGCTGTCACGGGTAAGGAGGATATTGACATCCGGCAACGCCCTTTGAAGGGCAAACCTTAATCTCTTAGAGATATCTATAACAACATTTTTTTCTAACAACCCTGTTCTGCCTACAGCCCCTGAGTCTTTACCGCCATGCCCCGGATCAATCACAATAGTCCTGATCTTGACATTATCCGGCGGGCTATTTTGTACTAATGTCAAACTATCAGAGGTGTTATCTGTTTGTCCGATGCTATTTGTTATCTCCAGACTATTTGATTTTTCTTGTATAGGATTTTTTACCTGTTCCTCATAGATTCTGTTGGTCAATTTCATTGAGCCGGTTGTTGTTGTTGGAACAACATCTCTTGCAGGCAAATTGGATGATGGAGGAAATCGCCGAGTCATCTCTTCCTCCATAGAAGAGACATAGGTTTCTTTGGAATCTATAATCAATCTTTTATCATTCTTGTCCCATCTTATCAAGAGATTAAAGAGATTATCAAAATTGTTGACAATAAAATTTAAGGGAATAAATATTCTTCCGGTAATCAACCTGAGCGGAGCATCCATTTTATAATAGCGGTTATTTATCTGAACATTTGGGCTGCCGATATTAAAATTAAGGGTATTTTTATCCTTAGTCAACACCACTACCTTTGTAATCGGATTCCATTGCATATATGCCTTAAATATCTTTGCCATCTCAGACAAACACACCATAGTCTGTCCATCATCAACCACACATTCCAATGTTACCTTTAATCGATTAACATTATCTACAATTGTAATGCTTTCTCCAAACACAGAAAAGGGGAAAAAGGAGAGAAAAGAGATTATCAGAAATATCCCAACCCTTATTCTTTTCATCTGATCACCTTATCAAACTAAAAACATAACTACTCAGGTTGTTTCCCTTCACGGTTCACAGTTCAGAGGTTAAGAGAGCGTAACCGTTCACCGCCGAGACACAAAGTTCGCCGAGATGAGTAATTACAATGAGTATACCACAACTCACTACTTTTGTCAAATAAATAGTGGACAAGCCTGAATATTCGATAAAGCGAATTCTGAATTCACACTACCCCATAAATCTGCCTCTAAGAGGGCATAGAAAGGGCAAGAGAGCATCCATGTTTATTCCATGATGATAGGGATGCCCTATT
>JACQYP010000142.1 GCA_016208205.1 Candidatus Desantisiibacteriota bacterium | reverse complement strand
CCTTCTCTTATTGCCCTCAAAAATAGGGCATCCCTATCATCATGGAATAAACATGGATGCTCTCTTGCCCTTTCTATGCCCTCTTAGAGGCAGATTTATGGGGTAGTGTGAATTCAGGATTCGCTTTATCGAATATTCAGGGGCTAAAATCTCTGCTTGACATCCACCATTACATATGATAAAATACAAATTTGGTAGGGGCAGGCCCCCGTGCCTGCCCTGATCACTAAGGAGAGCTGTTAAAATGATTAAAAAAAAGATAGGAGTAATTGCCGGAGCAGGGGAGCTTCCAATTATAGCTATTGAAGAGATAATAGCCAGGGGTGATGACTCGGTGGTCATAAGTGTTGTGGAAAATCTTCTCCTGCCTGAAGAAGCAATAAGGGTTGGGCTGAGTGATATGTCCTTGATTATTGATGAACTCCATCAACAACAGGTGAAGGAGATAATATTTATTGGTAAGGTAGATAAAAGGCTGCTTTTTGGGCTGAATCCAGATGATCGGGCAAGGAGAATGCTTTCAGGATTAATTGCAATGGATGATGCCTCTTTGATGCTGGCGATAACACAAGAGTTGGAACGAGAAGGAGTTAAGGTGGCAAAACAAACCGATTACCTTGGTCGGTTTATCCCATCACAAGGGGTGCTCAGTCAAAAAAAGCCGGATAATAAGCAACAAGAGGACATCGATTATGGATTCAATCTGGCTAAAAAGGTAGCTGACCTATTTATTGGTCAAACAATCGTGGTTAAAGATAAGATGGTCATGGCAGTTGAGGCGATTGAAGGAACTGATGAGGCTATCATTCGCGGCGCAAGGCTGGCATCAGGCGGGGCTGTGGTTATAAAGGTAAGCAGCACAAATCATGACCTCAGATTTGATGTGCCAACCGTGGGCAAGGAGACTATATCCTCAATGGTTAAATCAGGGGCAAGCGTTCTGGCTGTTGAGGCAGGAAGAACATTTTTGGTCAAGGGCGTAATTGAAGAGGCAGATATGAATGGATTGGTGGTGATGGCTGTATGAAACATAAGAATTTAGCCACAGAGGTCACAGAGAGCACAGAGGAATAAAGATGGTGATCGGTAATCGGTAATCAGTAAGACCGATTACCGATAACTGGTTACCGATAACCAAACTCTGTATCCTCTGTGGCAAATTATTTTAATAATAGGTAAACAGTTGCTATGAAACACATTATGCTTATTGCCGGTGAGGCATCATCAGACTTTCCCGAGGCATGTCTGGCAAGGGAAATGTTTGCCGCATCACCGGATATTCGAATTACCGGAATGGGTGGACAATTTATGGCTGAGGCAGGTGTTGAGATAGTCTTTGAATTCTCTTCCTTAAGTGCCATAGGCATTGTCGAGGTTTTGGAAAAAATACCACAGGGATTTAAGAGATTGGCAGAGGTAGCTGAATACATCAAGGAGAATAAGCCGGATGTTCTGGTTACCATTGATTTCCCTGAGTTCAATATCAGATTAGGAAAGATTGTGTCACAGATGGGTATCCCTGTTGTATACTATTTCCCTCCAACGGTCTGGGCATGGAGAAAAAAAAGGGCAAATACGATTGCCGGGTACTTTAAGAAAGTCATCTGTGTCTTTCCATTTGAGGCAGAGGTATTCAGGGAGGCAGGGGCAGATGTTGCCTTTTTCGGTCATCCCTTGCTGGATATTGTCAAGCCGGTAAACAGCACAGAAGATATTTACCATAACCTTAATCTTAACCCATCTCGTCAGGTTTTAGGGATACTCCCCGGCAGCCGTAAGGGTGAAATAAAGAGACTTCTGCCAATAATGCTTGAGGCTACAGGCAGGCTTTTGAAAAAATTTCCTGATATCCAGCCGATTATGGTGCTTGCCCCAACTATCAATGATAGAGATATACAGCCATATTTAGAATCCATCCCGTTCAAGATAGCAGTAGTCAGGGATAATACTTATGATGTGCTGAGTATCTGTCGTCTTGCCTTGATTTCATCAGGCACAGCTACACTTGAGGCTGCGTGTTTGGGTGTACCTATGGTTATTCTTTATAAACTGAATTGGTTTACCTATCTGCTCGGCAGGTTATTGCTACGGATTCCATTCATTGGATTGCCAAACATTATTGCAGGCAAAAAGGTTGTGCCGGAGCTCGTTCAGACAAGGGCAAATGCTCAAAATGCGGCAAAGGAAGCAGGCATATTATTGGAAAATAACCCTGCCTGGACAAGTATGCAAAAAAATCTGCTTGAGGTAAGAGAAAAGCTTGGGTGTCGTGGGGCAACGAAAAAGGCGGCAGGGTTGATATTGAGGATGACATAACTATACGATAACACAGCTTGTAATCGGTCAGTGAACGGTAGGAAAACTACCAAGTGCGTCATTGCGAGCGACCGAAGGAAGCGAAGCAATCTCAACTCATGAGATTGCTTCGTCGCAGTAGCTCCTCGCAATGACGCTCTGGTGCTTACTGTTCACTGACCCATTACCACAGCTTGAAAATTATTGTTGAAATTTCATAGGTATTGATATATAATAAAGGTATGGTAACTACTCAGGTTCAAGGTTGGAGAGCGATAAAGCTTGTCCCTGCGAAGGCAGGGGCTTGTCCCTGCGAATGCAGGGAATTGAACGGTGAGCAGTTCAGACAAACACATAATCTAAGGTGAACCTTGAACTATATAACCTGAATATAATATGGATTTCAGGAAATATCCTTGAATGCTGACAGCTCATGGCTCGTTTGGGAAACGAGCCCTACATACAGGAGTCTAAAAATGTAGGGTGCGTTTCCCAAACGCACCTTTGCCGGATACCAAATCAACGGTTATTTTCTGAAATCCGTATAAGGAGATGGTTATGATTCAGAAGATCGTGAGGCAAACTACTCTAAGCAACTACTCCGAAGTCAAAGATAATCTTGTCTACTGGTTGTCTCAATCTCCGGAGAAACGTGTTGCAGCTGTTGAGTTCTTGAGGAGACAATATAATGGAAGCTCAACCCGACTTCAGAGATCTGCTCGCGTTGTTCAACGCACACAAAGTTGACTACATAATAGTTGGAGCATACGCACTTGCATATCATGGAGCTCCACGATATACAGGAGACATAGACATTCTTGTACGCCCTGATTTGGAGAACGTTCAGCATATTTTATGTGCACTCAAAGAGTTTGGTTTTGGCTCTCTTGGTCTGAGGGTAGAGGACTTTGCGGTTACAGATAGAGTTGTGCAACTTGGAGTTGCCCCGGTTCAGATAGACATTGTAACTTCGATTACCGGGGTTTCATGGGAAGAGGCGACTGCCGAACAAAAGGCAGGATACTATGGAGACACTTCTGTGCAGTACATCGGGAGAAAACAGTTTGTAAAGAACAAGTACATGATTGGAAGGAAAAAAGACCTTGCCGATTTAGAAACAATTGGAGAGAAATAACCGTACAAATAGATTGATGGATTGGTGATTTGTTGAAAATGATGCAAAAGATTTCCCGGAGAATACAAGATGATTGGATTTCAAAAATGCTGTCTCAAGCAAAGTGTAAAGATATAATTGCCGTACTATATATTATTGGCGTTACATTTCTCTTCTTTTTCAGTGTTATTTTTAGCAACGATACCTTTGGATATGGAGATTTGCACCGTTATTTTTACCCCTTAAGGTTTTATGCTGCCTCATGCATCAAGAGCGGGATATTGCCTCTCTGGAATCCTTACCTGTTTTCCGGATACCCTTGCCTTTCTGCCCTTCAGCTTGGGATTTTTTATCCTGTGTCAATACTTGTCTATATCCTGCCGTTTCATTTTGGATTTAACCTTTACATTGTGACACACTTCCTGCTTTCCGGTATATTTATGTATCTCTTGATGAGGGAATGGAATACAGGTTTTACCGGCTCCCTCATCTCTGCTTTGAGCTATGCCTTTGGCGGATATATGCTCTCTGTGGTGGACATGCTGACCACGCTTTCTGCTGCTGCCTGGACACCGCTTATCTTTTTGTTTTATACAAGAGCACAGTTGAACCCTCACCCCGTCCCTCTCCCATCAGGAGAGGGAGAGAGGCACAGAGGCACAGAGGCACTTGGGAACTGGAAACTGGAAACTGGAAACTGGAAAGAAAAGAAGACACAGAGAAGCAGAGAGACAGAGGAAGAAAGGCATATCATAAACCTACAACCTACAACCTACAACCTACAACAGCACAAAGGTACACAGGCATTCAGGTATACCATCTTGACAGGTGTAACCCTTGGTGTTGCGTTTCTTGGCGGAGAGCCGTCTGTATGGTACATGGTTTCAATGGCTCTTGGTCTCTACTCTATCTATTCTTTGCCATGTCATAATGGGGCAGTTCGCACCTTTATTCTATCTTTTTTGATAAGCATTGCCTTTTTTCTTCCCCAACTGCTGCCATTGTTAGAAATTATTTTCCACTCAACCAGAAGCAGCGGCATGGATCTTTCACATGTAATCAGTCTTTCCTTAAAGCCCTGGGAGCTATTTAACCTGATATGCCCATTTTTTACCGGCAATTATGTTGACAAAAATCACTTCTGGTTTGGTCAGAGCTGGCTTGAAAGCATCTATTTGGGGATATTGCCGTTTTTACTGGCTATGTTTGCCATATTTACTCATCGCAAGAGGTTTTGGGCTCTGTTACTGCTGCTTTTCCTGCTTATTGCCTCAGGCAGTATCTATCCCTTCTTTTATCAATATCTGCCGGGGTTTAATCTCATCCGCTATCCGGTTAAATTCTTTTCCATCGCAGCATTTGCCTTATCAATCCTTGCCGGATTCGGGTATGAGT
>JACQYP010000153.1 GCA_016208205.1 Candidatus Desantisiibacteriota bacterium | reverse complement strand
ATCCAAAGGGGTTTAATCCCCAGAAATGGTAATCAATAATATAGGTGATGGTTCTGATATGCCTTGGTGTCCAGTGAAATATCTGGTGCCAATCCTGAATCCTCTTATCCTCAAGGATGGTCATGGTATCATCATAAACAAACTCACCCCAAAGGGTATTGAGGGAGGTAATGATGGCTATGGCAGCAAGGAATATGAGGGATGCAGAATGCGGAATGTGGAGATGATGATACCATGCTGATGATTTAGATATTGGCTTTGTGCTTGATTTTTTTGTTTTTTTGGACATTTGTGGCTCCTGAAGTAGAATTAGTAATTACCAATTAACAATTATTAATTGATAATTGTTAATTGATAATTTTACTCTATGTATGCGGATTTGTCAATAAAAGAATGCAAGGTAGCAAGTAGTAGGGGCAGGGCTTGTCCCTGTCCTCTCCTCGTTAAAAGGTGGTGATAATAGGGATTCTTCCACGGTCGGTTGCACCGGATCATACCTTTCCCAATGATACTCGTAGCTTTGCAATAGCTGGTATTCTGATGCCTGTTCCAGTAGGTGATCATGGCGGACCAGAAAGCACATTCATTGATGCAGTATGCGATGCAATGAAGATTTATACTGGGGATGTGCCTGTGGGAAGGTGGAATCGCAACTCAGCAGTAACACCCGACAGGTTAGAAGAGATCCGAGCACTTTACATATTGCGAGGATGGATCACTACTGCTCCTTCTTTGGGGCATACTTGTGATACTTGGACATTCTACCATGAAGATGTCCCTGTCACTGGTTTCGTCCCCGGCCTTACCAACAACACTGGTTACGATTCAGCTACTGAGAATGTAATGCAGGATGCTAACAACGACATTGGCAAGGGGTTTGCTGAGCGTACAGCAGCTTTAGAGATGACCATATTCACCAATGCTCAGGATGGGGCAGCGTTGTATGTTCATGGTCTTCAGCCGGCTACTCAGCAGCACATTTTAAGATTGGAAGATACCTATGTGTCTGTTTGCACGGAAAAGACCTATATCCTGCAGAATGATTTGGAGGGTGCTTATGCAAATGCTTGTTCAGGTGATGTAATGGAAGCATCAACCATGACTGCAAGTAGTACGCAAAGGATAGAGGATAACCCAAGGAATAACATGGGTGGTGATGGTGATTACACTGCTACCATGGGAACATCTACCGCAGGATTAAATGTGCATGCTGGTGCTGCCACAGATAAGGCATATGCCACATGGCTTCGTCTTCACAATCAGTCACAGCACCTCTTTGAGGTAAAGATGTCAACCAAGGCACCAAGATTGATAGTAGTTAACCTTGGTATCGCCAATTTGGCAAGGTATACAGAGGGTGAGTACACAAATACATTAACCTTCACCCTTATGCCAATCGTTGGTTAATGTAGCACTGCTACCGTGTTAGGCAAATTTTAGCTTAGAAGAGAAGAATCCCTTTTTATCGGGGCGGCTCAGATGGGTCGCCCCTAATATATCCACAGATTTTTTTATTCAAACTCAATCTCTTTTTCCCTTTTCGCTATACCAAAATTAACAGCCCTAAGTCTTTGTCCCTGCTGCAATTCTACATCGATAGTGGTTGGGGTTGTTGGTTCATAATCAGAAAAGCCTGCATCAATAATCGACCCCTCGTTCAGCTTAAGGGTATATTTGCCGGACAACATACCGCTGAACCTGTAACTGCCATCATAAGAGGTCATAGCAATACCATCATTGGCATAGATGACAGCATCCCTTACGCCTTGTTCACCCTTGTCAGGCAAGCCATTTCGATTCTCATCGATAAATACCAATCCCTCTATTCTGCTTGATAATTGCAATGGAAAATTACAGAAGACAATACCATCTTGCGGGATAATTACGGTCTGCTCAATAGGGATGGCACATACATATTCAATAGGTACGGTGTTAATGTCTACTGATATGGTCTGAGTACCTGACATAGGACACTGGAACATTGCCTGTCCAGTGGTGGTGGTTGTCCCTGTCTTGTCTTTAATACACAAGGCTATCCCTTCCATCCCCTTCTCGTCTGAAGAGAGGACACCATCCCCATTAGTATCGTGAAATACTGTGCATAGAATATTCGGCGTAGGGTGCGTTCCCTGAATATACCCCTCCGTCTCCGGCAGTATTTCTGCTCCAAGCATGTGCCCGTTAATCTCTATTATTGTGGTATGTATTCCATCCTTCCCGGATAACATTGCGTATATATTCCATTTACAACACATTATAGGGGTTAATAACGAAGAGGTGATGGCATATTCAATGGATTTGGATGAAGATGCAGAAATCAGGAAATTAACTTGGTTGATGGTAAATACAGGTGCATTATCCAGTATATTTTCAGGCACAACAGCCATCTGAACAACAGCATCATCCGATGTATTGTTTTGAATTATTAGAAAACCATGACTTGTTTGATTTGGGATAATATAAATGGTAGATCGAAGAAAAGATGATGTCGTTGTTGTATTAAGTGGTATGGTGATAAATACCATTTCCTGGGGTTCAATGCCAAGCCCCATGCCTATATCTACATCTTCTGCGGTGGCTGAAAAGGCACAAAGGCATACAGAAAGGCACAAAGGAAGAGAAGAAGGGAGGAAGAGGGCACGAAGGCAATTTGAGCATATAGAAAGTACAGCTATGAAACATGCTGACATCACAGAGAATGCAGAGACACAAAAATTCTTCTCTGTCCCTTTGTGCCTTTGTGCCTTTGTGCCTTTGTGCCTCTCTGTATTGCCTTTGTGCCTTTCTGTACCCATTACTTCACTCCTGCATCAGAAATAAAATACGGCAATTCCTCAGGCAAAATCCCTTGCCTTTGCTCTCGAGTCGGCACAGCAAAGCCTTGACTCATATCTACCCGCTTATAGATATCCCATATCGCCCACTCAAGCAGATGATTGCTTAAGTAACACGACCTTTGCTCCGGGTTATGGATGCTGCCTGTTTCTAAGAAGGCATCATAAGGGCAGCCGCCGCCGCATATACTAATAGCAGGACAAGACATACAGCTATTGATATTGTATGGGTGTCTCTTGTTCCAATCAATGGTTTCAGTATGGTTAATAATATTTTCAGGGGTAAGATGCTGATTAACATTACCCAGGACAGCCTTATTCCTCAACCCCATATTTTCGCAAAGGGTTATTGTTCCATTGGGCAGGATACGAATCATAGACCAACCACTTGATCCGGGGCATGATCTTAAAATTGGTTTTTGCTGGGCAAGAGCCTTAAGCCGTTTGCCAATCTGCATGATATAAAAATTATTATCCCGGGCTATTTCCCATGAACCTATCAACTTAGGGGTAAGTAATTCTATTGAGATATCTGCTGCCTCCGGCTGGACATGTGGCAGACTCATACCCAGATTAAATGCGGAAAGCTCATGGATAAAAAAGGAAACAATCTCAGGCAAATGCTCACAGTTGTGTTTGCCAACCAATGTGGATATTCCCACATTAAGCCCTTTATCTTTTAATCGATTATAGCCGGCAATAGCATCCTGATAGCTGCCGTTACCGTTTCCATGTACCCGCATCCGGTCGTGTATTTCCTGCCAGCCATCAATAGAAATTATAGGAAAGACCTGATATTTAACAAGCATATCAGCTATTCTTTCAGTAATTACCGTGCCGTTTGAGACCATAAAAACCTGAATCTCATCTTGAGCAAAGACCCGGGATATTTCTATAAGTGCAGCTTGAAGCCCATCTGGATTAAGGGTTGGTTCCCCGCCAAAAAAGGTAATGCTTGCCTTCTTACCGGATGGAGACAGCTTTTTGAAAAGCTGAATGCTTTTCTTAATAGTGGCTTCATCCATAACCTTGATAGGGGCATCTTCAAGATTATACTGTACCGTACAATACCTGCATCTCAGGGTGCAATTATCTGTAAGCAAGAGATACATAACAGATATCTCCGGCTGGATGTCAGTGTAGAGGCAACCCCCTGTGGTTGCCCTGTATCCATCATCATCTATAGGCAAAGTCGCAGGATTAATCGTTGGATTGTAATAAATAATATCCATACTCAAACGATGATACAGAGCCACATCCCGGGTATGAGGTGATGAAAATTGATGTATGTATTGAGAGTTTGACATTGGAGCCTCCATTTATTCAGGTTGTTAGACTGAAGGCTGTTAGGCTGTAGGTTTTGAGACACAACCCTCTCGCCTTTATCTTCCTAACAGCCTTCAATCTAAATGCCTACAGCCTATCTACTACAAATATTGTCCTCAAATCTATTTCAAGATCTGCAAAAATATCCACCTTTATTTTATCGTCTTTGCTATATTCTTCAGGTTCTCCATATTTATTATTTTCAAGCTTAAATATGGTCACCTCTTCCCTTTCCGGATCAACTATCCAGTACTGGACTACCTTATGCTTTTCATATAAATTGTATTTGGTTCGAAGATCCTTTTTTGCTGTCCATGGAGACAAGATTTCTATAACTATATCAGGGGCACCCTTACCTCCTCTGTCATCAAGTTTGTCTCTATCGCAAACAACTACAATATCCGGCTGAACCACGGTTTCTATTTCCTCATCAGCTGCCAGAGGTGCTACCCCCTCATCACATTCAGGCAATCGGACATCAAATGGGGCAACATACACCTCGCAAGATTTGTCCAATAAATAATTTGAAATCTGTCTGAGTAATTCTCCCACAATCTTCTGATGTCTCCTTGAAGGTGCAGGG
>JACQYP010000149.1 GCA_016208205.1 Candidatus Desantisiibacteriota bacterium | reverse complement strand
CGTTCACGGTTGTCGGTTCTGAACTGACACCGTATATTGCTGTCATTCCTGTGCATCACTGTCATTCCTGCCCCGTATCAAGTACGGGGTAAACTCCTGCAGGAATCTCCCCCTCAGGTGTCCTAACCCTTCCTTTTGGTCACCACGAGCATAAAAGAGATTCCTGCATACGCAGGAATGACAATGCATGGATGACAATGTTTTCTGTTCTTTTGTATCTATCCACTGTGAACAGTTACCTTTATTGTAACTATTCAGGTTGTCTGGTGTCCATACATCCTACCTGCCCTCATTATAAGCACAACCCTTATTCACGCAAAGCATTACCTCTTCGCCCCTTTTCATCTTTCTGACCAGCATCTGTCGGCAGTTCGGACATTTGTTGTTTGTGGGTTCATCCCATGTGGCAAATTTACATGCAGGGTAGTTATCGCACCCATAGAAAAATCCCTTTCTGGATGGTTTACGCACAATATTGCCGCCGCATTCCTGCCCATTTTCGTCAATAGCCATACAGATAACACCAATCCCAATTGATTTGGTATATTTACACTCAGGGTATTTACTACAGGAAAAGAAGTCACCATTCTTGCCACTGCGAAGAATCAAGGGGGCAGAGCATTTTGGGCATTTCTCATCTGTTGGCTCAGCCTTAAGCATTAACCTCTCCCGTACCCTTATTTAACGGCTTTGCATTCTTACACTTTGGATACGCAGAACAGGCCAGAAACTTCCCATTCCGTCCAGATTTAACCACCATGGGTGAGTTGCATTTATCGCAGACTTCTTCAGTCGTTTCTGTCTTAGCCGCATTAACCTTATCAGTACCCTTGTTTAACGGCTTTGCATTCCTACATTTTGGATATGCAGAACAGGCCAGAAACTTCCCATTCCGTCCAATCTTGATCACCATGGGTGAGTTGCATTTATCGCAGACTTCTTCAGTCGTTTCTATCTTAACTGCCTTGATATTGCCCTGTTCATCCACCTCAAAAGGGGTAGTGGATTTACATTCAGGATAATTAGAACATCCCAGAAACTTCCCATTGCGACCAGTCTTGACCACCATCTGACTACCGCATTTTACACATTTAACATCAGTCATTGTTTCCTGAATCTCTCCGGTACCTTGATTTAACGGCTTTGCATTCTTACACTTTGGATACGCAGAACAGGCCAGAAACTTCCCATTCCGTCCAAGCTTAATCACCATAGGCGAGCTGCATTTATCGCAGACTTCCTCAGTCGTTTCTGCCTTAACTGCACTGATATTGCCCTGCTCATCCACATCAAAAGGTGTAGTAGATTTACATTCAGGATATTTAGAACACCCCAGAAATTTTCCATTCCGGCCGAGTTTGACCACCATTTGACTGCCGCATTTTACACATTTAACATCAGTCAAAGTCTCTTGTTGCTTTTTTACATCCTGTATCTTATCCCCTGCGTTTTTTAATGCCTCTGAGAATGGCTGATAAAAATCCTTGAGAACGGTTACCCAATTAACTGCTCCCTCTTCAATCCTATCCAGATTCTCTTCCATTGATGCTGTAAAATCAATATTAATTATATCAGGAAATGCACCAATCAACACATCGGTTACAATTGTTCCAATCTCTGTTGGTCTAAAGCTGCCATCTTGTTTTTCCACATATTTTCTATCCTGAATAGTGCTGATAGTTGGGGCATAGG
>JACQYP010000147.1 GCA_016208205.1 Candidatus Desantisiibacteriota bacterium | reverse complement strand
TCCGTGGTGAAAAAAGTCAAAATGAGAATTGCTGAATAGCTACTTAATTTCTTGCATTTTTTTCCCTTTTATGCTATACTCTGACAAGGGATGACAAAAGAAGGTGACAGATGAAATTTGAAGAATCGCTACAGGAACTTGAAGAAATTGTTCGAAAGATGGAGGGTGGCAACCTTCCACTTGATGATGCATTGGGCTTGTTTGAAAAGGGGATGAAGCTCTCCAATCTCTGCTCAAAAAAACTTGAGGCAGCTCGGTCAAAGATAGAGATACTGACCAAAGGCAAGGATGGAGAGCTGACAACACAGCCATTTAGCTGCGAAAATGAAGGCTGAAGGTGGGTGTGGGTATAGGCTGAAGGTAGATAGGCTGAAGACTGAAGGTGGAAGACAGAAGACAGAAGAAGAATAGGACATTTCTTCCTTCAGCCTTCAGCCTTCTCCCCTTCAGCCTTCCTTCCCCCCTTCAGCCTTACAAAAAAGGAGACAAAAATATGGACATATCAAAATACCTTAAAACAAATGCCAAACTAATAGATAACAACTTAGATAAATACCTTCCACCAGAGGATGAGTATCCGGATATTATCCATAAGGCAATGAGATACAGCGTTATCAATGGCGGGAAACGCATTAGACCCATCCTTTGTCTGGCTGCTTGTGAAACTGTGGGGGGCAAAAAAGAGGATGCCTTAATGGTTGCCTGTGCCATTGAATTGATACATGCCTATTCCCTGATTCACGATGACCTTCCTGCCATGGATAATGATGACTTTCGCCGTGGAAAACCTTCCTGTCATAAAAAATATGGTGAAGCCATAGCCATTCTGACTGGGGACGCATTGCTTACACATGCCTTTTATTTGATCTCCAAAGGGAAAAATCCAGAGCAGAACAACAAAATATTAGAAGAAATATCTTATGCCATTAGTACCTTTGGTATGATTGGTGGACAAGTAGTAGATATGCTGAGTGAAAATAAGCTGCCTGAGGCACCTGTGCTTCAATATATTCATACCCACAAAACAGGTGCCCTGATATGTGCCTCTGTAAAGGCAGGCTGTATCCTCGGTGGAGGCGGAGAAAAAGAGCTGGATACCCTGACCAAATATGGCGAATTAATAGGGCTTGCATTCCAAATAGTAGATGATATCATAGAAATAGAAGGGGAAAAGGGGAAAATGAGAAATAGTGACATGGAACAATCCAAGCTTACCTACCCTGCTGTCTATGGTATTGCAGAATCAAAACAGCGGGCATCTCAATTAATCACAAAAGCAACAAGTCTGCTGGATGAATTTGGGGGAAGCAGCACCCCATTATATCAAATTGCTGAGTTTATTGGGAATAGAGGCTATTAAATGATCATAGAAAAAATAACTTCACCAGATGACTTAAAAAAACTAACCCTACCTGAATTAAAACAACTGTTGCCCGAGATACGGGAATTAATTATCAACACGGTATCTACAAATGGAGGGCATCTTGCCTCCAGCCTTGGAGTGGTGGAATTAACCGTTGCAATGCACTATGTTTTTAATGCCCCACAGGATAAGATAATCTGGGATGTAGGACATCAGGCATATGCCCATAAGATACTTACCGGAAGAAGTGATATATTTGGCTCTCTGCGAACGATTCAAGGCATAGCAGGATTTCCAAAAATAGAAGAAAGCCCTTACGATGCCTTTACCACAGGACATGCCTCTACCTCTATCTCTGCGGCTCTGGGCATGGCTATTGCACGGGATATGAAAAAAGAATCACAAAAAATAGTGGCAATCATTGGAGATGGGTCAATATCCGGTGGGTTGGCCTTTGAGGCATTGAACCATGCAGGATATTTGGGTAAGGATATATTGACCATCCTTAACAGTAACGAAATGTCTATTTCACCCACCGTGGGTGCACTTGCCAAATACCTGAACAAGATTCTCACTGCACCAATATATAACCGATTTAGAAAGGATATCCAGGAGCTTTTGGCTAAGGTTCCAAGGATTGGAAACACTGTGGCTGATTTGGCTCAAAGGGTTGAAGAAGGAATAAAGAATGTTTTGGTCCATGGGGTATTATTTGAAGATCTTGGGCTGCGATATATCGGACCAGTAGATGGACATAATCTTCCCTTGCTTATAGAAACATTAAAAAGTGTGCGAAAGCTGAAAGGTCCTATCCTGCTTCATGTTATCACAAAAAAGGGGTATGGCTATGAACCTGCTGAAAAACATCCAGATATGTTTCATGGGCTGGGTCCATTTGATGTTATTAGCGGACAACCACAAAAGAGTCAAGGGATTACCTTCTCCGAGGTGTTTGGTAAAACACTACTTGAATTAGCTGCATCTAATCCAAAGATAGTGGCTATTACGGCAGCCATGGAAGATGGAACAGGATTAGGGGAATTTAAGGAAATGTTTCCTGCCAGGCTGTTTGATGTTGGCATTGCTGAGGAGCATGCAGTTACCATGGCTGGCGGGATGGCAGCAAGTGGCTTAAAACCTGTGGTGGCTATCTATTCTACATTTCTACAAAGAGCATATGATCAAATAGTGCATGATGTTTGCCTGCCAAACCTGCCTGTTGTATTTTGTTTGGATCGTGCCGGATTGGTGGGCGAGGATGGAGCAACTCATCATGGCGTGTTTGACATTGCCTTTCTCAGACACATGCCCAATATTACCATATGTGCCCCAAAGGATGCAGCAGAACTCAAAGAAATGCTTGCTCTGGGGATAAATTCCAACTCTCCGTTTGCTATTCGATACCCAAGGGGTAAGGTCAAGGAATACAAAGAAACCACCCCTGCCCCTC
>JACQYP010000146.1 GCA_016208205.1 Candidatus Desantisiibacteriota bacterium | reverse complement strand
GTTATCACCGTTTTTATCCTTAACCCCTACATAGATAGAACCGTCATATCCTACCCCGGCTGATGATCGAATTCCATAAACAAGAGGATATTTCCACAGTACCTGTCCCCATTCAGAAAGGGCATAAAGGGCACTGGTTTCCTGATCCCCATTTACACCAACGAATATCTTGCCGTCAAACCCGATTATAGGTGAAGAAAATCCCATACCCTTTAATTGTATCCTCCATTTTATATCACCATTTGATAGAAGGGCATAAAGATCTCCAGATGTAGAGATAACATATATTACCCCGTTATGTATGTTCGGAGAGGATTCAATAGAATCACCGGTATAATATTTCCATCTCAACTGACCGTCTGTAGTCAGGCTATACAGATACCCATCTCGAGATCCTACATATATCGTATCATTGTCTAATACCGGTGAAGAAATAATAGGTTTTAGTGTTTCATAAACCCATAATTGTTCCCCTGTATCTGCATTAAGGCAATAAACCTTCCCATCTGTAGAACCAAAAAACATCTTTCCGTCTTGCGAAAGAGAAGCAGATGAATTTCTTATGCCCTGTCCGGTTTGAAAACTCCATTTTAATCTGGGTGCAAATTCTTCCTGACCAAGCGAGTGTTGAATAAATTTACGCAGCAAGCTGACCTCACCAGGTGCAAGGGCAACAGCAAGCAATGTATTTGACGGTTGAGACTCACCCATCTCATTATAAGCAGTTACCCTGTATTGATAACTCAGCCCACCCAGAACATCCCTATCCTCAAAGTTTTCTGCATCCTGCCCAACCGTAGCTATTGTCTTATATTCGGTACTTGTCCCCTCTGCCTGTTCAATACGGAAGCCTGTCTCATTTAAGGAATTATCTTTCCATTGAGTGGCAATTACCTCTCTGGAAGAAGTAGTTGAAATCAGATTATCAGGCGCCTTTGGAATAGCATTAAGAGTTTTCACCACAACAGTATTTGAATAGCCTGAATACTCATTTCCTTTAACAGCCCGCAAGCGATAATGATAGGTGTTATCAGGAAGAAGCTTGATATCCATGTAAGATATACCCTCTGAGGCAATAAAGGCTATCTCCTGAAAGTCTTCTGTCTTAGATGCCCTCTCCAATATAAACCTTGCTTCCCCATCAGAGTTATCCTGCCATGTAAGCTGAACACAACCCTCACAAATTGCAGATGCCTCAAGATTGCCTGGGGATTCTAATGGCGGCTGAAGGGTAGTAATAAAGGCTTCCTCAGAATAATCAGACATGCCAAATTTGTTGCAGCTGCATATCCTATAGGTATAAGTTGTTTTTGGTATAAGGTTTATCTCTGTCCATACGGTATTATTTTTCAATACCCTTCCTATCTCATAGAATTTTTCACGAATCTTTTTTTCGATAATAAATTCTTCCTCATCATTAGACGCATCTATCCATGAAAGGTTTATTCGGGATGGGCTTGTGGCAATCCCTTTTAATCCGGCAGGCGGATTCGGCGGACTCGGCAGGCTCGGCGTAACTACCTTTACCTCATAACTATAAAGAGAATTACCAATATCATTATAGGCACAGATACGATAGGGGTAGGTTGTTTTAGGACTGGTATTTTTATCTTTATAATATCTTTTATTCGCTCCGGCAACGGCTATCTCTTCAAATTGATATGTATCCTGCTTTCGTTCGAGTCTAAACCCATTTTCATTTGCCGAATTATCCTGCCATGAAAGCTCAATACCGTCTTCCCCTGTCACTGCCTTAAGTTCTGAGGGGAAAAACGGCTGCGTATCCCTTGTTGCTGCCTGTATCTCTGAAGAGTATTTGGAGTTTCCATCCATGTTGTAGCTGCAAATCCGATAAAAATAGGTGTTGTTCGGGAGTACATCCGTGTCTTCATAGCTTGTTATGCCTGCACCCATAGTGGCAATCTCGTTATAAGGGGTATTTTCCTTTCTCCTTTCTAATCTGAAACCCGCCTCGTTATTATTTCCAGCCCATGAGATGCAAATATCTGCTTGAGAAACATCAGCAACTTTTAGTCCTGACGGCACTTGCGGCAATCCCCTTGAGGTTTTAATATTTATTACATCAGATACCCCTTCTCCATCTTTATTGCAGGCAACTATTTTGTATGAATAGTTGGTATCAGGCAAAAGATTTGTATCCGTATAATGAATACTATCGGATCTAACCGTAGCAATGGTTTTAAATTCTTCCTTATCGGCATCTTTTCTCTGTATCTTGAATGAGGTGTCACCCTTAGCACCTGTCTTATTCACAGTCGTCCCCTTCCAGGTGATCTTTACCCGTGTTGGTTCAACAAGCAAGGCATCCACGATTTCCGGTTTGGACGGGGGAAGGGACGGAATAGTAATGGTTATCGGTTTGGTATATTCTGTCCTGCCAAAGCTGTTAAAGGAAACTATACGGTAAAGATAGGTTGTCCCGGGTATTACCCTTGCATCTTCATAGCTTGTTGTATTCGGCTCAAGGGTGCAAACAAGCTTGTACTCTTTTTGACCCTTTACTGCCTTGACTATCTTAAAGCCGTTTTCGTTAGTAGAGTTATCCATCCAAGCAAGCAAGACACCTTTAGCAGATACAAAGCCTGCCTTAAAATCAGTAGGCTGGACAGGCAGATTCGGCACCGTGTTAATCTCCAGAATATTACTATATCCTGACCTGCCAACTGTGTTATAGCTACACACTCGATAGCAATACCTGTTGTTTATCTTAACTTGTTTGTCTGCGAATTGCAAGGAATCCGGCTTCAAGGTACAAAGAAGTGTCCATGTCCCCTTGTCCATCTTTTTTTCAAGGATAAAGCCATCCTCATTTTGAGAATTATCATTCCAGGATATGGTTACCTCATGCCTGTCAAATCTTGTCAGGATAAGTGCATCAGGGGCAGATGGCGGAAGCTTCGGTGTATGCACCATTGTCTCATTTGAATATCCTGAACGCCCTGCCTCATTATAGGATAGAACTCGATAAGAATAATCCGTATCAGACAAAAGATTGTTATCCTCATATTTGATTGTATTCGGTGCAAGCCTGCATAACTCTGTGTAGGTAGCACTCGTAGGGGTAGGTTCCAAACCTACCCCCTCTAACCTTTCTATTACAAACCCTGATTCATTAGATGAAGTATCTTTCCACGAAAGGCTTGTCCCTGTCCCGCCAACAACAGTTACCTGAAGGCTTAAGGGTGAAGACGGTGGTATCTGGGGGGTTGTAAGAATGAACTCATTGCTGTACTTAGAGATACCGCCGGTATTATAGGCACAGACCCTGTAAGAATAATCCATAGCCGGGGATAGATTAATATCCTTAAAGCTGATGATATTTTTATTTACCCTGCCTATCTCTGCATAATCACTGTCTGGGGTTTTTCTTTCGATAATAAAGCCATCCTCTCTGTCTCCTGCATCCTTCCATGAAAGAATATTTTCAAACCCTTTCAGATTGGAAGTAGCGAGCACCTTTAGGTGCGTTGAAATTTGCAGGTCTCTGGGGCTGTCAGGCAGCTTAACACCCTTTTGCGGTAAAGCCTTATTCGTGCTGACAAGCCCGTAAACATCACCCTTTCTGTCCCCAACATAGAGTGTATCTGGGCCAAGAGATATCGGGCATGGTGTCAGCCCAACAGGATATTTCCATTTTATCTTACCATCAGGAAGGACAGCATAGATGTTTCCAGAACGGGAGGCAACATAAACCACACCCTTTGCGTCAACTATCGGATGACAGCGAAAGATAGCCCCTGTAGAAACCTTCTGTATCCCATCCGGGGTAATGATACAAAGCCCATCCTCTGTCCCCAGGTATATCTCCTGATTATGACCAAAGGCAGGCAAGGAATAGATAGAGGAATTTATCTCAAGAGTATTCATACTGCCATCCTGTGCAATGGCTGTGAGGGTATTATCAAGGGTAGTAACATAAATATATCCGTCGTTTGGAGAGATACATGGAGAAGAAAACGGTGAGACACGAATCCCTTTTTCCCATTTTATCTTGCCATCAGGGGTTACAGCATATAAACTGCCGTTGGTTGATGAGATATAGATTATCCCCGACTTATCAATAGCCGGTGTTGACTGGATAGAGGCACCAAGAAAAACATTCCAGAGTAGTTTACCATCCTTGTCTATGGCATATAGATTGCCGTCACCTGTGCCAAAGTATATTATTTCATCTGCACCCTTTGCAACAGCAGGAGATGCCCATGAACAAGGGGTATTGGTAGAATATTTCCATCTAACACGCAATGTTTCTCTGTCTAATGCACAAAGGCTGCCGTCCTTACACAAAACATAAATCGTACCGGATTGACCAATAGCACAGGTAGAGTCCACGCCGCTGCCGAGATTTATCCCTGACTCACTGCCATCCGGTTTAATAATAAAGAACATGCCGTCTGAACTGCCAAAATATACCCTGCCCAATTGATCAACAACAGGCTGTCCACTTATATAACCCTGGACATGCTTTCGCCACTTTATTATTGGCAAGGCATCAGGTCCAGAAAGGGTACTTCTGCCGGTATGCTGAACATCTTGCTGAAGGCATGGCCATGATGATTGTAAGGTAGCACAGACTTCCAGCCTGTGACCCTTGTCAGAGGCAGTACCCCTGACAGAGGTGCTGCCTCTGCCAAGGATGCTACCCCTGCCAGAGATGCTATCTCCTTGTACTTGCCCTGTATCAGGTGATGCTGCATAAAGATTCAAGGATAACAGCAAATAGATACTGAGAACGGCACAAATCTTGATAAATCGTATTTTATTATAAATGAGCATATGAAGGAATTCTCCACGCTAAAGACTTGTAATAACAAGGCACACCTTTCACTAATACCTGATATTTTATCATACCATGAATGGATTGTCAATAAATTTGTAATTACTCCGGTTGTCTCCCTTCACGATTCAAGGTTCACGGTTGATGGTTTGCTCTCTTACCCACTGAACCGCAAGCAATTACCTTATTATCTATGCTGTTCAAACAGCCTGTCTAAATCCTCCTGATTGACATAAACCTCTCTTGGTTTCACACCATCGGCTGGTCCGACAAAATTATGTTCTTCCAATAGTTCAACCAATCTTGCGGCACGATTGTAACCAATCTTTAACTTTCTCTGAATCATAGAGGTAGAGATACTTTCATTTCTGACCGCTAATCTGAGGACATCCTCAAGAAGGTCATCCTCATCAAAAATGGTTTGTTTTTCTTCCAGGGTATTGGCTGTAAACTTTTCCTGATGTGGTTCAAACCCTTGTGATGTAATAAATTTCACAACATCCTCAATCTCCTCATTAGAGAGAAATGCCCCCTGAATACGGGTAGGCTTGGGTGCTCCCGGCGGCAAGAATAACATGTCTCCCCTGCCAAGAAGCTTATCTGCCCCATTCATATCAAGGATAGTTCTTGAATCTGTCTTGGAGAAAACCTGAAAAGCAATGCGGGAAGGGAAGTTAGCCTTAATTACACCGGTAATGATGTCTACAGAGGGTCGTTGGGTAGCCAGAATAAGATGAATCCCAACGGCTCTTGCCATTTGAGCGAGTCTGGCAATAGAATCCTCACATTCTTGAGAAGAAACCATCATCAAGTCTGCCAATTCATCAATAATTGCTACTATATAGGACATAGTGGGTTCTTCCCTTGTACTGAGTTTATTATTATAGCCCTCGATATGTCTCACCCCTTCTCCGGCTAAGAGCTTATATCTTTCTTCCATCTCCTTGACCAACCATTTCAGGCTCTTGACCGCCTCTTTTGGTCCAGTAATAACTGGAAATCGCAGGTGTGGGATGCCGTTATAGACACTCAGTTCCACCATCTTGGGGTCAATCATCAGGAATTTTACATTATCAGGGTGTGTTTTGTATAACAGGCTCATAATAATACCATTTATACAGACACTTTTTCCTGATCCTGTGGCACCGGCAACCAACATATGAGGCATCTTGGTCAAATCTGTAACTATGGGATTACCCATAATATCCTTGCCCAATGCCAATGGTAAGATTGAGGATGAATTCTGGAACTGTTCTGAAAGGAGCACCTCTTTAAGTCCAACCATATTTGCCTTTCTATTCGGTATCTCTATACCCACAGCCTGTTTGCCGGGGATAGGGGCTTCAATACGGATGCTTGGTGCGGCTAATGACAGGGCAAGATCGTCTGAAAGGGAAACAATCTTGGATACCTTTACGCCTGTTCCCGGTTGAACCTCAAAGCTCGTCAGCACGGGTCCCCTGTTTACCTGAACAACCTTTGCATCAATCCCAAATTCTTCAAGGGTATCACCAAGAAGCTTTGAGGTCAGCAATAGATCCTCCCGCAGGTCTTTTTCTGAGGCAGGCGGCGGATCCTGAAGCAGGGCAATATCCGGCAATTGATATGTTTTTTCGCTACCCTCTGAGGGCTGGATGCTCTCTGTTTGGGTAAGGATTATCTCCTTTGGTAGGACAATATTAGGGATATGAACCTCTTTTGTCCCTGCTTTTGCCTCCTCTTCTTTTACCACTTTCTCTTGCTTTTCTGTTCTTCTCTTTTCCTTGTCTGAGCCCTTGACAGCTACCCTCTCCTGCCTTTCATCATCCTCTGTTTCAGGTAGTCTGATTAGCCGTATGCCCCAGGTACCTACCCTTTTCAAGATATTAAACGGCACCATAACCGAATATTGAGTAAGCAGAATAAAACCCAGTGCTATGCAGGTAAAAACAATTACATACGAGCTATAATAGAAATTATTTGCCAGCCATATCCCAAAATGTGTTCCAACATAACCACCATCTGTCATAATATTATGGATTAAATAGAAAAGCGAAAGCAGGGTAGAGGAGGCAAGCAGCAGCAAAATACCGCCTATACCGCGAATGATACCTGAGATACCTCTTATTCCCTTTGCATTGATACGATCCCAGCCAAAGATACTTATGACTACAGGGATGAGATACGCACTCCTGCCAAATGGTCTAACAAATAAATCATGCAGATATGTTCCAGCACTGCCTGTTTTTTCTGGAGTTATCAATGCCAACATCAACAGGATGCTAAACCCAAGCAGTATTATCCCAACAATCTCGTCTATGAGAGAAGGTTGATTGGGTTTGGTGTGTTCAGTGCTCTCATTGTTTTTTTTGGATTTCATTTTTTGTACCTTTGTGCCGCTGATTTACACGGATAGACGCAGATATTTTTCTTTTAAGCCGCTTGCGGCTACAAAATTCATATGGAATACGGCAGCTTACTTGCTACCGCTTTAGTTAAGCGAAAATAAAAGCGAAAGCAAGTAAGCTTTCGCACTCCATATTTCAAGCCGCAAGCGGCTACTTATTTTAAGCTTATCTGCGTCTATCTGCGGCTGAGTAATCATTCCTATTTATTTTTTCTCTCATGACCAATTGATGCCACCTCATCCATAAATTCCTGTTCTTCCTTACCCGCCTCTATGCGAAATTCATCCCATTTCTTCTGCCTTAATTTCTCAAAGATTTTTCTTTCCTGAGAGGCATGGACCAATTTAGAGATAGCACCATCTATCTCTGTAGAAAGGCTTTCAAGCTTGTTTTTTTGAGCAGTAATATCCTCGCTCAGGCTAATGAGAAAATTATGGTAATCCATGATTTCCTGAATAGAGATCATCCCTGCCTGAAGCTCTTTCAGCTTAAACAGGCATTTTTTTGTCTGATCCTCTATCCCCCAGAGGACAGATTCTTCATGTTGGAATAAGCGCTTTAATTGAGATAGCTCTTCCTGTAATAGATTTTCTTTATGCTTCTTAATATTTAAGATATGTTGAAACTTAAAATCAAATCGTGCCATATTATACCTAAAGCAGAATTCAGGAGTCAGAATTCAGAATAGACCTCATGGGAGAGAGACGGGGTGAGGGTTAAACTCTCCCTTTACAAGTAAGCAAGCAGGTTCTCTCATTCTGACTCCTGACTCCTGAATTCTGAATTCTATTCCGCTCCTACAATGTTGCCATCCCTTTTATCCTCAGCCTCAAATCATTGGCACTATCTGCTGCTGCCATAGCATCATCAAGGGTAATCAAGTTTTTTGTATAAAGCTCATGCAATGCCTGTTCAAAGCTCTGGAGACCATCCTTTGATCCTGACTGGATTGCCCCTCGAATCTGAGAAATTTCTCCCTTTTTGATAAGGTCTTTGATGCGAGGGGTAACCAGCATGATTTCTACTGCTGCAACACGACCTTTTCCATCTGCTCGCGGGATTAATCTCTGAGAGACAATAGCCCTAAGGTTCAGGGAAAGCTGCATAAGTATCTGGGGATGCATCTCTCCAGGATAGAATTGCAGCATCCTTTCTATAGCCTGAAAGGCATTGGTTGAATGTAATGTGCTCATTACCAGATGACCTGTTTCAGCAAAGTATATGGCTGCAGAAACACTTTCTGTATCACGCATCTCACCAATAAGGATAACATCAGGGGCTTGCCTGAGGGCATTTTTTAAGGCAGCATCATAGGCTTCGGTATCAATCCCAACCTCTCGTTGACTGATAATGGCTTTTTTATCTTTATAAACAAACTCGATTGGGTCTTCAATGGTAATAATATGCCCGCCGGCTGTCTCGTTACGATGATTAAGCATGGCAGCGAGGGTAGTAGACTTACCTGAACCCGTAGCTCCAACTACCAGTATCAATCCCCTTTTGTCCATAACAAGCTCATTTAATATTAGCGGCAAAGCAAGATCCGATACATTTGGGATTTGAGCCTTTACCCTGCGAAAAACTATCCCTACTGTTCCTCGTTGACGATAGATATTACACCTGAACCTGCCAAGCTCAGGATAGTTAAATGCAAGGTTCATCTCATTTGTCCGGACAAACTCAACCTGTTGCTCGTCACCCATGACTGAATAAGCCAGCCTTTCTACATCCATAGGGCTGAGCCTTGTATTCTCCTGAATAGTTTCCCCAGCTACCCTGTAGGTAGCAGGTGTATCTGACTTGAGGTATAAATCAGAGGCATCCTGTGAAACCATTTTTCCTAATAAATCAGCTAATAACATATCTCTAAATCCTCCTGTCTTTCTCCCTAACCCACAATATGAAGCGAGACGCTTCGTCTACTATTCTACCAGAAACAGCGTAGCCCCTGTCTCTACTGTTTCCCCACTATTCACAAGAATCTTCATTATCTTTCCAGACATCTCTGACTTTATCTCATTAAACATCTTCATCGCTTCTAATAAGCCCAGTGTTTGTCCATGCGTAATGATACTTCCTATCCCTACATAAGGTGGAACATCCGGCGAAGAACTTCTGTAAAATGTACCGGTTAAGGGCGAGGTGATCTTCTTCCAGTTGGCGTTTTCTTCCGGCAGCTTCTTTTTGCGAGTTGGAATATAAGGCGCATTTGTCCTCGGAATAAATTCCTCACCTGTCAGAGGTGCTGCCCCATTCGCCTCTGCCCGTTTAATTCTCACCCTTTTTTCATTATCCTTAACCTCTAATTCAACAATGTCCTCAGCAAGAAAAATATCAATAACCTCATCCAGCATATCTTGTATCTTATCTTTTTTCATCGAAATACCCCTTTTAAAATGTTATCGCAAAATCCGTTTGAAAATCATTTTTTCCTCAATATCTGAATACTCGGCTACAATCTGCTTATTGATATCAAAATCAAATTTCCCATATTGCTCGCCTACAAATATTTCATTTTCATTAAATGGGCACCTCTAAAAACTCATTTTCAGTTTAAGCGATTAAAAAATTGTCTATCATTTTTTAATTAGATATGTCTGAATCATATACACCTCTTAATTTTAGCAAATTGTACTTGTTTATCGTTTCATTTTTTATCTATTT
>JACQYP010000145.1 GCA_016208205.1 Candidatus Desantisiibacteriota bacterium | reverse complement strand
CTTGGGGCAAAAGGAATTGGTATGGGTGGTGCATCCATTGGACTGGCTGATGAATGGACTGCCATATACTGGAACCCTGCAGGACTTACTCAGTTACAGGGTAAGGGCGGGGAGGTAGATATGTCGCGACTTTGCATTGATGGCAGCGATGGGAATGGGGTGGCTAATCCAAAGATGATATTTGGACCAATTCCTCCGATTAATCAGATGGATACTGATCAGGAGGATATATTCTATCGACCGTATGCAGGTACAGTGGGATTGACTCAGGAACCCGGAGCATTTTCATCATCAGGGGCAAATATTACCTCTAATGTCTGGCTGCCTGCCATTGGCGGATATGCTCAAATGGGCAATTACCACCTTGGTTACGGAGCCTATGCCCCTGCAGGGTATAAGACCGATTGGAAAGATACCACAGATGGAGTAACAGCAAGCTACAACATTAAGATAGCAACAATAGTGTATAATATCTCTGTGGCCAGAAAGATTGCCCCATGGGTTTCCACCGGGATCGGGTTGAATATAATAGGTGGTGATATGGAGAAGCATGCCCGTAAAGATGTATCTGGTATTAACAGCTATACCTATGAATCGGATGGTACCTGCGATGGAAATGATCTGGAATGGCAGATAGGCTGTCTCTTTAAGCCATCGAGTATTCTGCAGCTTGGCATGGTCTATCGCAGTGGTTCAGAGGTGGCATTAAAGGGTGAGGCAAAGGCAAGTTATCCTGTGCCTGCCGGTACCAGTGGTACAGTTATAACAATGCAGGAAAAAGCCGATTTTACCCGTAAGTATAACCATCCGGCTACCTGTGGGTTTGGTATCGCCCTTTATGCTGCTCCAAACCTGACCATTACCTCTGATGTTACTAAAAGCATGTGGAGCAGTATGAGAAAGGATATTGACTATTCACCAGATGGACAGATATTAAAGGATACCAGAGACAAGGATCTTGGCTGGACAGATGTAACCAGATTTCGGACAGGCATGGAATACAGACCAAATTCAGCTTGGGCAATTCGGGCCGGTATGCTCACAGATCCATCACCTGTACCAGACAAGGCTATAAGTCTGACCAATGTTGTAGATGTGGAACGGATATTCTATACACTTGGTGCCAGCTTTACAACTAATAACCTGACTTGTGATCTGGTGTATCTGCATGGTGACGGAGAACGGGTTACCATTGCCAACGATGTCAGGTATACCAAGACAACCAATGAGTATCGGTTAGCCGGACAGTATCGGTTTTAATAATTTGGAGTGCGAAAGCTTACTTGCTTTCGCTTTTTCGCTGCATTAGATAAAGCGGTAGCAAGTAAGCTACCGCACTCCAAATAAATTTCCAGCTGTGCAATCGGAATTCACCACAGAGACACAGAGGCACGGAGAAAAACATTAGCTGTATCAATAGGTTAACGCAGAGGTCGCAAAGGAGACGCAAAGGACGCAGAGAAGATAGAGATTATTTAACCGTTCACAGTGGATAGATACAAAAGAACAGAAGACATTGTCATTCCTACGTATGCAGGAATCTCTCTTATGTCCATAGAGACGATTAGGACACCTGAAGGGGAGATTCCTGCAGGAGTTTACCCCGTACTTGATACGGGGCAGGAATGACAGTGATGCACAGGAATGACAGCAATATACGGTGTCAGTTCAGAACCGACAACTGTGAACGGTTACAGATTGTTTAACCTCTGCGAACTCTGTGTAATCTTTGCTGAACTCTTGCGTTAAAAAAAAGTCGTTTGCACAGGTTGAAAAGTTTTTCCTGACTACTGATACCTGACACCTGAACACTTACAATAAGGTGAATAGCATTGCTAAATTCTTTTTTAACAGAGACAGCATCTCCAGTAATCAAGCACATTCCCTTTGTTGACCCAGCCCTTGTGTTTCCTGTCTTTAATGACCAGAAATACCCTTTTTTTCTTGATAGCGGCATGAATAGGTATGGGCTTGGTCAATATTCATTCATTGGATTTGACCCATTCCTAATATTCAAGAGCAAGGGAGAAAATATAGAGATATTGACTGTAAAAGAAAGCGATTCCTCTCCCCTACAACTTCATGGTAACCCATTCATCATTCTTCGAGAGATTATTGATCAATACAAACTATCTGTACCAGAGGGACTCCTTCAGCCAGAGGGGCTTCCTCCCCTACCCTCATTCCTTGGTGGTGGGGTTGGGTATTTTAGCTATGAGATGCGTAATCTCATGGAAGAATTACCTGCAAAGGCTGTGGATGATATTAATATCCCTGACTGTATTGTCTGCCTGTATGATGTTATCCTTATCTTTGACCATAAACAGAGGCAGGCTTATATCTCTTCAAGCGGCTTTCCGGAACAAGGCGACTTGCGTCACAAACGAGCCCTTTCTCGGATAAAATGGGTGAAGGATCAATTGCAGGCAAATTCTTCCAAGATAGAATCTTGGGCTACGAAGGAGCTGCCTCAACAGATAGGAATAAAAAATAACACCTGCCAAAGCGAGGACGCTTCAGCTACACAACCCATTACCTCAAACTTTACTAAGGAAGAATATATTCAGGCTGTGATAAAGGCAAAGGAATACATTGCTTCCGGAGACATCTATCAGGTAAATCTGGCTCAACGATTAACGACAAGCATTTCTGTTCCGCCATTTGAGTTATATCAACGGCTAAGGAAAATAAACCCTGCACCTTTTGGCAGCTATCTGGACTTTGACGAGGTAATAATTGCAGGTTCATCACCAGAAAGGTTCATCATGGTTGAAGGCAATTATGTAGAAACAAGACCAATCAAGGGCACACGACCACGGGGTAAGGATAGGGCTGAGGATAAAAAACTTAAAAGAGAGCTTCTTTTGAGCGAAAAGGATAAGGCAGAATTGCTGATGATTGTTGACCTTCTGAGAAATGACCTTGGTCGTGTATGCCAGTATGGCTCGGTTGTAGTCGAGGACATGCGGAGGATCGAAACATATCCAACCGTATTCCATACTGTTGCTACTATCTGCGGCAAGCTTTCACCGGGAAATGACCGTTTTGACCTGCTCAAGGCATGTTTTCCCGGCGGTTCAATAACCGGTGCACCAAAGATAAGGGCAATGGAGATAATCGATGAGTTAGAGCCAAATAAACGGCATATTTATACAGGATCCATTGGTTATATAAGCTTTACCGGCAGCATGGACTTAAATATTGCTATCCGTACCTTTTTGATAAAAAATAATCAGGTTTATTTCCATGTTGGCGGCGGCATCGTAAATGATTCTTCACCAGAAGACGAATACCTTGAAACCCTGCATAAGGGTAAGGCATTAATTGAGGCATTGGCACTGATTAGGTAGATAGGCTGAAGGTGGAAGGCTGAAGTAGGCTTCTTGCCTAACAAGGACTTACCTCTGATTGAACCAAAGGTCGTAGAAGCAGAGAAGATATTGAATGGCTTGATTTGTGCCTTGCGAAATGATTTATAGCCTTCAGCCTAAACCCCTTCTTTTATCGGCCATACCTTTCAACAATCAATTTAATCAGATTACTTGTAGACTTATCCGGGATAAATGGTATGGCAACAACCCTTCCGTTATTTGCCTCGACGCATTCCCTGCCCTTGATATCGTCTATTTCGTAATCACCACCCTTAACAAGGATATTTGGGACTATTTTTTCAATCAATTTTTCCGGAGTAAATTCATCAAACATAACGATATAATCAACACAAGAGAGTGCTGCCAGAACCTCTGCTCTGTCCTGTTCGCCAACCAATGGACGCGAAGGACCCTTATTAGCACATACTGACCAGTCTGTATTTAGTCCTATGACCAAGACATCGCCAAGGTTTTTTGCTTCCTGAAGGTATTTGACATGACCTGCATGCAGAATATCAAAACACCCGTTAGTAAAAACAATCCTTTTGTCCTGACCTTTCAGCATATCAACTATTTGTTTTAGTTCACTTAAATCCTTAATCTTTTCACTCATAAGAACTATTGATCCTTTCTTTCAATTCTGGGGCAGTAACCACAGCTGTACCTACCTTTTCTACCACTATTCCTGCTGCAAAATTAGATAAAACAGATGCCTCTTTCATCTTTGCCCCACAGGCAAGGCTTAGAGACATTGCGCTTACCACTGTATCCCCTGCACCGGTCACATCATAGACCTCTTTTGCAACTGTAGGGATATGGGTAATGCTTCCATCCTTCTCAAAGAGTGACATACCATCCTCGCCCCTGGTAATCAACACTGCCTCACTTTCAAGCTCTGAAAGTATTCTATGCCCAGCAAGCAGAAGTGTTTCTTCATCTGTAATCTTTTGATGAACAATCTCTCCTGCCTCATGGTGATTGGGGGTAATCACAGATATTCCCTTGTAATACAAGGAATGGTTTACCTTTGGATCAACGATTATCGGCAGAGAATTCCTTCGGCACAATGGAATTAACTCCTCTAATAATCTTGGAGAAACAACCCCCTTGCCATAATCAGAGATAACCACTGCCTTTATCTCCGGCAAAAGCATCTTAACATAGCTCAACATTTGCTTTATCACCCATTCCTGGATTTCTCCTCTTTGTTCCCTGTCAATCCTGAGTATTTGTTGTGAGTGAGCAATAACCCTTGATTTTAATGTTGTTGGCCGTTCACTGTCAATAACAATCCCATCAATATCAATATTTTTTTTCTTTAATTCTGTAATCAACTTTTGAGCAGTACCATCTTCACCAATTATGCCCACAGGATACACCTTCCCGCCAAGGACACGAATATTGTTTACCACATTTCCTGCCCCGCCAGGAGAAAAGGTAATTGAGGTAACATCTACCACCGGCACAGGTGCCTCTGGTGATATTCTGGTTACCTTGCCCCAGACAAACTCATCCAGCATTAAATCACCTATCACAAGCACACTTGCCTCATTAAACCTCGAAATAATATTATTCATCTTTTTCTTATCCACAGTTCCTCCTTTTTAGGGTCAGACCTTGAAAGCTGAATTAACTATACCCTCTACCTGTCTTATTTTTATTTTATCAAGTTAATTCAGCTTTCAAGGTCTGACCCCAATCAACCTATCCAAGCAGCAACGACAGTTTTTCCCTTGTTTCATCCGGAATTATATCAGGATTAGTAATTATCGCATCCTTTAGGGCAGAGGCACAACCACATATGCTGCCAGAGTTACTACTTCCTCTCTCTTGTGGGATTCTATTGATTATATCCTTGATTATCCTTTTAGCATTGGCAACATTATTATTCAGGTTTGCTATAACCATCTCTACAGTAACATCATGAGCTGATTCATGCCAGACATCATAATCTGTGACCATAGCGAGTGTAGCATAGCAAATCTGTGCCTCTCTGGCAAGTTTTGCCTCCGGCATAGCAGTCATGCCAATAATATCAAATCCAAGCTGACGATATGCATTTGATTCAGCCCGAGTAGAAAACTGTGGGCCTTCAATGCAAACATAGGTTCCCCCTTTGTGAACACAACATCCTGCATCCGTAGCTGCATCAAACAGGATTTGGCTTAAGATGGGACAAAATGGGTCAGCCATGCCGATATGAGCTACCATCCCATTTCCAAAAAAGGTAGAAGTCCGATGCTTAGTAAAATCAAATGCCTGGTCAGGGACAACCATATCCAATGGCCGTAACTCCTCCCTCAAGCTCCCTACAGCACTAATACTGATAATCCATTCTACACCAATTGATTTTAAGGCATAGATATTTGCTGCAAAGTTTAGCTCCGTGGGCATGATACAATGCCCCCTTTTATGTCTTGCTAAAAAGGCTATTTTTTCACCATTAAGGCTGCCAATGATTAATTCATCAGATGGCTTACCAAAAGGGGTATCAATAGCCATTGTTGTAACATCCTCTACCCCATCCATTTGATAAAGCCCACTGCCGCCAATAATCCCAATCCGTACCTTTTCTTGCATTGCTGTTTCCTCCTTAAATTATAGGTAGCCGATTACGACTGCTTTTCTTTCCCCCATCACAGCTGAAAGCGAAAGCAAGTAAGCTTTCGCACTCCATATTATCAGATTATACTTGCAAACGCTTATCCAAATGCTTATAAATTATACCCCAAACATAGCCGCAAGTCAAGCTTTTTTTTGCTTGTTTGTCCTGATTACAGATTTTATGCTTGACTTTTTCAATTCTTTATGATATAAATGTTACAAGTGACAGGAGTCAGAATACAGAATACAGAATACAGAATACAGAAGTCAGAAGTCAGAATTCAGAAGATAGAAGATAAAAGTTGAGCGGAAGGTTTCTTTCTTCCTCCTGACTCCTGACTCCTGACTCCTGACTCCTGACTCATGACTCCTGACTCCTGACTTCTGTATTCTGTAAGCAAGGAGGCTATTAATGCGTTGTGAGATGTGTAAGCAGAATGAGGCTACGGTATTTTTTCAGCAAATTATAAATGACAAGCAAACAGAATTTCATCTATGTGAAAAATGTGCTCACGAAAAAGGGGTTCTGATGATGAGCCAGATTTCCATTGCAAACCTACTTGGTGGATTGGTTGAACCGGAAAAAATTACCTCCCAGGAGGTTGAGCTGCGATGTAAAAATTGTGGTTTGAATTATCCCAGCTTTTGTGAAAGGGGTAAGTTTGGATGCAGTGAATGCTATCAAGCCTTTTCCCAAAAGCTTTCAACAATCTTTCGGAAGATTCATGGCAGTACAAAACATACAGGAAAACGACCAACTGCTTTAGCTGTTAGTTCACCTGCCGGCAGTCCAAAGGTAGAACCAAAGGATGTTTTACCCAGCTGTGGTGATGAAATAAATAAACTTCGTCAGGAATTGCAGGCTGCTATCAAGACTGAAGAGTTTGAAAAGGCAGCTGAGTTGAGGGATAAGATTAAGGCTATGGAGCAGTAGGTAAAATACAGAATACAGGATAAATACGAGTTTTTCCATTCTGACTCCTGAATTCTGTATTCTGTGCTCTGTGCTCTGTGCTCTGCATTTGGAGGCAAATAATGACATTAAAAACATTCCTTGAAAATCATGCTGCATGGCTTGATGGAAGTGGTCCTTTATCAGAGATAGTGATCAGCAGCAGGATACGCTTAGCTCGAAATATAGCCCGGCTGCCTTTTACCTGCTGGGCAAAGGATAAATATCTCAAAGAGGTTGTCACACAGGTAAAGTCTGCTATAAAAGATAACCCTTTTTTATTAAATTCTAAGATTATAGATATGGAAAATGCTGATTCTCTGGTAAGACAATTCTTGGTAGAAAGGCATTTAATCAGCCCTGAACATGCCAAGGGTAAGGTTGGAGCTGTAATCATTGGAGATAAGGAGTTAGTAAATATTATGGTCAATGAGGAGGACCACCTGAGGATACAGACCTTTTCCTCAGGGCTTCAATTAAACGCTACATGGAATACAATTAACCAGATAGATGATAAAATGTCTGAAAAATTGGAGTATGCCTTTTCTTCTGAATGGGGTTATTTAACCGCCTGTCCAACCAATGTTGGAACAGGCATGAGGGCATCGGTGATGGTCCACTTGCCTGCATTAAGTATTACCAAACAGATAGACAAGATACTGCGCGCCGTATCACAACTTGGCTTAGCCATCCGTGGATTGCATGGTGAGGGAAGTGAATCATGCGGCAATCTCTTTCAGATATCCAATCAGGTTACACTTGGCAGACAGGAAGAGGAAATACTCGATAATGTAGAAAAGATAACCCAGAGGATAATTCATGAAGAACAATCTGCCAGAGAACAGCTATTGAAGCAATCCAGAATACAGGTAGAGGATCAGGTTTATAGGGCAATGGCTGCATTGTGTGCAGCCAAAATTATTTCTTCTGGCGAGGTTATGGACTTATTATCAGCAGTCAGGCTTGGGGTAGGGCTTAAGATGATAAATATTCCTATCAGGATATTAAATGAATTACTAATCGCTGTTCAGCCTGCTCATATTCAGATTTTGGTTCAAGATCCACAATCAGCTGTGGAAAGAGATGTGGTCAGGGCAATGGTCGTACAAAAAAAGATGATGGAGGGTATGAAGAATGTTTGATGTTGTAAGTTGTAGGTTGTAAGTTGTAAGTTGTAGGTTGTAAGTTGTAGGTTTAGGATGTAATTTATGATACCTCTTTAACCTACAACCTACAACCTACAACATCCTAAACCTACAACATACAACTTACAACACACAGACAGACAGGAGGATATAAAGAATGTTTGAAAGATTTACAGAAAGGGCAAGAAGGGTTTTAGGTCTTGCTCAGGAAGAGGCAAAAAGATTGGGGCATGATTATGTTGGGACTGAACATATCCTGCTTGGATTAGTCAGAGAGGGAGAGGGTGTGGCAGCTGAGGTCATCAGCAACCTTGGAATAAGCCTTGAGAGTATTCGCATTGAGGTAGAAAAGGTAGCCCCAAAGGGTTCTGAGATGCTTACCTATGGCGATGTGCCCTTTACCCCTCATGCCAAAAGGGTATTAGAATTATCTGTAGAAGAGGCAAGGAGATTAGGACATAATTACATTGGAACAGAACATCTGTTGCTTGGATTAATCCGTGAAGGAGAGGGTATTGGCTCTAAAGTCCTGATCAATCTCGGCATAAATTTTGATACCGTGCGGAATGAGGCTATGAATCTGCTTGGCGGCGGCATACCGAGTGAAAAGCCGGCTGCCTCTCATCCCAAAAAAACATCAACCCCGGTATTAGATGCCTTTTCAAGAGATTTAACCATGCTGGCAAAGGAAAATAAGCTTGACCCAGTAGTTGGCAGGGTGGATGAGATAGAAAGGGTTACCCAGATTCTTGCCAGACGAACCAAGAATAACCCGGTATTGATAGGTGACCCGGGGGTAGGGAAAACAGCCATTGTTGAAGGATTGGCACAACAAATTGTCTCAGGCATCGTACCTGAGGTATTGGTCAATAAACGGGTATTATGCCTTGATCTGGCAGCTATTGTTGCCGGTACAAAATTCAGGGGAGAGTTTGAGGAGAGATTAAAAAGGGTGATGCAAGAGGTAAGACAATCAAACGATGTTATCCTGTTTATCGATGAGATGCATACCCTGATTGGTGCTGGAGGAGCCGAAGGGGCTCTGGATGCTGCAAATATCCTTAAACCGGCACTGTCTCGTGGTGAACTCCAGTGTATTGGTGCCACTACCTTAGATGAATATAGAAAGTATGTGGAAAGGGATGCTGCCTTGCAAAGAAGGTTTCAGACAATTATAGTAGATGAGCCGTCTGTAGACGAAACCATTGAGATATTGAAGGGATTAAGGGATAAATATGAGGCTCACCATCGTGTAAAGTTTACAGATGAATCATTAGAGGCTGCGGCAAAACTTGCCCATCGTTATATTGCAGACAAGTTTCTCCCGGATAAAGCCATTGACCTTATGGATGAGGCCGGCTCAAAAGCAAGGCTTCAAAATACAACCATGCCCCTTGACCTTAAGGAATTAGAACAGGAAATAGCTCAGGTTACTAAGGAAAAAGATGCTGCTATCGGTGCTCAGGAGTTTGAAAAGGCAGCTAAGTTAAGGGATAAGGAAAGAACCCTCAAGACTAACCTTGATGAAACAAAAAAACAATGGGAAAAGGAAAGAGGAGTTGTAGAAAAGAAGATTGTTGCCGATGATATTGCAGATATACTCTCAAAGCTTACCGGTATTCCTGTATACAAGCTTGTTGAAAAAGAGGTGGAAAAACTTTTGCGAATGGAAGAGGCAATCCATGAAAGGATTGTAGGACAGGATGAGGCAATCTCTGCCCTGAGCAGAGCCATGCGTCGGGCAAGAACAGGCTTAAAGGATCCAAAAAGACCCATGGGCTCGTTCATCTTCCTTGGTCCAACCGGTGTGGGAAAAACAGAGCTGGCAAAGACACTAGCTGAATTCTTGTTTGATGATGATGAGGCAATCGTTCAGCTTGATATGTCTGAATTTATGGAAAAATTTGCCGTGTCAAGATTGGTTGGTGCTCCTCCAGGATATATCGGTTACGAAGAGGGCGGGGAATTGACGGAAAAGGTAAGGAGAAAACCCTACGCTGTTGTTCTCCTTGATGAAATAGAAAAGGCACACCCGGATGTCTTTAATATCCTGCTTCAGGTTTTTGAGGATGGACATCTAACCGATAGCCTTGGTCATACCGTTGATTTCAAGAATACCGTGATGATAATGACCTCTAATGTCGGGGCAAGGGATATCTTTGAGGTAAAGGATCTTGGGTTTATAACTAAGGGAAAAGAGGATATATACGATGATATGAAGGATAAGGTCATGAGTGAAATGAAAAAGACCTTTAACCCTGAATTCCTGAATCGGATTGATGATGTTATCGTCTTCCATACCCTTGGTAAGGAACATATCATACAGATTGCAGATATAATGATAAAAGACTTGAATTCGAGAATCCAGGATCAAGGAATAACCCTTGAGTTATCCCAGGCAGCCCATGACTTCTTGTTTAAGAAGGGGTTTGATACTGCCTATGGTGCCAGACCATTGCGACGGGCAATCCAAAGACATATTGAGGATCCTCTGGCTGAAGAGATCCTGAGAGGAAAATTCAAGAAAGGCAAGGTTATGGTCGATGTCTCAGCAGATGGGGCAAGGTTGTGCTTTGCTGCTGCCGGGAGGAAGAAGAAGGCTGTGGTAGAGAAGTAGGCTATTAGGCTGTAGACTATTAGGATTTTCGTATCTGTTCACCGCAGAGACGCAAAGGACGCAGAGAAAACGCAGAGTATGCTGTAGGATTCTTCATGGACCAAGAACTTGGCGGCGGATCACTTATTGTCCTTCAACATATTAACCATTAGTCTCCCTTTTGTCCTCTTGCGATTCTCGGCGAACTCTGCGTCTCTGCGGTAAACGGTTACAAATATTTATAGCCGTGAACGGTTATGGATTTTCTTCCTACAGTCTAACATCCTACAGCCTATCTACCTGAATAAGGAGTGTAAACATATGTTACAAAAAATAGTTATAGCGTTTTTACTACTCATATGTCTTTCGTCAAATCTATATGCTACTGATCCAGAGATTTACTATGAACAGGCACAAACAGCCTTCCAAAAGGAAGAATATGATTATGCCGCTGAATTATTTGAAAAGTATCTCACATTTGCTTCAGAGGGTGAACATGCAGCTGAGGCATGGTACAGCATTGGTGAATGCCAGTATAAACAGGAAAATTTCCCGGAGGCATTACTTTCTTATCAGGCTGTAATTGACCTTTATCCGGATTCTTCCTTTGTCTCTAAAGCCTATAATAAACTTGGGGACTGTTACTGGAAGATAGATGATCGCGACAGAGCTCGTCAATCTTATGAACAAACAACAAAAGAATATCCCAATACACCTGAGGCGCAGTATGCTCAAGTTTGCCTGACAGAGATGTCAAGTGCTTCAAAGACACAGAAGACACAACCAGTATCTATTAAGGGTATTAAAGGCGTGCAAACGATTGAGAAAAAAGGAACAGAAACAGTTGAGAAATCACTCGGTGATGAGCTCAATACCCTTGAAAAGGCTAAGGCATTATTCAAGGCAAAGGATTACCCGGGGGCAAGAGTAGTATTTCAGGACTTTCTAAAGGCATTCCCAAAGAGCAAGTATAATCACTATGCCAGATTAAAGATAGCCGAAACATACTACTACGAGGAAAATCATAGCAAAGCACTCCCTGAATATAAAAAGGTTATTTCTGATTATCCTGATTCTAAGTATATAGATTATGCCCTATACTCTGCCGGATGGTGTAATTTCAAATTAAAAGGATATGCTGAGGCTCAGAAGATGTTTGAAGCTCTCATAAAAAATTATCCGCAGAGTAATTATGTGGATCCGGCAAAAAAGATCCTCCCAAAAATAGCTGATTTAATTGTGGAAGAGCGATTAGCCAATTTATTGAATAATGCAAAAGAGAATTGTGAAAAGGGAAACCTTGCCGCAGCCAAAGCATCCATGGAACAGGTAATAAAGGAATACCCAGACAGCCAATCAGCCAAAGAAGCAGAGCCGCTATTAACTCAAATCAATCAGATGTTAGCCGAAGCCTCTTATAATGAGGCAAAGACAGCATATGATGATGCTCAAAAAATGTTGGATGAAGGCAAGATAGAGAAAGCTATCAAGGGTTTCAAAGAGATTATCTCTAAATATCCGGAAAGTGAATTTTGCGACCTGTCAAAGAGTGCTCTTAAACAGGCAACAGACACAGACAAGAATGTCTGTGCTACACAGGCTGAAAGTCGGAAACAGACGACAGATGAGAAGAGTGCCGTTAAAAAGGAAAATGTTGCCGCGAAAAAACCTTCTGTCCCTGCTGCTGCTGTTGCTGTAACAAACAGTGAGACTGCTAAGTCTGCTGGCCGTGTAAATACGCAACCTGAAGGTTACGGCTACATCGCAGCAGTAGACAATGAGATAGATAAATCTACTGACCTGTACAAAAAAGCCCTTGAATACCTTGGAAATGAGGACTATTCCCATGCAATTGAAACATTTCAAAGGATTATATTGGAATATCCAGAGAGCAGTTATGCCACATTGGCAAAGACGGGAATGGATGAGGCAAGCAGTTCTCTTAAGGCTCAGAGGATAGAAAGGCTCTTTGAGATTGCTCAGAGATATTACAACCTGGGTGAGTATGAAAAGGCAAAACAGGGGTTTAAGAATATTACAGATGAATATCCTGAAACAAATCAGGCTCAAAAAGCACAAGAAATGATCCATCAGTTATCAGGGGTGAGCGCAGAACGGGTCAGCGAGGAATATGTATCTGCTCAACGATCTTATGAACAAGGTGATTTGATCAGGGCATTGGAACAATTTAATAGTTTGGTCAAAAAATATCCACAAACAATATATGCCCAGGCTGCAGAAGGAACAATAGCGATTATTCAAGAAAAATTAAGCAATAAAAAAGCTAAGGGATTGTATGAAGAGGCACGATCCCTTCAGGAACAGGGCAACTATACTGAAGCCATTGATGAGTATACCAAAATGCTTGAGGAATATCCAAAGGCATATTGGACACCATATGCCCAGTACTCTAAGGCAGAAACCTTTTATAGCCAGCAGAAATACAAAGAAGCTATTGCTGCATGGCAAAAGGTGATAGACAATTTTCCCGGAAGTGATATGTCGCCGCATTCCCTCTACCATATTGCCGAGTGTTATGAAAAACTCAAAGACTATAAGAATGCCTCTCAATCATACCTGAAACTTCAACAGGTTTACCCTGAAAGTATCTATTCACGAGGGGAACTATCTGAGCTGATAAAAAAACAGGCTGCTAAGCTGAAGGGGATGGGGGAGAAATAAATGCGGAATTCAGAATTCAGAATTCAGAATTCAGGAGTAAGGAGTCAGGAGTCAGGAGTCAGGAGTCAGAATAAAAAACCCGCATTTATTCTGAATTCTAAATTCTGACTCCTGAATTCCGCTTTTCAACTTCTCTACACATCCTCATAAACGCTATTAACCTTTTTCGGGCATCTATCAGCATTCCTGATAACCCTTGTCAGTAATTCTTCAGAGGTCTCAGTTGGGGTTGTTGCTCCGGCTGCATGGACAATTTTTTCATCAATCCCTGTCCCGCCAAGGTCATCAACCCCAAAACATAAGGCAACCTCAGCTAATTTTTCGCCGAGATACATCCATAATCCTTTAATATGTGTAATATTATCCAATAAGAGCCTTGATACGGCAAAGGTTCTTAAATCATCAATCCCATCTGTTCCTTTACAATTTGACAGATTAGTATTGCCCGGATGAAAGGCTAATGGAACAAAGGACAAAAATCCAGATGTCTTATCCTGAAGCTCACGAATAGCAATAATATGCTCTACCCTTTCCTCAGGGGTTTCCACATGTCCATAAAGCATGGTAGCATTGGAATGCAAGCCAAGATTATGAGCTGTTTCCATGACCTTGAGCCATCTTTTACCAGGAATCTTTTTGGGGGCAATTATCTGTCGCACCCTTGGGCCAAATATCTCTGCCCCACCGCCAGGAATAGAGGAAAGCCCTGCATTCTTTAACCTGACCAATACATCCTCAAGGCTTATTCCTGATACATTCGCATAATAATCTATCTCAGTAGCAGTAAATGCCTGAATAAATATATTGCTATTTATTTCCTTTATCCTTTGAAGCATCTCCTCAAGATATGAAAATGGCAAATCAGGATGCAACCCACCTACAATATGTACCTCATGGACACCCATACGGTTGATAGCCCTCACCCTTTCCTCAATCTCATCAAGTGATAGTAAATAGGCATCCTCTGCATCTGGGTCACGAGAAAAGGCACACAATGGGCAACGGCACACACAGATATTTGTATAATTGATGTTAAGGTTGCAATTAAAGTAAGCATTATCCCCTACCCTTTTCTTTCTGACTATATCAGCCAGATGCCCTAAATCGGCTATGCCCACCAATTATGTCAGGTCAGCTACCTCTCGCATCCCTCACCCATCAACTCACTCGTCAACAACTCAATATGCGGTTTTGCCACATCAGCATTCAAATGTCCACTTTCGCAACTTTTCAACCGCTAACGGCATAATCTGTAATTTCCACGAAAAGCACGAAAAGGTAGCTACTCAGGTGTTTAGGCTGAAGGCTGAAGTTCAATCATTTCGCAACGCTCGATAGTACCAGACCATAATTGGTTATAACAAATTTTCAGAAAAGTGTAGTGGAAGGCTTTAGCCTTTCATCTCTTGGAGGTCTAAAGCCCTCCGCTATATTATGGTCGGGTGCTTAGTACCTCTTCAAGATTAAATTTGTGGATAAATTCTCCATTGGTGCGTTAAGGAAACGCACCCTACATTGTTTGGATTTTTTCTGTAGGGCTCTTGTTCCCTCAAGTGAGCCATCTTCTACCCATAGAAGCCAGAATTGCCTTTGCTCCTTTCTTCTTTCTCTGTGCCTTCAACCTACAGTCTATCTACCTTCAGCCTTTCTTCTGACTTCTGAATTCTGTATTCTGCCTTCTGTCCAGTGCTGCCTTACCAGCGAACATATGGTCGCTCTGGCCTCGTTCTTTCTACCATATATTCTAATTTTCCCCTTGAATCACAGACAAAGACTATATTTTTTCCCATCCATTGAAGCCTGTGATGAATTCTGACAATAACCACAATATCTCCGGCAGTTGCCCTTATTATATCTGAGGTTACTCCATTTCTTTCAAGAAACCTCATGGTATCCTTGAAGTTTTTTACAGTCTTTACAGCCACAATTTCGTGCTTTTTTACACCTGGGATATCCCTGGCATATTCTGAGGCATTTTTTTTAGCCATGAAAACAGCACGAGATTCTACCTGAGAGCAACCGGTACAAAAGGCATACAGAGAGGCAGAAAGGCACAAAGGCACAAAGGCACAAAGGTACAAAGGTGCAAAGTAAGAATTCATTTTCCATCCCCTCCTTTTTTCTCTGGACAGGCTTAAGCAAACATTGCAATCATAATATGTTGCTATTATAACAGATTGTGACATATTGTCAAGTATTTTTTCGATCTGTGTAAACAGAAATTCACCGCAGAGACGCAGAGGCACGGAGAAGATTTAGAGTTTATTTACAATAGGCAGATTCTAAAAGGCTCAGTACCAAGTGTTCTATGTATTTCAATTGCCACACCAATTATCTTCTCTGTTACTTGATTGATTTCCATACTTAGCGTCTCTGCGTCTCTACGTCTCTGCGGTTAGGAGAACTTCTACGAAAGATTTTGCTTGACTTTACCGTTATTCCTATGTTAAAATTAAAGAATATTGAGGCAGAGAAAGCGGCTATATCACAGAGGTCTGGGATAAAACCAAAGGATGTGCACAAAGAAGAAAACAACATCTTTTCAGAATACTGATTGCACTATGTTCAGAACTTCTAAACTTTTTAACTTCAGATATTATAAATAGTGTTCTGTCAGCCTTAAAACGCTTGTAACTACTCAGGAAGGGAAATTTACCGCAGAGACGCAGAGAAACAGAGGGATTAACAGTATCGGAATAAGCAGAATTGAGAACACAAAATCTGATAGTTGTTTCTGTACTCTGTAATCTGATTATTCTCTGCGTCTCTGCGGTGAGTAGTTACAAACGGTTACAAATAAAGACAAGGCAAGGAAGGTGTCTAAGTGATTCCAATAGTTTCTATCGTTGGCAGGAAAAACAGCGGCAAGACAACATTGATCAAGGGTATTGTGCCGGAATTGAAGAAAAGAGGTTATCGTGTAGGTACAATTAAACACCATAGTCATGAGCTTAGCCTTGAAGATGTGGATAAGATGGGCAAGGATACCTATGAACACCAATCGTGCGGGGCAGATGCTGTTGTGCTGTCTGCTTCAAATAAATTAATGCTTTTTCGAGCAGTAAAGGAGCATCAAGGTATCGATGATATCAGTCAGACATATTTGCGAGATATGGATATTATCCTGACCGAGGGCTATAAACTCGAAAACAAGCCCAAGATTGAGATCTTTCGTCAGGAAATTGGCAGGGATCAAGGATTGTTATGTAATCAAAAGGGTGATAATCTTGCAGCTGTGGTAAGCGATTCTGCATTTGATATTACTGTGCCATGTTTTGGACTCCTTGACCATTTTCTGATTGCTGATTTTCTGGAAAAGAAATTTATCCTGCCAAAAAAGCTGAAAACAGTAGAATTAACAGTTGATGGTAAAAGTATTTTCTTAAATAGTTTTGTTCGCGAAATTCTGGAAAAAACAGTTCTTGGGATGATAAGTCCGTTGCGAGGTGTCCCTGATGCCCCGCAAAGGGTGGAAATAAGCATAAGTAAAAATAGGCTATAGGTAAATAGACTGTAGCCTGTTAGGAAAATAAAGGCGATGGAGGTTTTTCTATAATCTAACAGCCCACAACCTTCTTTCCTATCAGTCTAACAGCCTACAGCCTATCTACCTAAATAAATAAGGAGATATTTATGAGCCTTATCTGGCATGATAAACCAGTTATCCTGGGTGGCAACCCAATCCTTGAAGAACCTGTATCAATAGCCAGACCAACCCTGCCTGAGATAAAAAAGGTACAGGATGAATTCTGTCAGATATATCATTCCGGGATGGTGACCAACTCAAATTATGTTCAGCGATTTGAAGAAAGAGTAGCAGATTATCTTGGGGTAAAAGAGGCAGTATGTGTTTCAAGCTGTACCTCTGGATTGATGCTGGTTATAAGGGCTCTTGAGCTTACAGGAGAGGTTATTATTCCAAGCTTCACCTTCTTTGCCTCTGGACATGCCTTGCTATGGAATAATCTGAAGCCTGTATTTGTTGATTGCTTGCCCTCTACCTATAACCTCAACCATAACATTATCAATGAACATATAACTCCAGATACATCAGCCATAATGGCAGTTCATATATTTGGTAATCCTGTAGAGATTGAATCCATCCAATCGATTGCTAACGATAACAATCTTAAGGTTATTATTGACTCTGCCCATGCCATTGGAACAAGATACAAGGGCAGGCTTGTCGGCAGCTTTGGTGATGCTGAGGTGTTTTGCCTTAGCCCAACCAAGGTGTTAACCGCTATTGAGGGTGGTATTATTACAACCAATGATCCTGTGTTAGCAAAAAGGCTGAGAATAGGCAGAGATTATGGAAATTCAGGCAATTATGATTGCGAATTCCTTGGACTAAGTGCCAGGATGGAAGAATTTAATGCCTTGATAGGGCTTAAAGGATTAGAGGATATAGAGGAAATTGTTGCAAAAAGAAGTAGGTTAGTAAATGTATATCAGGAAAATATTTGTCAGATACCCGGTATTTCATTCCAACAGATAGATGCAGGGAATGCAAGCAGTTACAAAGATTTGGGAATTATTATCAATAGGGATGATTTTGGATTAGACAGGGACCAGTTAGCCTATGCCCTTGATATAGAAGGAATTGCTACCAAAAAATATTTCCATCCTCCGCTTCATCAGCAGAAATTGTACAGCAGGTATCAACAACACCCATTACCGGCAACAGAGTATGTCTCAAACAATATCCTTTGCCTGCCATTGTATTCCCATATGGAAGAAAAAATAGTAATGGATATATGCCATGCTATCTGGAGAATATACAGGTATCGGGAAGAGATAACACGGATAAGTAGTGACAGGATGTAACTCTACTCAGGTTGTTTATTTAGGCTGCATTTAGGCTGAAGGTTGTTAGTTTGAAAGACGCGGACCGCATCAATAATTCTTCTGTTTCTACTTCTTTACCCTACTGTCGTATCAAATCTCATAAAATTCATAGTAGCCACTTGTGGCTTGAAATTTGGTAGCCACAACCTTTAGTCTGTGGCTACCAAACTCTCATGAGGCTATGCGTCAATTTAGACTTGACGCAACACTACAGTCTAAACATCTACAACTTATCTACCTGAGTAAGTTACACCCTCTTCTATGGCAAATAGGCAGAAACCGTAATAATTGGTTGTCCACCCTTGGTTGTATATTTATCACCCTGGTTATCTTTTCCATTGTAACTATTGCCGGTTTCTGTAACACCAACCTTCGGTCCTATTACAAGCCCGGCACCAAGACCGTAGAGGCTATAATCGCAATCTGTTTCTTCTACAGCCGGCACAAATAGATTCCCTTCTTTTGCCTTTTTATTCACCTTATCTGGATTAAATGGCAAGCCCTTACATACCTTGCTAATCTCCTCAAAATCTTCAGAGAATACCATTTCCCCTGCTGGTGATTCAACTGTTTCAGGAAGGGTAGTGCTACAAATAGCCCCTATTTGCTCTATGGTCATGGTTGACAGATTTATCCCGTTACCGGTTTCATCATCCCTATGTCCCCCTACTCTTTCCAGCCAATAATAAGTAGAGATTGTATCACCTGTTGATCTGCATATCAAGGGATTTACATTTGAGATAGTGATTTTATAGGCAGTATTTGCCTGTACCAAAAGATATGCGGCTGCCCTTTTCCATGTTTTATCAGGCTGAGTTACCTCCCAGTAGATTTCTTTTCCTACTAACCATGCCTCAAGGTATGGAAACACATCTGCCTTAATATTCATTTGGAACTGTGCTTCCTGTCCATTATTAACGCTTCTGTTGGCTCTTGTCAGCCTTGCACCACCCTGGGGTGCTGGTGCTGAAGGCTGGTTCCACACCGTGTCCCAAGTCCATTTGTTTTTTTCATCAACAGTAGTAGGTTGAATATCTACGGTCTTGCCATTTATAGTAGCCCTCCACATTACCCATGAATTACTCTGTCCATCTTTTGAAGGGTCAAGAACTACTTCTACTGGTATAGTTGCTGTTCCAATAGCAAGACCACCCTCCTGTTGTAATGCCATTCCAGTGGCCTGATCCTTAGACAAATATGTAATAGGTTCCACAAACTCATTAATTTCCCTGAATGAACCATCATCAGCATTAAGCATCATATTTATTGGTGCAGCACTTTCTCCTTCATAAGAGAATGGTACTATATAGTACTGTCTATTATTATCAGTCTGTCGCACAAGTAAAGGTGTCCCTGGGACCATATCCGTTTGTTTCAATTTGGGATATCGATCATAAAGCTTGAAGGTACTGATATGAGATATAGCCATTGTCTTAGCATCTTCTGGAGACAACAGTGATGATGCTCCTCCACCTGCCAGTATCATTGGCGGATCTGGAAGTTCAATACTACCCTCAACAAGTGGCGGATCTGCTATGCCAACATACATGTTGTACCATTGACTATTAGGAGGCGTAGTATTCAGGATCGCACTATTAGCCGGGTTCCCCCAATAATTATCAAGCAGATCACACCATGTGACACCTGTCACTGTTTTATTTCCAACTGCTGCAGAGGCTGGATCAAATAAATGAACCGTTGATAACTCAGGCATGTATGTAGTAATAGGAGAAGCATTAGTCTCAAAGCCAACCATGGCCATCCAATGGTTACCCCTATATGTAAGTACACCTGCTGGAAGCTGGGTATGATCCATCCACCAAAGGGTAGTATATATTGCTTGATTACGATCAATCCTACTACCTATTGCAAAATACCCTGAATCATACCCTGCTACTGCTGGCACAGTACCACCAAGGGAGTATATTGTCTGCTGTATACCAAAAGGATCAGAATACCAACGATTCCCTTCAACATTCAATTCTCTGATTGAATTATTCACACTATCACCCAATGTAGAATAAATAGCCATTTCAGATGGAAGATCCGCTTCTGCTTTATAGCCATCCATCAGCATTCGAGCAGTAGCTGCTCCACAAGTATAGTGTGTTGCTGTACCTGTTACTGGATCGTATATTGTTGGATCCGTTTGAGCAAATAGGTGTATACCATCAATATTTCGCGCGGTAGCACCTACCAGATCTACGGTATATGCATAACCAGTCGACGATAGCATTGTCCAAAAAAGCAATCCGAAAACAATACGCTTGATCATACTAAAATCCTCCTTTTGTTGTGTCAACTATAAGTTGACGAATCTTTGTCTATGGGATGGTTCTTTTTCATTACCCTAAAGCTACATCCCATTTTTTATATCAACAAAGCCTCCCGAAGGATTCTCTGTCATCTTCACCTGACTATCCTCGGCGTAATAAATAGCACTGTTTCTGTCTCTCTAACCACAGCACTTGTCCGGCAAAAGACAAAGCTGAGAACAGGTATCCTGCCCAGGATAGGGATTCGAACCTTTTCTCTGGCTTTGGTTTTTTGAAGCAGCCCGCCAATAATTATCGTCTCACCATCCTTAATCCTTACTTGAGTTTTTACATTTCGCTTATTAACAATAGGCATTTTTTCTATTCTCTCTCCAATAACATCGCTTACCTCTGTTTCTATTTCAACCGTAATATCTCCATTTTCGGCTATATAGGGGGTTATCAGGAGAGAGATACCTGTTTTTATTGACTCTAACCTACCACCATACCCATATCCCTCCGAGGCTATTTGATGATACTCTTCCCTTCCGATATAAATAATAGCCGGTTTATTTTCAAGGGTTACTATCCTTGGATTAGCCTTGATCTCACCCTTGCCTTCCTTGACTAAAAGATTTATAAAATTAAGCAAACCCATCCTGGTATTCTCGCTGGTAATGGTATATCTCAATTTCCCATCAGAGAATGAGACAGCATTCTTCCAGTTCAGGTTCCAATCCATTCCAAAATCCTTATCACAATCTGAGTAAATCTCTGTAACTAAGGATTCAAGACATATTTGAGGGGGAGGGACATCCAATATCCTTAGGGCACCTCTAAAAACTCATTTTCAGTTTAAGCGATTAAAAAATTGTCTATCATTTTTTAATTAGATATGTCTGAATCATATACACCTCTTAATTTTAGCAAATTGTACTTGTTTATCGTTTCATTTTTTATCTATTT
>JACQYP010000054.1:902-20561 GCA_016208205.1 Candidatus Desantisiibacteriota bacterium | reverse complement strand
CCCCTTGCTTGACATCTGCAGGTGTTGTCTTGTCAACAGCAGCATCAGTAGTCTTTGTCTGCGGTAAAGAGGTAGCACCTCCGGTACTGACAGCCTTGGTGGCACAGGCATTCTTGCCTGTGTCTGAAGCAGCATCAGTAGCCTTTGCCTGCGACGGACTAACATCAGCAGCCGTGCCCTGCAGCTTCTCCACATTCCCACTGTTTGGTGCTGATGCTGCCGGTGTTGGAACAGCAGCATCAGCAGCTTTTGCCTGCGGCGAGGAGGTAGTGGTAGTCGTGCCCTGCGGCTTTTCTACATTCCCGCTGTTTGGTGCCGGTACTGCCGGTGTTGGAACAGCAGCATCGGTTGTCTCTTCCTCTGCATCAAAATTTATCTCATCTGCAGCCTTATCAAAATCAACATTCTTCCTTACCTCTGAAGCCTCTGCACCTATGGCAGTTGAAGTGCCCTTTGCTGTCTCTGCAGGGGCATTTATACCTGGAAGCACAGGCATTTTTTTCTTATCATCCTTCTTTTTCTTTAACCGCTCAGGAAAATTTCTCTCTTCAATAAACAACCCGAAAGCAAACTGCTGCACATTCAGCCATGATATCAATGGTTCAACCTTTTTTCCACCTTTCGTATCCGTAGGCTCTATCAACGCTACCCTGTGTTTCGGCTTTGATGTCCCAAACCTCAGTGAGGTTGAGAGTCGCTGGCTATTACCCAGATCACCACAGGAGGCAAAGGCATAATCAAATGAACAATTATTGCTTAATACACCAAAACCAAAGCCAAGCTTTCCTGTATCTGCCCCTATCCTGTATCCTATCCGCAGCATAGTCTCAAATCTTGCTATTTTCGGCAGAGCATACTCAACACCAAGGTTTGTGGTACGCCCTCCATCATTTGGCATATTAACATCCACGCAAACAATAGATTTCTGCCACTGATAACTTGCCCCAAATCTCATACGGAACGGCAGCTGGTCATCAAGGGCTCCCCGTTTTTTATTGCTGCTGCTATTTATGCCTATATTCTGCACCGTTGCCCCAAGGACCAGATTGTGTATCGGGGTATGATACAACCCGCCAAGGTCAGCAACAAGATTATTCGTATTCTTATCATCAATCCCTTGTTTCACCATCTTTAACCCTGCACCAACTGCTGCACACGGACCAAACATCTTACTGCAAGCAAGAGACATAACCATATCATCTGCCTTAAAGTTACTGTTAAGATTATTATTAGATTTATCATACCTTTTTATCCCATTTATTCCAAGCATGGACAACGATGCCCCAAATGCTGTCTGATTTTTGTTTGGATGAACAAAGGCAAGGTATTCACTGTTAATACCTTGAAAATAGGAATGGTGTGTGGTCATAATCTCTGTTTGTGTAAGCTGAGAAAGACCGGCAGGATTCCAGTAAATAGCACTAATATCATCCGACAGACCGCAAAATGCCTCTCCCATAGCCGCAGCACGGGCACCAACGCCTATCTTCAGAAACGCTGCCCTGCTTTTACCCAGATCCTTTGCCTCAACAAAACTAACTGATAGAACTAAAATAATCAGTACAGATACCACTCTTTTTATCATTGATACACTCCTTTAAATAGTTTTTAGTTTTCAGTTTTTAGTTTTTAGTAACGAAGTGGATACTAAAAACTAAAAACTATTTACCCCCCCTACTTCTTCACCGCCATCTTACATGTCTCCACCCTATCATCAACTGTAAGCACACAGAAATACACCCCATCTGCCACGATATTACCATCCTTGCTTTTGCCGGTCCAGGGGATATCATGCCTCCCTGTCGTGCAATCCGCATTCTTTGCCTCATATTCCCAGATAAGCTCACCGGCAAGGTTGTATATCTCAAGATACAGCTTTTTTGCTTCCTGGGGCAGGTTGTAATAAATTATTGTGCCATCAGTCGATATTGTCCCACTGCCTACCCTATCCCCATCCGTTGGATCAAATGGATTCGGATAATTATGCAAGTCTACTTCTGATGAAATCATCGACACAAGCACAACCTCCTCAAGTGCAATCACATTATTTGGTTTTATTGAAACAGCCTGTCTAACATAACCTGTCTGGTAACCATCCTTGCTGATTACGACAGAGTATGTGCCCAGAGGCACTTCATTAATAGTATACTTGCCATAACTATCTGTATAGGCAGTATTCACTGTTTTCTCTGTCTCTTGTTGCCTGACATCTACCCGTGCATTATGGACAGGTGTGCCCTGATTAGTTACTGTGCCGACAAGACCCCCACGAGGCACAAAATTAAAGGGCTGGAAGCGTTGAATACGATGATTGCCGGTGTCTGCAATATAGATATTATCGTCAGCATCTATGGCTATCCCTTCTGGAAGAGACATCTCTCCGGAATCCATTCCTGTCTGCCATCTCCAGATACCAAGATTTTTCCCAAATCTATCCATAATATGAAGGCAGTTATTCCCTCTGTCTAAAACATAAATCCGCATTGATGAATCTCTCGCAATGCCGCAGGGAAACCGAAATTGTCCTGCCTCCACATCAGATCCTTGCTCACCTATTGTCCTGATAAGCCCACCTGTCTCATTATAGACCCTGATCACATGGGCAGTATGGCAAACTACATAGATCTCTTTAACGCCTGCTGTTTCTATCACCTCTATATCAAGTGGCGAATCCTCAACAGTCCATTTGGTCACAAACTCTTTATTTCGATTCAATACCTGTATCCGTTTGTTAGCAGTATCAACTACAAAGATATTTCCAGATGAATCAATGGCTATGTCTTGCGGGTAGGAAAAATTACTATCACCCTTTCCAAGTGCTCCCAGAGAATCGATACTGTCCCCATTATTATAAAAACGCCCAATACGGCTATTGTAACAATCTACAACGAGAACCCGGTCTTTATTTCCTCTATCTATGGCGATCCCGGTTGGAGAATCAAAATTCCCCAACTCAAGTTGGGATGATTTGCCCCCCCAGTTGGCAATAAAATTGCCGGTTTTGTCAAACTTGGCAATCCGATGATTATTCTTATCCACAACAAACATGTTCCCATTAGAGTCAAAGGCAATATCAACCGGCGAATTAAATCTCCCATCTTCAAAGCTGTAATTGCTTATTAAACCCACAAATTTTCCTGTGTTATCAAGCTTCTGGATACAATTATTATCCCTATCAACAACATAAATAATAGTCCCGGCATTATTAACAAATAACCCGGCTATATTGCTGAATTGTCCGACACCAAACCCTGCCTTACCACCACATTCCCATTTATCATTTTTTATGCCATATGTATCAAGTTTATAGACAAATTCATACCTTCCATCCGTCTTCTCTATTTTTGCGACTATGTAGATGTCTTGCTTATTATTATTGATTGTAATCCCGGTAAGCGTTCCAATTTTTTCTAATTTGCTGCTATTATACGGAGCAATATATGAAAAGGTGTCATTAATATATATTTTTTGAATACGGTGATTGCCTGTATCAACAACATAAAACATAGAATTATTAGGATTAAAGGCAATATCTGCAGGGGATAAAAACTGTTCTGTTCCTGTCCCTTTTTCTCCTATCTTTCGTACACTCAATGTTTTTCCATCAAACCCCCAGACGCAGTGTTTATCTATATCAGCAACACATACCTTATCATTCCCATTGATAACACCGGCGGCTATCCCTGAAGGTTTACCAATAAAGTCCTTGCCCCATATACCAAAAACATTGCCGTTCTTGTTAAATGCAAACACACAGTTCAACTTAGCGTCTATTACAAAAACATTTTTCTTACTATCCACAGCCACACCTATCGGCTCTGAAAGTATGTCCTCATTATCCCCATAAAACTCCTGCTCAAGCTCACCTTTCGGATTAAACCTTTGTACACATCTTTTGCCTGTATTAGCCACATATATATCCCCATCAGCACCTATCCATACATCTGATGGTTTATCAAAATTATACTTATGATAGGAAGCAGGTAACTCAGCAGAAAAAACAAGCTCCTTTGTCCACCCATTATTTGGAAATAATGTTAATAATATTAATCCTGACCACAATATCTTTTTCAATTAAAATAACCTCCATGTTGAAAATGCGGAATTCAGAATTCAGAATAAATGCGAGTTTCTCTCATTCTGACTCCTGACTCCTGTATTCTGTGCTAAAACTCTATCTCCATCTCCTGCTCAGCCATACCAAAATCAATTCCTCCTATCTCATCTTCCGGCTTAAGCTCCACATCAAAGAATTCAGGGGTAGTCAAAACATATCCCTTTGGCAAACATGATTTCTCTACTTGCATTCGTATCTTGCCCGGGGGGATATTGCTAAACCTGTATGCCCCTCCAGAGCCGGTAAAGGTAGGGACATTATTGGCATACACCATTAGATCATGGTCACCTGTTTCTCCTGCATCCCAGGCACCGTTCCTGTTTTCATCACGGAAGACTCTGCCCTTAACAGTACCTGCCTTTTGAAGCGGAAACTTAAGCTCAATACCATTGCCTGCCTCTACCTTGATTGTCTGTTCCAGCTCTGCTACGCAGATAAAATCAATCGGCACTGAACCAAGGTCAATATTCAGGTTATATATCCCGGCCGGAACATCCACAAAGCAAGCTTTTCCATTCTCCTCAGTAGTAATCGCTTTTGCTTTTTCTTTATTCTCACCCTTTTCAAAAATAATAACCTTTATCCCTTCCAACCCCTCTTCATTAGGTGAAAATATCCTGTTTGCATCTACATCCTTAAAAACGCTTACAGACACAACACCAAGCTTAGAAAACTCATTTTTATCAGGCAATTTTTTGGAGATAGGGGTCATATCACCTGGAGGGGCACCAAAACGAAAATCCTTTGCCTCTGTAAACTTTATATCGTTTGATACATACTTGAAATAATTCTGTCTGTCCTTTTCCCTGAAGGTAAAACTTATCTTCCAGTTAAATTTTTGCTGGTTTCTTGAAAAAAATTCCAGGTCCATGTTTAATGGATAATTAGGGAATTTATATGTCAGATTTACCTTTTTTTCTGTACTTATCCTTTCTGCAAAATTCATCTCACCTCTGCTGATATACTGGTTTTCTTCCATCTGACACACCCGTTGGACAATACAGGTAAGATTACGGGTCAGCTTTTTCTTAACCCCAACAGTGATATTTTCCCTGTTAATATCACTGTTATTAATAGTTCTATCATCTGTCCCTGTTATACTATAACTAATCCACGGGTTAAATCCTTTGTAAGAATAGCGAAGACTGATATTTCTCTTAAGTGAAAGCAGCTCCTTTGATTTGTTCTTTGAGATACTATCCGTTCTTTCCAAGCCTATCTCTGATGAGACAGAGAGGGGAAACTGCGGCAAAAAATCTATTTTTCCAGATAGATAATTTACCAGATTCCGGTCATTTTCTCCGGTTAACTCTTTGTAACTTTGCTGCTTTGAAAGGGTTAAACCAAACTCTTTAGAAAAATTCCATTTATATTCTGTATTCCAATTATAACCGAGGCTTCCATTAGGAGAATTTGTTCCAATAATATTATCCTTAGAAAATGCCCCGCTCAAGGAGAACCTTTTCCCGAGCTTAAATTCACTGTTACACTTCCATATGGATATATTATTTGTTACCCAGGGGCTATTTGAGCATGAGTATTCGGTATTTAGCTTAATATCCCCTACCCTTTTAGAATCAAACAAACCGGTTATTTTCCATTTACCAATATCATTAGATGGAAGCTTGCCGTTTGATTTTGAGTATTCACTATCCAGCTTCATATTGCCTATCGCAGTAACAGTACCGTAGATAGCAGATAGCTTCCATTTACCAATATCATTACCGGGAAGGTTTCCGCTTGATTTTGAGTATTCACTATTCAGCTTCATATTACCTATCACAGTAGCAGTACCGTAGCCGACATTTAACTTACAGTTATTAATAATGGAGCCAGCACTCCTATCGTCAGAATAGCCCATCCCAAAACTTGCCCCTTTGAAACCATATGAGCCGTTCCAGGTCAGGTTTTGTTTTCTATTAATCAAGGAATACTTGATATCGCTGCTTAATTCTTTCAACTTAAATACTCCTCCTATCTTGTACCCATCTCCACCAAGCCTGCCTGTTGAACAATCCATGCTCAGGTTCAGGGGATAGATGGTGGTTGAGACAGTTGAGATGGTTGACAGGCTGGAAGCCTGTACTACTGTTTGCGTGCCGGTTGTGGTCGGGCTGCCCATGGTTAATGTCCCCACACTACTGTTTTCTACGGTTTCCGTAGTATTTTCACCATTGGTGCTTGTTCCACATTGTGCGTTCGGGGAACGCACCATACCAATCCATGTTTCCGTAGCATTTTCACCCTTAGTACCTGTTCCGTTACTGCCCCTTGAGTTAGTCCCTGTTTCCATAACTACCTTCCAAAACAAGCAAGGCATCTTCAGGCTGCCGCCAATTGCATCCCCTGACCTGGTATCCTTGAAATAAAAGGTATTACCAATAATACCTGATTTGGAAGCTAAATCAATCTTTCCCCCATAAACATCACTGTTGCTGCTTGACACCCCTTTGAAGATAACAGGTGTCAAACGATCCTTCCACAGCTTTTTATTAGAAGCAATCCTTGCCCCATTAATCTGTGGGGCTGAAGCTGTCAACCCTGTAACATTAGGCAAAACATTCTGTCCAACACTCAATTCCACAAAGGGATTAAAAAAATCTGCCTGAGTATAGTTAAAAACAAGACTCTTTTTCTGCAGGTCTATATTACCCTTTAATATTGGGCTAAACATAATCAATCTTTCCCTGCCGCGAAGTTTCAGGTCAAAATTAACACTACTCAATCCCTTATCTGTTGCCTCAACATTTACGGAATAATTCCCTTCTCCATAAACAGCAAAGGCATTTTTAGAGACAACTGTAGTTAAGGCTATGATAATTGCTGCGATATAATACATCATTTGGTAAAGTCTTTACGAAAGGATTGCAGGGTTTTTCTTTCGTTTGTGTTGTTATCTCAAGCTTAGGAACAGTCGTTCAGCCTGCCGGCTGAACGCTGATCCTATATATGTCTAACCTGTGCAGGGTATAGATAGTCATAGTATATCTCTACTTAAAATATGTAGTAAAATATAATAATACATGCAAATAATGCTTTCGCTTTTTCGCCCTGTCATTGCGAGGAGCTACTGCGACGAAGCAATCTCGCTGCGATGAGATTGCTTCGTCGCAGTAGCTCCTCGCAATGACGCCTGAGTCGCTCTTTGCGTAAAATCGCTATTTGTGGTCTCGCTGAGTATAGAAGTCAGAATTGCTTTTGCTCCCCCTCCTTCTTCCTCTGTACCTCTGTACCTCTGTGCCTTTGTGCCTCTGTGCCTCTCCCTTATTTCGCTGCTGCCGGCGGAGCTGCCTTCTTTTCCTTTATTTCCTCCAATATCTTCCAATTATACATAGATGCAGTAGAAAGCTTTACCTTTTTCCCAATCATCTTCGGTCCTCCATAATCAAAGAATATCACCGCTGGATATTCACCTGCAGCTAATTTCACCGGTTCAATTGTCTCATACTCCATAATTTCATCAGGCAGAACCATGGAGCCATTAAAGTCACCCTTTGCCACGGTTTCATTTTTCCCATCTTTAATCACAAACTTTCCCTCCGGTGCAGGCATAAATACCGGGGCATTGCCGGTATTCTTCACCTCAACCTTCAGCTTCATACCATTAGCATCATTAGATGCTGAAATATTACGGATCTCAATCTTTTTTTCAAGGGTATTAACTACCTCCAGCCCCATAAAAGAGACCACCTCACCGGCTGCCACAACACCACCCTTTTTTTCCAATGGCTTTGTGACAAAGCAGGCTAATCCCCAATATCCGCCCTTTGCATCCTTGGGCACCTTAACCGTATAACGGACAGTCTGATGTTTATCCGCACCAAGAAGAAATCCCTCAGGCTCAATAATCATCCAATCAGTAAGGGTTTTAGGGTTTGTACCTGCACCTAAGATTTCTCTTTTTGATGTTTTTTTATCTACAACCCAATCCTTGAGATTGACCTTGATATAGACCTCTTTATCCGACCGATTATAGAGATCAAATGTTCCGTTCTTTGTCTCGCCTGGTGCAACCTGAATCTTTACCACACTTGGCTGTACAGAAACAGCATGAGCATTTACACCGGCAATCAAGAATAATATTGCCGCTAACCATAACCTTTTCATTCAAACCTCCTTATTATTTTTCTTTTCGCAAAGTCACAAAGATTTAGGTTGTTCAGGCTGAAGGCTGTTAGGCTGTAGATTTGGAGGTACTACCTCTCGCCTTTATTTTCCTAACAGCCTACAGTCTATTCACCTTCAGCCTATATCAACCCGGCCGACACCAGGGTTACTCAATGGGAATGTTCTTATCAGGTGCAGCCTAAAAATTAGCTGCACCCAATGAGTGCGTTCAGGGGAACGCACCCTACCTCTGTTCCTGTCAGGTGCAGCCTAATATTAAACTGCACCTGCCAAAGATGTAAGGTTTGGGGTAATTCCGCCCCTACTTGTGTCTGAATGATGTGATCAACTACTGTGATTCGTACTGTTTTTTTATAAGCGTTCAGCCGTCAGCTATCAGCCATCAGCAATAACTATAAAATCAAGATAAAAAGGCTCTTAACTTTACGACTTCCTGCTTTTTGTGCTGGAATGCCTTGTCCAAGCTGAAGGCTGACTGCTGATAGCTGAACGCTTATTTGTATACTGCCTATACTGTTATAAATCTTGCTGCGATTTCAGACACAATGTGAATACAATTCACAACTTACAGCTTAGTAGGGGTATATAATCATACGCCCCTATTGTCAGAGGTAGAACTCAGGAACTGTAATAGCTAAGGGAGGGTACAACCATTACCTTTCCTTAAGTTCTGCCTCATCTAAGCTGTAGGTTCTATACTGTACACTGCCACAAATTGGTCATCAGTAATCGGTTATCGGTATCACCGATTACCCGATTACTGATTACCCGATTACCTCATCACTATCCTACTATCGGAATCAATGTAAATGTCAATGTATTTGAGTATTCGCCCTCTGTATACCTTGCTAAGTTAGCAATACCCAGCTTAAATACCACCAATCTCGGATCCTTGGTTGACATCTTAACCCCAAAGAGGTATTGTGCCTCATTGTGAATCCTTAACCAGGTGCATCTTGCCATATTAGAGCCATTATTTTCAGAGGGATATGTTTGAGCTGATGCCTCTGCCCCTTCAAGCTTGTTCAATAAAACATATGTCTTTTCTGTCTGTACGGTAAGAAAGGTATCGTCCAATCTTAAGATCCCCTGTGGACCTGCCGGCTGAACACCATGAACATAAAGGTTGGCTCCATCCTGAGCATTAGTAAATAAGGTTAGAGAGACAGCATCGGCTCGGTCAATAAATCCCTTGCCAATATCGTCATTTGACGAATCCACACGATTACTTCCCGCTGAAGCACCGCCATCTGGATAGTTAACAATACTGACCTTGGTTAAATCACGGGCATAATCCTCTGGTCCAGGGGTAACCATTTCCCTCATATCTATGCCAACAAGCTCAATTATCTGCGGAACCTTTAATCCTATCTGAGCATCCTCCTGCTGCATATCAGCCGCATATCCTAAAGAAGCAATCAGACTTATAGATAGAACACTTATTAATATTCGTTTCATTTTTTACTCTAACCTCCTATTAAAATTATCAATTAGTAATTATCAATTAACAATTATTGATAATTATTATATATTCTCTGCGGTAAGCAATTACCTTGCAGTATGTTTAATTAACACCCTCTGTCTCTCACCTCCTATAAGTATTAGTTAAATTGTCACCAATATATCCACAGATTACACAGATTTTCACAGATTGTAACTACTCAGCTATTGTTTTTAGTCGCATGTAACTACTCAGGAGTAATCAGAATACAGAATACAGAATTCAGGAGTCAGAATGAAAGAGTATGGTAAATCAATTGTTCAGGTATCAAAGAGATCTGTCATTCCCGCTTGCCCAGAATCCTTCTTTGTTAAGTACACCAGCCGTGATGGTTTTCCATACATTAAGGCTTGTCCCTGCGAATGCAGGGAGCTACTTACTCCATGTTTATTTTGAATTCTGATTACTGGATACCTGAGTAGTTACCACAGATTAAAATACAATCTCTTTGAATCTCTTATCTTCCATCTTTCTTCAATAATCTGTGCAATCTGTGTAATCTGTGGATTCTTTTATGTGTAATCTAAGGTAGAATTCGGGATAATAAGAGCAGGGAGGGTGATCTCTTACCTCTCCCGAATCCTTATTCTGTTTTTGCCAAAAAAAAATCACGAGGGTATGAACATATCGTATCAAAAGACATGTTCATATCCTCGTGATTTTAATAATACACCTATGGTGACACAGGCATCCTTGCCTGTGCCTAAAGTGTATAACCACATTCATCGAGTAGTCCACTAATTTATCTTTTGTATACCACATTCATCTTTTTGATTGGCTCAATATACCACTATTAAGCCAATCACATTTCTGTATGTAACATTCATCGTTTTTTGTAAGCGTTCAGCCATCAGTAATCAGCAGTCAGCAAGATAAATAAAAAGAGCAGCTATCCACTCGTTTTTGCTGAGGGCTGACAGCTGATACCTGAACGCTTATCGTTTTTTTAACACAAAAAAATCACGCCCTTTCACAACCTTTAGTTTCATATGATTTGTGAACGCGTGATTCCTGAAAAATTCATTGTATATACACCTCCATCTTAAATTTTTATAGCAGGGGATTGTAGAAACTCTACAACCCCCTGCGGTTAAAAGGGATTTTCCCAACATGTTCCGAAAGAAGTTAGCTTAATTTATAAAATTCTTCTATCAAACAAAAGACGAAACTTAGCTCACATTAGCCAACAATTGGCATAAGGGTAAATGTAAGTGTGTTGGTATACTCACCCTCTGTGTATTTCGCTAAGTCAGCGATGCCAAGGTTGATAACTATCAATCTTGGTGCCTTTGTTGACATCTTTACCTCAAACAGGTGCTGTGACTGATTGTGCATACGAAGCCATGTGGAATAGGCTGCGGTAACGGAAGCACCATTACCATCATGGACACCACTATCCGTGCCCACAGTTGCTGTAAGCAAACCCTCACCACCCATATTATTTCTTGGGTTGTCCTCCACTCGCTGCGTACTGGTTGCTACCTTAGATGTCGTTTCCATTATCACAGTTGAACAAGCATTGGCATAAGCACCTTCTAAGTCATTCTGCAAGATGTAAGTCTTTTCTGTACAGACTGACACATAGGTATCTTCCAATCTTAAAATGTGTTGTTGAGTAGCGGGCTGCGCGCCATGAACATAAAGGGCTGCCCCATCCTGAGCATTGGTGAATATTGTCATCTCGAGTGCAGCTGTTCTTTCTGCAAAACCTTTACCAGGATCATCATCCATGACATTAGGTGTTCCTGCTGAATTGCCACTTGGCCAATTTACCACATTTGTCGTCCCCAGATCCCTTGCATAATCCTCTGGACCTGGTGTAACGGTCTCTGACATATCCATTCCAACTAACTCAATGATTTGAGGAACACTCAAACCAACTGTTGCATCCTCTTGCTGCATATCTGCTGCAAATGCTACTCCACCTGTAATTGCGATTGTTATTATGCTAACTAATATCTTCTTCATTTTTATTTTCTCCTCTTCCTTTTGGATCTTTTTAAAGTTTGTTGCTTTTTGGGTGTGAGGCATAAGCCTCAAAGCAATTTACTTCTTCCAGAACCTGCGAATTTAGAGAAAATCCCTTTTTAACTATCACCCCCTCAAGAGTTACAAGCATATTCCATGAAAAAAACCACATTCACATGAGCAGAACAAGCTCCAAAAATAAGTCCCAAACTAACTTGTCCTACCCGATGAATGTGGTATACATACCTTTATCTTGCATTTCTTATTTATTGATGCTGCAGAAGAAAGACAAAAAGATGAAATATTAAGAATAATCAAAGCAAATATAAATATTGATAAAATTAATATCTTCATAATCCTGCATCCTTTTGTTGTAAGTTGTAGGTTATAGGTATAACTTACAACCTACAACATCACAACCTACAACCTATTTTATTTGCACCATCTTGCCATTCATATAGCAAACTTCATGCCAGACTCAAAATTGAGTAGACACATTTAATTCAACTAATTGTCCTTATTGAACTTACCACTTTAATCCTTATACTGCCGGTCTATATTCATCTATTGGGCAGTGTCTAATTATTGGAATGCTTAAAAACCAGTAAATCCTATGGAACCTGCAGGTATAATAATTCACAAGTCTAACATTTACACCATATTATATGCATGTGTACAGTTTTAGGGCATGTGTCCAATTATTGGACGCAAAGCAAATTTCTTGCAAAAAACAAACATTTGTGCTATAATAGGTTGATAGGTATTCAGACTATAGGCTGTTAGGAAAACAAAGGCAATGTGGTTTTATCTTCAAACCTTCAGCCTAACAGCCTTCAGTCTAACAGCCTATATAGATGTTCGTCTACAAAATACGAAGCGAGACGCTTCGTCTACAAAGTTTAACAGCCTATATAGATACAGGTGATAAGATGCGATTATTTATTAATATCTTATTTTCAACCATACTTGTTTTTATCCGCTTATTAAGGCTGCCTCAGGATAGGATTTGTCAGTGGTTCATTCAGACAAACAATCGATTGGTATTAAATAATATCTCACCCAATCTCAAAAGTGAACACCTGCTTCTCTTGATTCCACACTGCCTCCAGAATTATGATTGTGAATTTAAGATTACAGCTCAGGTTAAAAACTGTCGAAGATGCGGTAAATGTGTTATTAAGGATTTGATCAATTTCTCAGAGAAACACCATATCAGGCTTTCTGTTGCCCCTGGCGGCACACTTGCACGGGCAATAATCAAGGAATATCGACCAGGGTTAATTATTGCTGTTGGTTGTGAACGCGAACTTGAATCCGGTATTAATGATGTATATCCATTACCTGTAGTAGGGATACTTAACCAGAAGCCAGAGGGACCATGTAAGAATACCTTCATTGACATTGGCAAGGTGGAGGAAGTTATTCGGATTATAGGGAAAAGACAGCCAACTGACAAAAACTAATTGTTTATAACATTAGCCACAGATTACACAGATTAATATGAAATTAAATCCGTGTAATCCGTGGCTATCATATATGCTTTTCCCCAATATTTTGAGTAGTTACAAAATGTCTAAGATAGAGAAATAAAAATAATTGTTGACAAAATTGCTCAAATATGTTATAATTTTTTTTTGTAACCGTTCACAGTGGATAGATACAAAAGAACAGCTCTTATGCCCGTGGAGACCAAAAGGAAGGGTTAGGACACCTGAGGGGGAGATTCCTGCAGGAGTTTACCCCGTACTTGATACGGAGCAGGAATGACAGCAATATACGGTGTCAGTTCAGAACCGACAACCGTGAACGGTTACAATTTTTTTACATTTTTGTAATTACTAATCAGGAGATGATTCCAATATGTGGCTTTCTACAAAAGGCAGATATGCAGTTCGTATGATGATTGAGCTGGGACTCCATGAAAAAGGGGAGGTTGTATCTGTCAGAGAGATATCTGTCAATCAGGATATCTCCCCTCAATATGTTGAGCAGCTAATGGTAAAATTGAGGAAGGTAGGCTTAGTAAAAAGTATCCGGGGTCCGGCTGGTGGTTATCGATTAGCAAAAGAGGCATCATCGATTACAGCCGGGGATATAATCAGAACATTGGAAGATTATATTGACCCTGTTTTTTGTATTGACCCTAAAATAAGCAAAAAAGAGTGTACTCGAGCCTCAGGGTGTGCTGCCAGACTACTCTGGAAAAGGATTGGAGAGGCGACGGCTGAGATATTAGATTCAACCACAATCGAGGATCTGGTAAGGATGGATAGGGAGCTGCTAAATACGGATAAGAAATAGAACACGGATGACACGGATTTTCACGGATTAGGACAGATTTTTTATCTGTGTTAATCCGTCCAATCCGTGTCATCCGTGTTCTATTTAATAAGACTATAGGAGGATTTTTCATGCAATTAGATGATGTTATTATTACAAGGGCAATCGTAGATAGTTGGAGCAAGGACTTGCTTGACTCATTGGAGATTGATGTAGCCATTGTCGGCGGTGGGCCGGCAGGTTTGACAGCAGGCTATTATCTATCAAAAAAAGGATTAAAGGTAGTCTTGTTTGAACGCAACCTTTCTATTGGCGGCGGCATGTGGGGTGGCGGAATGATGTATAATAAGTGTGTGTTCCAGCAGGAATCAAAACCAATCCTTGATGAGTTTGGGATAACAACACATGAATACCAGGAGGGATATTTCCTTACTAATTCTATGGAAACAGTTACTACCCTGTGTTCTGGTGCTATCAAGGCAGGGTTGAGGATATTTAACCTTATCGGGGTTGAGGATGTGATGATTCGAGAAGCCGTGATGGAATGCGTTCGGGGAACGCACCCTACACATAGCGTTACCGGTCTGGTGCTGAACTGGACTGCGGTTACTATGGCAAAGCTGCACATTGACCCGCTTACTATTCGGGCAAAGGCTGTCATTGATGCCACGGGTCATGCAGCAGAGGTGGCTGGAATAATTGTACGAAAGATTGGGAAAAAGCTTCTTACTGAAACAGGAGAGATGCTGGGAGAAAAGCCTATGTGGGCAGAGATGGGTGAACGCACCATCGTAGAAAATACTAAGGAAATATACCCTGGTGTTTTCGTAGCTGGTATGTCGGCCAACGCTGTATTCGGCGGACCAAGAATGGGTCCAATATTTGGCGGTATGCTGCTTTCAGGAAAACGGTCGGCTGAGATTATTGCCTCAAGATTAGCTGAATAATCATCCACAGATTACACAGAAAGAATCCGCAGATTACACAGATTACGCAGATTAAAAGAGACTTTTTTGACAGGATTAGGAGGATTAACAAGATATTCCTGTTTCATCTAATAATCCTGTCTAACATTTATTAAATCTGCGAAATCTGCGGATAAAAAATCTGCGGATTATTGAAGGAGATGGTATCAATGCAAAAAACAATTGCCGAGATTAATGAACGAATTAAAAAGGGTAATGCAGTTGTTGTTACTGCTGAAGAGATTATCGATATTGTAGATGAAAAGGGAGTTACTCAAGCAGCTAAAGAGGTGGATGTGGTTACCACCGCTACCTTTGGTCCAATGTGTTCCTCTGGCTTTTACTTTAACTTTGGGCATTCCAAGCCAAGAATCCGTGCACAAAAGGTTTGGCTGAATGATATTCCCGCTTACACCGGATTGGCTGCGGTTGATGCCTATCTTGGAGCTACAGAGCTGCCGGAGGATGACCCAACCAACACCATTTATCCAGGGGCATTCAAGTATGGTGGTGCTCATGTTATCGAGGACCTGGTTTCCGGCAAGGATGTCCGATTAAAGGCTATTTCCTATGGCACGGATTGTTATCCAAGAAAAGAAGTGGAAACCATTATTAAACTCAATGATATGAATGAGGCAGTACTTTTTAACCCAAGGAATGCATACCAGAATTATAATGTAGGCGTGAATCTTTCGGATAAAGTCATATATACCTACATGGGTGTCCTGCAGCCGCGAATGGGTAATGCCAACTATTCCAGTGCCGGACAACTATCTCCTTTACTCAATGACCCACTCTATCTTACCATTGGCATTGGAACCAGAATATTCCTTGGAGGTGGGATAGGTTATGTTGTCTGGCAAGGGACACAACACAATCCCTGTGCCCTGCGAGGTGAAAACAAGGTGCCCAAAAGGGGAGCCGGCACATTAACCGTTCTGGGTGATTTGAAACAAATGAGCCCAGACTGGCTCAGGGGTGTGAGTATGACAGGCTATGGGGTTAGTCTATCTGTAGGAATTGGTGTGCCCATTCCCATTCTCAATGAAGAGATATGCCAATTTGCAGCTGTCAGGGATGCAGAGATCTATGCCCCTGTAATAGATTATAGCACAACCTACCCGCAAAGGGAATCAGATGTCTTATCTGAGGTAAATTATAGCCAGCTCAAAAGTGGAAAGATAGTTGTAAATGGCAAGGATATCCCCACAGGCGGACTCTCAAGCTATGCTAAGGCAAGAGAAATAGCCGGTATTCTCAAAGAATGGATTCAAAAGGGTGATTTTCTCTTAACCGAGAAGGTAGCATCCCTGCCATCTGTGGATTCCGGGATAAGCCTGAAAGCGTTGAAGGAAAATTAGGTAAACGGTAAGTGGAGGAATTGAGATGAAAAAACGAGTTGTTTTAACCTTTCCAAAAGAAAGCATTGAAGAGCCAATCACATATCATTTAATTCGAGATTACTCCCTGATGGTTAATATTCTGAGTGCCAAGGTTGACCCTAATGAAGAGGGAAGGATGGTAATAGAGCTAAGTGGACAAAAAGAAATGCTCGATAACGGCATAGAATACCTTAAGAAATTAGGCGTAACCACTCAGGCATTGGCTCAGGATGTAACATGGGACAAGCAAAGATGTATCCATTGTACTGCCTGCATCCCCTTGTGTCCATCTCATGCCTTAAGTGTTGATCGCATCAAGATGCTGGTTTCGTTTAACTCTGACCGATGTATAGTTTGTGGATTGTGCCTTAAGGCATGTCCATATCATGCGATGGAGATACGATTTTAGGAACAGGTAGATAGGCTGTAGGCTGTTAGACTATTAGAAGAGCAGGCTGTGGATTAGTAGACGAAGCGTCTCGCTTCGTGATTAGTAGCTGTGGGCTGTCAGGAGAAAGGTTTGAAGGTCTAAAAACTCATGTTGCCTTTGTTTTTCCTAACAGTCTAATAGCCTACAGCCTAATAGCCTGATCCTCGATTAGGAGAAAGCACCTTGAAAATAGCCGGTGACATAACCAAACTGATCGGCAATACCCCATTGGTAAGGATGAACAAGCTGACAGGAGGTATTGATGCTACTGTAGCAGCCAAGCTTGAGTTTTTCAATCCTTGTTCAAGCATTAAAGACAGGATTGGTGTAAGCATGATCGAGTCAGCTGAGAAGGCGGGCTTGATTAATAAAGATACCGTTATTGTTGAGCCAACCAGTGGCAATACAGGCATTGGATTAGCCCTTGTCTGTGCAACAAGTGGGTATCACTTGATTCTGACCATGCCTGAGAGTATGAGCATGGAACGAAGAAAGCTGCTTGCTGCATTTGGGGCTGAGATTATCCTTACCCCGGCAGATAAAGGGATGCAGGGAGCAGTGGAAAAGGCTGCGGAGCTTGCAGGAGAAAATCCGAATGTATTTATTCCTCAACAATTTGAAAATCCGGCAAATCCTCAGATTCATTATCAAACCACAGCAAAGGAAATATGGGATGATACCGATGGCAAGATTGATATTCTTGTAGCCGGTGTCGGCACTGGTGGAACCATTACCGGTTGCGGTCGGTTTTTGAAGGAAAAAAATCCAGATGTAAAGATAATAGCTGTTGAACCCTATGAATCACCTGTAATTACCGGTGGAAAACCCGGAACACACAAGATTCAGGGTATTGGGGCAGGGTTTATTCCAAAAATACTATCTGTTGAATTAATAGATGAGGTTGTTCCTGTAAAGAGTGAGGAAGCTATCTCTACAACCAAAAGATTGATTCGTGAAGAAGGTATTCTGTGCGGCATCTCTTCAGGGGCAGCCGTTAGTGCAGCACTCCTTGTTGCCGGTCGCAAGGAAAATAAGGGAAAACTTATCGTTGTTATCCTGCCTGATACAGCTGAACGATATTTGAGTGTATTCTGACAGGAGTCAGAATACAGAATACAGGAGTCAACACATTCTGTATACAGAATGTGTTGACTCCTGACTCCTCCTGCCTATTATCGTATAACCCCAATCTTTCCAGTTGTTTTCCCCTTAGTACCCTTGATAAGATAAAAGTATATCCCACTGGCAACAGGCTCCCCGGAATCATTGTTTCCATCCCAGGAGATAATGGATTCATTAGAACGGTGTAATATCCTGACCTGCTCACCTGCGGAGTTGTAGATATAAATGGTGAGACGGCCGGGTGACAGCGAAGAAAAGCGACATTCCTGATCCATATCAGGATAGAATGGGTTGGGATAAACCTTTACATCAGCAAGGCTATACGACGGCTCACAGGACATAACTGCATAGATTCCAAACTCATAGATATTTGCCCAGACCTCACATCTTGCTGTTACAGGATAGGAATCTGTAAGCATCTCCCAATTATTTGATGCCTCGTTCAGCTTGAATATCCTCAAGGTGTTAACACAGATGGTTGTCTCATCCACAATTCCATCACAATCGTTATCACCATATGGGATGCGGAGTTGCATGGCTTGCACAGTAGAAGAGACAGGCTTGCCGTCTGTCTGATAAGCAGAAAGGCAATGATAGCTATCCGGAACAGGTATTATATTTTTTTCATGCCCTATACTGAAATTAGCTACAGCTAATTTCCCTGTGTTTTCCGAGATATTCACAAATGCTACGAAACTGTCGAAAACTAAGGCATCAGAAGGTATCTTGAGTGTAGTCTGTCCGAGTTTGCCGGAGATGGTAATTGTCCCACCATCCTCTGACCGGATAAAGATGCCTGTGGTTGTTTGAATAGAATTGGCAGGTGCTGACGATACAATAGATGAAGGGCTGACAAGCATCTGGTCCGACGACCGATTGCCGGCATTATCCACACTTACTATATAAAGGGTGGCTATATCTACAGGTATTCGCCGTGGATCTGTCTTAAAGACAAAATAGCCTGAATCCTGTGGGGTTGTTGTGTTATATAGCTTTTGCTTGCCCCACAACTCAACAATTACTGCCTCTGTTGCTGTGCCGTGAATAATCCAGCTGCTTGTGGAATTTTTATCAATAATAACGGTTGGTGTGGTTAGCGAGCTGGTGCCGTTTGTGGTAGTGGTTGTTGCCGCAGGGGTTATTTGTCCCAAAGGCAGGGCAATGCTGAATGTATTCTTGCGGACAGCAATATTCCCACTATTATCTGCCACCTGAATCTCAAATCTATGCTTGCCCTCTGTAATCGGGGATATTGGTTTGTAATAGAACCCCTGAGTTGTTGCTGTTCCATAAACCTGTTTGCCATCTACAAGGGTGAAAAGAAGAAATAAACAGAAAGGATTGCACCTTTGAAGAACCAAAAAGCAGATTTCTGTCCTACCACATTCATCTCTCACACATGATGATATATGCAACTTTCATGCCAGATTAATCATCTCTATTGTAAGTCTAAACATAAAAAGGGCTTAGCAGAAAGATAAGGGAATTTGTATTTATAGAGTGTGTATAATTCTTGGACATAACTGTCCGAAAAAGGCGTACAATTATTAGACATGTCCAATATTGGACATGTCCAAATATTTCAACCTGTGTGGACAAAGGATACCCATCTGATATTGTTGTTGTGTAATCTATGGTAAGTGTTTGAGGCATGGTTCAAAACTATGCACCACAGAGAGTAGAGAACAGAGGGTACAGAGTTATTTTGCAGGAAACAATGTTATTTTTACATAATCATCTGTCTCTTCTATCAATGGATCTTTTCC
>JACQYP010000054.1:0-874 GCA_016208205.1 Candidatus Desantisiibacteriota bacterium | reverse complement strand
AATGGATCTTTTCCGGAATATTTACGGATCAGCGGCAGAACTTTTTTCCGTATTCCCATGCCTCTGGCTTCCATATATCCATAATCACGGGCAATTTCTACCAGAATGGGGTTGCGATGTGAGCGTTGACCAGCCTTCATTTTTTCCACAGTCATGGAATTCTGCAATGCCCCCGGACTTATGATTTCCATTCTGTCGGAATAGAGTGCAATTTCAATATCAATTGACCGAGTCCAGTCACGGTGAACAATTGCGTTGACAATCACTTCCCGGATTGCTTCAACAGGATATTTATTTTTTCTCTCCCTTCTTACGGAATTGGTCATTTGCTCGATAGTAATAAAGGGTTCAATCGTTTCCATAAACAACTCAACAATTCCACCTCTTATCAATTCATGCAATCCCGACACAAAATTCCATTGTCCGATAAAACACTCATCAATCGTTTTGTCTAATATTGTTTCATACTCTTTGTCAGTACCTTTATAAACGGTAACCCTCAGTCCTGCATATCGTATCAATGTTTTAGGGCGTAATCCAAAGAGTACTAATCCTGCAATTGTACAACATATATGATTTGGATCTGTTTCAATCATTAAACCCAAATTACAAAATCGCCTTATTAAATCTGATTCATTTGAACCATTTCCTTCATCGCCCATTATATTGACTAAATAATCATCTATTCTTTGGCGGTCAAGCGATTGCAAACTACTACCAGATACCGGCATCGTTTCTGTATGTAACAAACCACCAATGGAATAGAGCCGTGCCTGTTGTTCACGGGTTGCCAATTCTGAACGACTCCCCAGTCGGATGTAAACATCCTCTCTTCCATTATGCTTGACCACATAGGGTTTTGCAATACCTTGTG
>JACQYP010000133.1 GCA_016208205.1 Candidatus Desantisiibacteriota bacterium | reverse complement strand
CCAAATGCCTTCATTGCACAGCTGATTTAGATGTTAATCGCAGGTTTATTCTCCATTTTCCTCAGGATAATACCATCTGGAGTGTTGGCTCAGGGTATGGCGGGAATGCCCTTCTTGGTAAAAAGTGTTTATCCCTCAGAATTGCCAGTTATATTGCCCAAAGCGAGGGCTGGCTGGCAGAGCATATGCTTATCATGGGGGTAGAACATCCTAACGGATATGTGGATTATATTGCAGCTGCCTTTCCAAGTGCCTGCGGCAAAACCAATCTGGCCATGCTTATCCCGCCAAAGGGATTAAAGCGGGAAGGATATCGTATCTGGACAATAGGAGACGATATTGCCTGGATGCGGATTGATAGTGATGGGGCATTGTGGGCGGTTAATCCTGAGGCCGGATGCTTTGGTGTGGCACCTGGGACTAACTCTAAAACCAATCCTAATGCAACAACTATGGTTCAAAGGGATACTATTTATACCAATGTTGTCCTTAAATCTGACAAAACAGTCTGGTGGGAAGGTGGAGATGGACAGATACCTCACAAGGGTACTGATTGGCAGGGAAAACCATGGAAACCGGGAATGCTTGATGCCAATGGGAATTATATCAACGGTGCTCACCCTAACAGTCGATTTACCGCTCCAATTGCAAACTGTCCGTCTGTCTCTCACCGATTAGAACATCATCATGGAGTGCCTATCTCAGCAATTATCTTTGGTGGACGAAGGGCACATCTTGCCCCGCTTGTGTATGAATCCTTTAACTGGCAACATGGTGTTTTTGTAGGAGCTACCATGGCCTCTGAGATGACCGCTGCTCAATATGGGACAATGGGCAAGGTAAGACGGGATCCAATGGCTATGCTGCCCTTCTGTGGATATAATATGGCTGACTATTTTGGGCACTGGATTAAGATGGGCAAGATGATGGCACGAACACCTAAGATATTTAATGTAAACTGGTTTAGAACAGATGAAAATAATAATTTTCTCTGGCCCGGGTATGGTGAAAACCTTCGAGTCCTGGAGTGGATTATTGAGCGTTGTAATAATAAGGCTCAGGCTGTTGAAACACCAATCGGATATGTCCCCCAGCCCGATAGCATTGACATGACCGGGCTTGACATTCAGGCAGATGCCATGAAACAGTTATTAGACATTAATCCTGATAATTGGTTGGAAGAATTAAAGGGCATTTCAGAATTTTTTGGCCAATTTGGAGATAGACTGCCAAAAGAACTCTGGGATGAATATACAGCCCTTGAGAAACGGCTACTGTAGACGAAGCGTCTCGCTTCGTATTCTCAAAACGAGCCGAGACGGCTCGTCTACTAAGGCAGTGATAATGCACAACCACTTGTGGCTTATTATAATAGCTATATACTGCGGAATAATTGGATGCAGCCCTAAGGGTACTGATACAGAACACACCCTTAAAGATATGCCTGCAGCAACACTGAAGGGCTTTCATCTCCTTGAAACAGTAAATGGAACACCACAGTGGGAATTATCCGGTAAAGACGCAGATATTGGGCAGGAAGCAATCAATCTCAATGGCATTACATGTATTTTTTTTCATCCACAAACAAAAGAGGCTATCTTTCAGGTGAAAGCCAATAAGGGCAAGCTTGAGACAGATAGCAGGATGATTGAGCTTATTGGTGAGGTTGTAGCTGAGGATACAATCGTCAGCAATGCTTCCTCTGCCAGAGGTGCTACCTCCAAAAACATTTTTTATTCCTCAAGGCTTATCTGGGATGCAACCCGTTTGGTATTAATCAGCCCTGAAGAAATAACAATTCAGATGGAGGGTGTCATATTTAAGGCAGATACCCTGACCATCAACCCGGTAACAGAGGTGGTTGAGGCAAGGGGGGTAAGGATTAGTGTGAGTGGTATGTAACCGAAGCGTCTCGCTTCTTAGTAGACGAAGCGTCTCGCTTCGTAATACAATTGCAACCGTTCAGCAAGCGTTAGTAAATAAAGGCGAGAGAAGGTAGTACTCCAAACCTTCAGTCTAACAGCCTAAACAACGAATGATGAAAGAGGATTAAATATGCTTATTCATCAAAAAAAACTATTGCCTTGCATTATTATTTGTCTATGCTTAATAATGGTTAGATATAGCCATGCTGCAGATGGTCATGAAAAAAATGAATTAACCATCACCTCTGATAAGGCTGTCTGGGATAAGAAGCAAGGGGTAACTGTCTTATCCGGAAAGGTTGTTGTTGCTAAGGGTAAGTCCTCGTTTACAGCAGATACGGTTGAAATAATCGGACAGATGGAGAAGATAAAAGAGATAAAGGGTGCCGGTAATGTTCGTTTTAATGACAGGGAAAGGAATATAACTATAACTACAGACAGGGTTGAATTGTCTGATTGGGAGAAACAAATAACTGCCTCAGGAAAGGTAAAGATAACCTCTGGAGAAACAGTGGCTGAAGCAAATATGGTTGTCTATCATCAGAATCAACAAAAAATCATTCTGACAGGAGAGGCAACCATTACTCAGGAAAAGGGCAAGCTTTCCGGTAAAAAGATAATCTATTATCTTGGAGAGGAAAAAATTGAGGTTATTGAAGGGGTCAGGGCGTGGTGGCAGTGGTAATAGTAGAATGAATAATGAATAATTGAAATTGAACATAACTGAATTTACCGCGAAATTTGGAATGCGAGAGCTTACTTGCTCTCGCTTTGCTTTGCGAAAGCTTACTTGCTTTCGCTCTGCAAGTTGCTGCACCGCGAAAACGGCGTAGCCAAGTAAGCTACCGTAAAAACAAAGCGAAAGCAAGTAAGCTTTTGCACTCCAAATGAGCGGGCTTTCGCATACAAGCTGAGTAGTTACAATTGAACATTGTATTGTTATTGAGGGAGGTCAGGGCGTAGTGGCAATGGTAGAGACAGAAGGCAGGAGTCAGCATAAAGGATTTTTTTGTGAAAGAGATACCCATATTCTGATCCTTTTATGCCTGCTGACACTATGTTCTGTTTTCGTGACTTTTATCGACTCTGGTACCCTGTAAGGTTTTTTGCACATCAATGCCTTTATCAGGGTTTAGGATTGCCTCTCTGGAATCCCTATGCCTTTGGAGGGGTGCCAACCGTTGCAGACATGTCCCTTTATCCACCATCTGTTTTAACCTATCTTCCGAACTTTAATCTGGGCTTAAAATGGTTTATTGTCAGCCATTATCTTGCTGCTGCCTGCGGCATGTATCTCCTTAGTCGTGAGCTTAAGACAAGCCGGAGCGGGGCATTTTTATCAGCCATATCCTTTGTCTTTGGAGGATATATGCTGGGTATTCTGGACATGCTCAATACCCTTACCTCTGCATCCCTCATGCCGTTTGTTTTTTTGTTCTTTTCTATATACTTAATAAAAAATAGCTTTCCAAATCTTGCTGCAAGCGGCGGGATGATGGCATTATTTGTTCTTTCAGGAGACATTACGGTTGTTTATGGATTAAACTGTGTCTTGCTATGTTACAGCATCCATCAATGTTTTGTTCATAAAAATGTCAGCCCCCTTAAGAGATTTTTATTGGTAATATTAATTGGTTGTGGATTGAGCCTGTTCAAGATAATTCCAACCATAGAGGCAATTATCAACTCATCCAGAGCAGCACAAGGGATAGCATTTAAGAATGCAACTCTATGGTCATTCAGCCCATTACAAATGCTGGAATTTATAGTACCATTCTTTGCAGATATCCTTGAGCCGACAAAGTTTCAGTCAGAGCAGGTATGGCTTTCCTGCCCCTACTTTGGGCTTTTGCCCTTTATCTTTCTTTGTCTGGCTGTGGTTAATCGTCGGCAGCAGAGGTACTCTTTTTTTACATTTACCTTCCTCATTTTTTTAATCCTGTCCTTTGGCAGTATCCTGCCATTATATTATTGGTGTTACAAGATACTACCCGGATTCTCCCTCTTCAGATTTCCAGTAAAGTTTCTCTGTTTAGTTGCTTTTTCCGGTAGTTTGCTTTCCGGATTTGGGTTAGACATGGTACTTACGTCAAAAAAACTTCTAAGATTTCTGAAATACAGCTTTCCGATTTTACTCGTAATATTTATAATCATATGTATCGTTGGAAGTAATTATTTTGAACCCATTCTAAAAACCCTATTCCCCAATATCAAGGGTGAGGACAATAACATTCTGTTCTTGAGATTCTATCATATCATTTGCAACCTGATGACAAGCAGCATGTTTTTGGGTATTATTATCCTCTCTTTGTGGAGTATAAAGACAAAAACCCTGCTATTGCCGGTGCTGTTTTGTATAATAATCAGTGATTTATTCTTAGCCGGTTGTAAATATCAGCCCACCATGCAGGAAAAGTATTTTTTCCATTACACAAAAACCGTAGGGTTCATTAACAACGATAAAGAAATCTTTCGGGTAATGCATACACCAGAAGCAAAGAAACACTTTGCCGGTATAGAATTTAATAAAAATTTTGTACTAAATTACACTGAATATCAGCGAGGGATTGTCCCTTATTTAGGACTTTCTCATCGCATCTTTTATGCCCATGTTACCGGTTATATGGCATTGTGTCCGGGTGAGTATGTTGACCTTCTCACCCTGTTTATGAACTATCCGCCAACATTCGATGTACTTCGGGAACTAATTAATCTGTTTAATATTAAGTATATTATTTCCGTAGAAAAGCTTATTCCTGAATTTGTTCAAAATAACTGGAAACTTGTATATGATGAGGGCATATATATCTACAAAAATGAATCGGTATTCCCAAGAGCATTTTTTGTGCCAAAGGCAATATCCGTTGCACCGGGGAAAGTGTTTGAGACCGTAGGAATGATGAACTTTGACCCAAGGAATCAGGTGGTTTTGGGTACAGAGAAGGCACAAAGGCACAAAGACACAGTTGAACCCTCTCCCCGTCCCTCTCCCATTAGGAGAGAGAGAGAGGCACAAAGAGGGCAGGAGGCAGGAGGCAAGAGGCAGGTTCATAATCCTGTGGTAAAAATAACTGACTACAGTCTTCATAAGGTTTCTATCCAGGCTGATACAGACAGGGATGGCTGGATTGTGCTGACAGACAACTATTATCCCGGATGGAAGGCATATGTAAATAATCACGAAACAAAAATATATCGGGCAGACTATGCCTTTCGGGCAATAAGGATAAAATCAGGGACAAATAAGATTGATTTTGTCTATGATCCCCTTTCTCTTAAGGCAGGAATATGGGGCAGCATTATCTCGTTGATTTTTATAGCAGGGATTGGACTATTGCAATTGAAAGGTAGGTCAGGCATTCTTGCCTGACAATAAACAACAAACAAGAATGTCTGTCCTACCGGATTACTTTGCCGCCGGATACGACCCTAATACCTTCAGATAAAGGCAGCTTTTTTGCAGGTCATCTATTGCTTTTTTAACATTATCATCCTCGATATGACCATTTATATCAATAAAAAAGATATATTCCCAGATAGTATTTTTCGATGGTCGAGACTCAATCTTGGTTAGATTAACATTATACTTGGCAAATGGTGCAAGCATAGTATAAAGAGCTCCAACATTATCCTTAACCGAAAACATGACGGATGTCTTGTCATTTCCAGAGCGGCAGGCAGAAGAATGTCCAACAATCAAAAATCTGGTATAATTATCCATCCTATCCTCAATCCCCTTAGCCAGTATATTCAAGGAATATACCTGAGCAGCCAGCTCACTGCCTACTGCCGCTGAATTTGGCTCAATGGCTGCCCTCCGGGAAGCCTCAGCAGTACTTGAAACCTCAATACATTCTACAGTCGGCAGATTAGACCTGAGCCATCCTCGAATTTGAGCAAAGGCATGTGGATGAGAATAAACCCGTTTTATCTCCTCAAGGGATGATCTGGAAAGAAGGCATTGCGAGATTTCCAGAAGAATTTCTGCACATATCTTCAGATTTGATTCAATAAACATATCCAGGGTATGAGTAATCACCCCTTCTGTTGAATTTTCTATGGGTACAACCCCATAATCTGCCCTTTTTTTATCTACATCTATAAACACATCTGCAATAGAAGTAACCGGCACAAACTCTACAGATGAGCCAAACTTTCCTCTGGCAGCCATATGGGTAAATGTTGCCTCAGGACCAAGATACGCCACCTTAAGAGGACTCTCTATTCCCCTGCAGGCAGAGATTATTTCAGCATATATAGCATTAATTGACTCCGGTAAAAGCGGGCCCGGATTATCAGCCATCAGCCGACGATATATCTCCTCCTCCCTTGCCGGATGATAGGTTACAAGCCCATCCCTTTGCTTCAACTCCCCTATCTGCCGGGCACACATTGCCCGACTATTCAGAAGGATTAACATCTCTCCATCTATTTTATTTATCTTCTCGCGCAATTCATCTATGGTCATAATACCGCCTTTGGAGGGGTCAGACCTCGAAAGCAGAATTAACTTGACAAACAAAATAAGGAAGTAGAAAGTATAGTTAATTCTGCTTTCGAGGTCTGACCCCCCTCCCTACTTCTGACTATCCCTGTGCTTGATTATCAGATTAACCTTAAATGTACCCTGTTTAATAAAATCAGCAAACAAATTACAAAGGGCAACAGAGCGATGCCTGCCGCCGGTACATCCGAATCCAATGGTTAGATACGACCTGCCCTCTGCAATATATTGAGGGATAAGAAACTCTATCAAACCAAACAGCTTTTCTATAAATTTGTGAGTTATAGGAAATTTCAGGATATAATCCATAACACCCTTATCATTTCCAGTAAGTGAATGAAGTTCTTCTACATAATTAGGATTGGGAAGGAATCTCAGGTCAAAAAGCAGGTCAACATCTGGTGGAATCCCATACTTATATCCAAATGATATAAGAGAGATTGTCAATTTTCTCTCTTTAGTAAAGCGGCTAAACTTTTCTGAAAGGGTACTGCGGAGTTCATGAACAGTAAGATATGAGGTATCTACCACTAAATCCGCTCTTTCCTTTAAGGATTCCATCTTTTTCCGTTCAGCCATGATATCATCTAAGATGGTTTTCCCTTTTGTATTAAGTGGATGAGGTCGTCTTGTTTCACTGTATCGCTTAATTAACACACTATTAGATGCCTCTAAGAAGACAATCCTGTATTCGATATGATTCTCAGAAAGAATCCGTAGGGTTTCAAACAATTGTTCAAAGAAATCAGCCTCTCGCACATCAATCCCAAGGGCAACATTGTTCATTGCACCCATACTTTGAACGCAGAGTTCTGCAAACTTTGGGATAAGAGTTATCGGCAGATTATCCACACAAAAAAATCCCATGTCTTCAAAACACTTGAGAGCTTGACTCTTCCCTGCACCAGAGAGTCCGGATACAACAATAAATTTTACTAACGGCTTGTCTTTTTTTGTTTTTTTCATCTGTAACCGCTATTTCAATCTCGAATTGCGAATTGCGAATCTCGAATCTGTCTTTCTTCAATTCGCAATTCACGATTCGCAATTTTAGTTTTTCGTTTTTCACTATACTTCCATTGCTTGTCTTCGTATCTCTTCTGCTACCCTTTGGTCCAGTTCCAATGCCGAATGATGCCCTGATTTCTTTAGTCGCTGATTCATGGCTGCTACCTCAACAATTACCGAAATATTTCTGCCGGGTTTAACCGGGATAATTACCATAGGCAGGGTTATATCCAGCATCTCTTCTGTCAAGCTTTCAATCCCCAGTCGTTCTATCTTCTTTATATTTTCCCATGCCTCCAGCCTGATAATTAACTCTACCTCTTTATGGTGGCATACTGCAGATATCCCAAACATTTCACGAATATTGATAACTCCGAGCCCTCGCACCTCCATATGATACCTTATCATCTCCGGAGATGAACCAATAAGGCTGTTGCCAAGTCGTTTAACCTTTACCACATCATCAGCAATCAATCGATGACCGCGTTCAATCAAATCCAGGGCACACTCACTTTTCCCTACCCCGGTTTCTCCCATAATCAGCACACCAACCCCATAAATATCAATCAACCCGCCTGGGATACTCTCTTCTGGAGCAAATATCCTTTCTAAATAAAGAGACAATACTGTAGTAAGTATTCCTGTAGGTAATTGTGTGCGAAGAATAGGGACATGATATTCATTTGCCATGTCCAACAAATCTGCTGATAACTCCATTCCCCAGGTAATAATAAAACAAGTGATATCAAACTCAAATATCTTTGTTAATATCTCTCGCCTTGCCCATGGATTAAGGCTATTAATATAAGATACCTCCCCTTTTCCAAGGACCTGAATCCTTCTTGCACCGAAAAAGGTAAGATAACCAGCCAATGCCAACCCGGGACGATTAATATCTGTGGCAACTATCTCCTTTCCTAATCCCTCATAACCAGCTATTACCTCAAACTTTATCCCTAAGGTTTCATCCTTCAGCATATTCTCAATAGTTAATCTTGACATAATCACACCAATTAGTAGAATTATCAATTATCAATTACTAATTCTGCTCTTTACTCTACTCCAATCGCTTCGCCTCTTCTGTCTCAAGAATTTTCAGTATAGATTCTGCATCCTTTGCCTTTTTAAGCAATTCTCGAATATAATGATGCTTCAGCAGCCTGGATATTCGAGCTAATGCCTTTATATGGAGGCTGGAACTTTCTCCTGAGGCAACTAACAAGAAAAACAGATACACCGGCATCCCATCAACTGCATTAAACTCAATGCCCTGCACAGACCTGCCAAATGCTACAACAATAGCTGAATTATCCTGTTCAACACCCTGCATAGATTTGTTAAATGCATCATCAATACTATGTTTCCCATCTGATTTAGCATGAGGAATAGCCACCCCATGTCCAATACCTGTAGCCATCAGATTTTCTCTGGCAAGAATTGCATCAATAACCTTTTCTCTCTGTGTAATCTTTCCTGCCTTAACCAGCAGATCTACCAACTCCTCAATAACCCCATTCTTATCCTTAGCCTTTAGGTCAGCCTCTACTACATCAATGCTCAACATATTAGATAACTTCATTTCAAGAAAACTCCTTTCATCCTAATTCATAAAAATAGTATAACTATTCAGGAGTCAGAATGAAAGAACCTGCTCGCATTACTCGCAGAGGTAAGCAAGTTATTGAACCCTCACCCCGTCCCTCTCCCTTGAGGAGAGGGGGGAATGTCTATTCTGAATTCTGCAGTTCTGACTCCTGAATACTTGAGTAGTTACCATTTACCTTGAAATTTTGAGAGGATACTTACCTCATGACTCTATCAACTTAAACCTTCCCGCACCACAAACATAAAGTACATTTACCCTGCCGGTTTCTTGATTAATAAAAGCACAAAAAACCGCTTTTGTGGTTTCAAGGTGGATAATCGCTTCTTCCACAGAGATGGGCTTACCATCAATCTTTCTGCGGCTGACAATCTTTTCTTCCGGCTCTCCGATTAGCTCACTTTCCTCAATCTCTTCTATCATACAGGCTGTTGTCTTTCGTGCCTTAATCTTTTCCCGATGCTTTTTAAGCTGACTCTCCATCTTGTCAACAGACTTATCTATTGACTCATACATATCCGCCGTAGTTTCCTTACTATTCAAGGAACAACCTGCACCATTAAGTGTTATCTCCACACTTTGACCCTTCTTTTCCACCTCCATAATCACATGAACATCAAAAAGACCATCTGAATACTTTCTAAGTTTCTCTACCTTTTTCTCTACATAAGTACGAATCGCCTCTGTAATTTCAATATGCCTTCCTGTAACCGTTAACTTCAAAAACATCACACTCCTTTTTTATAAGCATTCACACAACTGATAATAATATCATACTATACCCCTCTTGTCAACTCTTTTATCGTTGCATTCCTGAAAATCCGATGTAAGGACAGATCAGGTTCAAAGTTCAGGGGTTCACGGTTCAAAGAAGGGAGAATAGGGTCAAAACCTCGAATTGGGAAATTAGTTGACTTAAATTCCCAATTCGAGGTTTGACCCCAATTCCTTCCTGCCTTCGCAGGAACAAGCTTCATCGCTCTCCAACCTTGAACTATGAACCTGAGTAGTTACATTGATTTTATTTATCAAAAAGATGATCATACATTGAAAAATTTAATTTGACATATTGGAAAAGTCGTGTTACTCTATATGAGTAAATTTATTATATATCTTTTATATAGATTGAGGTTATTAAGATATGAAGATTCCGGCTAAGGTACATTATGCTATCATAATTATGACTGATCTTGCTATGCAAGGTAGAAAGATAACAATTACATGCAACGATATTGCTTTGAGACAAAACATTTCATTCGCATTTGTAGCCCAGCTTCTTAATAAACTAAAACATGCTGGATTACTTTCAAGTGTCAGGGGTGGGGCAAGCGGAGGATACCGACTTACTGATATACCTTCAGAAATAACCGTGAAAAGAATTATTGATGCTGCTGACCCAACCTTTTGTGTCTGTCCAAGCAAGGAGATAAAAACAGAACAGTCGGTTGATAATACTATTCGCTTTTTCTGGCAACAGATTAGCATAGGAATAAATAAAATGTTTGAGAACACAACCCTTGAGGATTTAGTCAAAAAAGAAAAAAACTTTCATGAAAGTTGTATTTAATAGGTAGATAGACAGCAGGCTTACCAATGCCTTTAGTCTATAGTCTAATAGCCTAATTTAAGGAGGTAGTGTGATATGAAACAGATAGTTATTCTCGGAGCAGGGGCAGGCGGCACAATGTCTGCTAATCATCTCAGGAGGAAATTAAGCCCGCAGGAATGGAACATAACCGTGATTGATAGAAGTTCTCTGCATTATTATCAACCGGGGTTTTTGTTCCTTCCATTCAGATTTAAGGGGTATCAGGAATTGTCTGATGTCTCTAAACCGACAAGGAAGCTGATAGATAATGGGGTTGATGTTGTTAATGCAGAGATAACAGAGATAGATACTAAAAACAATGTGGTCAAAACCAAAGCAGGCAACTTCCATTATGATTGGTTGGTAAGCTCGCTTGGCTGCCGCATTATACCTGACCAGATAGATGGCATGAAGGAAGGGTATGAGAAAAATGTGTTTGATTTCTATACCCCAGACGGAGCAATAAAACTCCAGCGGGCACTTGACCGTTTTGATGGCGGCAAGCTGGTCTTTAATATTGCAGAGATGCCTATTAAGTGTCCGGTAGCACCTATAGAGTTTGTCTTTCTGGCTGATTATTATTTCCATACAAAGGGAATACGGAATAAGGTTGAAATAACATTAGTTACCCCTTTAGCCGGTGCATTTACCAAGCCCATAGCCAGCAAGGTCTTTGGTGAGATAGCTAAGAATAAAGGGATTAACATAGTCCCTGACTTTGGTCTTGGTTATGTTGATCATGTCAAAAAAACAATAAAATCCCATACCAAGCAGGAGCTTGATTACGACCTTCTGGTGGCTATCCCGCCAACCGAGGGGGCAGAGGTAATTGAAGACTCAGGGCTGGGTAATGGTGCAGGGTGGATTCGGACAGATAAGCAAACCCTGAAGGCTATTGGACATAACAACATCTATTCTATCGGTGACGGTACTGACTTGCCCACATCAAAGGCAGGCTCTGTAGCCCACTTTGAATCTGAGGTTATGTCTGAAAACCTTTTGAGTGAGATACGGGGTAAAGAGCCAAAGGCAAAGTTTGATGGACATTCTAACTGCTTTATTGAATCAGGATTTAATAAGGCATTGCTTATTGATTTTAATTATAAGGTAGAACCGGTGCCGGGTAAGTTTCCACTTCCTATCATTGGACCATTTTCCCTGCTCAAGGAGACTAAGGTAAATCATCAGGGCAAGCTTGCCTTTAGATGGGCATACTGGAATCAGATTTTGACCTGTAAGCTGCCTGGAGAGCCTATTATGACAAATTATTGTAGTCCAAACGGTAAGAAGGTATCTATGCTTAAGGATGGCAAGGCTGCATTTGAGGTGTAACATATTGTAGGTTGTAGGTTATAAGTTGTAGGTTGTAGGTGTCCCTTACAACCTACAACATCCTAAACCTACAACTTACAACCTACAACCCATTTCATTATTTTTCCATCATATGATGTCTGATATCCTTCCCTAATGTCATAAAGACAACATCCTCACAGATATTTGTAGCATGATCGGCAATACGTTCAATGTTTCGATCAATAAGAATAAGGCATAATGCCCGATGAATATTTGTTGGATCAGACAGCATATAGGTCAATAGCTCCCGGAAAATCTGATCTTTCAGGTTATCTACCTCATCATCCCTTTTAAGTACTGAACGGGCTAATTCTACATCCTCATTAACAAATGAGGTAATACTATCAATAACCATTTTTTTTGTTATTTCAGCCATGCGGGGAATATCTATAAGCGGTTTTAATGGGGGATGCTCAAGGTATATGGCTGTATTTTGTGAAATATTAACAGATTGGTCCCCAATTCGTTCCAATTCACTATTTATCTTCATTGCTGCTGTAATAAACCTCAAGTCAGCAGCTATTGGCTGTCGTAGGGCAAGCAGTCTTATGCATAATTCGTCTACCTCAATATGCATCCTGTTTACCTCTTGTTCGTACTCAAAGACCTGCCCTGCTAATTCCTTATTCCTCTCAACTAATCCACAAAGGCTAATTTCTATCATCTTCTCTGCTACCCTGCTCATGTGAACCAATTTGTCTTTTAACTCCTTTAGCTCAATATCAAATACCCGTTCCATTTTTTATCCTCCTCGGTTAATAATTATCAATTAACAATCATTGATAATTACTAATTAATAATTGATAATTTTATTTTCATCCAAATCTCCCTGTAATATAATCCTCTGTCCTCTTATCATGCGGGTTGGTAAATACCTTAGATGTTTCGTTAACCTCAACAAGCTCACCCAATAACATATATCCTGAATAGTCTGAAACCCTGGCTGCCTGCTGCATATTATGGGTTACAATGATAATAGTGTAGTCTTTTTTCAGCTCAATCAATAATTCCTCAACACGCATGGTAGTGATGGGGTCAAGGGCAGAACATGGCTCATCCAACAGGATAATCTCTGAGCCCAGAGCCAATACCCGGGCAATGCAAAGCCGTTGCTGATACTCTAAGGAAAGGCTTAAGGCAGATTTTTTTAATTTTTCCTTTAATTCATCCCAGAGCCATGTTGCTCTCAGGCTTTTTTCAACCATTTCGTCTAATTCTGCTTTTTTCTTGGTACCATGCACCCTTGGGCCATAGGCAATGTTATCATAAACCGATAAAGGGAAACAATTTGGACGTTGAAAAACCATACCCGCCTTTTTTCGCAATGTAAGGATATCGGTTTTTGGATGGTAGATATCCTCTTGATCAATCAATATCTTTCCCTCTACCCTGGTACCGTCAATCAGCTCATTTATCCGATTAATGGTTCGCAGCATGGTTGATTTGCCACACCCGGACGGGCCTATCAAGGCAGTAATGGTTCTGTCTTCAATACGCATGTTTATATTTCTTAATGCATGGAAATTACCATAATAAAATGAAAGATTAACCAATTCTACTTTATATTGCATATCATCCAAACCTTTGGAACAGGTTGTCAGAGTTCAAGGTTCAGGGTTAGAGAACCTTGAACCCAACTCATCCAAACCTTCCCGTAATATAATCCTCAGTCCTTTTATCATTGGGCACAGTAAATATCTGCTCGGTTGAGCCATATTCTATCATATCACCCATCAAGAAAAAGGCAATATTATCCCCTACCCTTGCTGCTTGCTTGGTATTATTTGTTACCAGAACAATGGTATATTGTTTTTTCAACTCATACAATGCCTCTTCTATCTTTGAGGTGGATAATGGGTCAAGCCCGGAGCACGGTTCATCAAGCAGGATAACCTCCGGCTCTAAGGCTAATGTTCTAGCAATACAAAGCCTTTGCTGCTGTCCACCGGAAAGATTCATACCAGAGGTATGAAGCCTATCCTTGACCTCGTCCCATAAAAAGGCAGCCTTTAAGGTTTTTTCCGTCAATTCCTCAAGCCTTACCCTGGATTTAACACCATTTAGTCTGAGTCCATAAACTATATTTTCAAAGATACTCCTCGGCAGGGGCACAGGCAAAGCAAAAACCATACCTACCTTTCGTCTGAGACAGGGAAGGGAAGTACCTTTTTTATAAATATCCATTCCATCTAATAATACATCACCGGTTATCCTGACTGTGGGAATAATATCATTCAGTCTGTTTAATGTACGCAAAAATGATGTCTTTCCTGAATTTGCCGGTCCAATAATCGATAGTATCTCATTTGCCTTGATATTGAGATCAATAGATTTCAAGACATGATGTGTATCAAAATAAAGATTAAGGTTTTTAACAACAATTTTATCTTCCACAGGTTAACCTCATGATAGTAAATTTTTCAGGTCAAAACAGGTAAAAGTCCTATCTACTTAAAGATTAGCCATTTTTTTGTTTTAACAATTCTCTTCCTTCTAAGATACCAATAACACCAATTCCTAATATACCCAAACCAATCAGACTAACTAATACTATAACTAATAAATCAGCTACCGTCATTTCTGTACCCTCCATATATAAAACGAAAGACCTATAATGACCAGGAGTATGCCTGCCATTATAATTCCACTGCTCAAAAAAGCAATAACTTCTCCTTTGGATGCAAATTCCGGATATTTTTTGAGCAAGTCACCATAGTATGCTCCTACACCTATAAAGATTATTCCAATACCCCGCCTTATTTCTTTAAGCTCATCCAATTTTGACATATATTCCCCTGCATTCTTTTTTTCAGGTAACCGTTCACCGCAGAGACACAGAGTTCGCCGAGAATCGCAAGAGAACAAAAGAGAGACTAATGATGAATATGTTAAAGGACAAAATAAATGATCTGCCGCCAAGTTCCTGGTCCATGAAGAATCCTGCAGCATACTCTGCGTTTTCTCTGCGTCCTTTGCGTCTCTGCGGTGAACAGATACTTTTTTCAGCTCACGAATACTTAGCCATCAGCCGATGCATCAGCCAATAGGCAAACATATTAATCAAAAGAATAGTAATAATGAGAATAGTTGCCGTGCCATAGGCATTTTCCATAGAAATACCCTCACACGCTAAAATGTAAAAATGGACAGCCATAGTTCTACAGGAATCAAACAAGGATGTTGGAAGCCGCAATACCGAACCAACGGTAAAAATAACTACGGCTGTTTCTCCAATACTTCTGGCTATACCCAGGATTATTCCGGTGACAATACCCGGTAAGGCACTTGGAAGTACAACCTTGACAATGGTTTGCCATTTTGTTCCACCAAGGGATAGACTTACCTCACGATAGTAATCAGGCACTGCCTTAATTGCCTCCTCAGATGTCCGGATGATTGTCGGTAAGATCATGAATGCCATGGTCAGCCCACCGGAAAGGATTGACCAGCCAAAGCCAAGATAAACAACAAAAAGCACAAAACCAAACAAGCCAAAGATAATGGAGGGTATTCCAGCCAAACACTCTGTGCCGAATCTAATTATCGATGTTAATCTGCCTTCCCTTGTATACTCCCTGAGATAGATAGCTGTCCCTACCCCAAGAGGGGTAGCGATAATGATAGCTACTAATGGCAGAACAATAGTCCCCACAATGCATGGGAATATCCCTCCTGCCCGGCCAAAATCTCTGGGTGAGCTGAGAAGAAATTCCATATCAATAACAGATAGTCCATTTTTGAGAATATAGAAGACAATGAAAAAAAGGATGAAAACCGTAATGGCTGTGCCGACAAATAATATTTTTTTCATTACTTGTTCCCAGAAGATTGGTTTAAGCATTTATTTCTCCTATTTTTCTACCCCACCTCTGGCAATCGTGTGAGCAATAATATTTAAGATCATGATGGTAATAAATAAAACAATACCGGTGGCAAATAATGCCTGCCGATGATCGCCTGTAGCATAATTCATCTCCATGGCAATATTTGATGTAAGTGTCCGGACAGGGTCAAGGAATGATCTCGGTATTATCACAGAATTGCCGGCAATCATGATAACAGCCATTGTTTCCCCTATAGCCCTGCCAATGCCCAGTATAATCCCTGATAAGATGCCGGATTTAGCAGCAGGAAGGACAACCATCCTTATTGTTTGCCAACGGGTTGCACCAAGAGACAATGAGCCTTCCCGAAAAGAATATGGTACAGATTGAAGGGAATCAAGGGCAATGCTGGTAATCGTTGGCAGAATCATTATTCCTAAGATAATGGATGCTGACAGAATAGAAGGTCCTGCACCACCAAGATAATTTCGAATCATGGGGAATAAGATAACCATACCCATGAACCCATAGACCACAGACGGTATACCAGCTAATAATTCAATTATTGGCTTAAGAATGCCTCTAACATTAGGGGTTGAAAATTCACTAAGATAGATGGCACAGGAAAGGCTTAAGGGAAGACTGACCAGAATGGCACCAACCGTTATCCATGCTGTTCCAACAATCATGGGAAATATTCCAAATTGCCCCTGTTGTGGTGCCCAATGAGTACCACAGATAAACTCCTTTATCCCTACCTTTAAGATAATAGGCAGCCCTTCGTGCAGAATAAACAAGGAGATAAGTAAAAGAATGGCAATGGTTGAAAGAGCAGTAATTAATAATCCAAACTGGATCAGATTTTCTCTATATTTCATCCGTAACACAACTCCTGTTAATGTAGCACAGACATTCTTGTCTGTATCTGTACTAAATGTAGGGGCAGGGCTTGCCCCTGCCCTTTTTCCTGTTTTTGGACATCCGCAATATTCAGGGCATCTGCACAGGGCATCCGCAAGGGATGCCCCTACTATTCTGTCTTGCCGCATTACCCTACTTCACTGCCAGCAATCCATCATCTGTCAACATCTTCTGCCCTTGTGAAGAAAGGATGAAATCTATAAACTCACTTGTCTTCCCCTTCATCTCTCCTTTGGTCAACAAGAATATTGGTCTGACAATACTATACTTGCCAGCATGGATATTTTGAGGGGAAGGAGCTATTCCATCTATTGTTATGGTTTTTACCTCAGGTGACAATGAACCATGGGTGATGTAGCCAATCGCAGACGGATCGTTTTGAACCATAAGCCTTACTGCTCCGGTAGAATTCTGGATAATGGCATGAGTACCAAGCGAAACACCTTTTAGCACCAGGTCATTAAATGACACACGGGTTCCTGAACCATCCTCACGAGAAACAACGGTAATAGATTTTTTCTCTCCACCAATCTGACTCCAATTATTCAATTTACCACTGAATATATCCTGAATTTGCTGAGATGACAGGCTATCTATCTTATTATCAGGATGGACGATAATAACAAGAGCGTCACGAGCCGCTACAATGCTTTTTAATCCTTCAGCCTCTTTTGGCAGTGTAACCATATCCGCCATACCAATCTGAACCACACCGGTCTGAACAGATTGAATCCCTACGGCTGAGCCGCCGCCTTGGACATTGATTCGTACCCCAGGATTATTAGCCATAAACCCTTCAGCCAATTTTTCTGCAAAGGGTTGAAACGCGGTTGAACCGGCAATATTTATAGTCTCTGTATTCATATTACCCTTAGCACCACAACCAATAATCGTTGCAGAGATTAACATACTTGCTATTAATTTGAACATGATGATTATCTCCTTATAAAAAGTTACTAATTCTTAATATGTTAGGCTTTTTTCACCTTTACTCTATACTTTTTAGGTAACAACGGAATTAAACAACGCAAAGCCCTATTCACAGATTCCGAGTCTGGGAAGTATGATCGAATATCCGGCTCTATAACAACTGCACCCTCTTTCAACATCATGTCTTTAACAACAGTTGTGCCATCCGCCTTATGGATAGTAATCGTATGCCCAGCCTGCATGGCTCTGTAATGCTTGCCACGCACTCCACTTGTAAAATCATATTCGGCACGCATATCATTGTCCTGCATTTGCACCATATCAGCCACCACCTTCTTCATAATGTTTCCGCTCCGATGAGGTTGCTTTACGGCAATTGATAATGCGTATCTTCGAACCCCCGTTCGGTGTAACCCACTGCCAGCACACGGTCATTGCCGGAAGTTCCAATATCAATATACCGTTGCTCATCTATTGAGTGATCAGGGTCAGGTATTGTCATTGAAAATGGATCGATGAAAACCGTTGTAGCTTCCTCAAAACTGATTCTGTGTTTTTTGAGATTCGTTTTAGCCTTTTCTTCGTCCCACTCAAAGTTCAGTTTCACCATATCTCCTTTGAACCATATCGTCTTGTTCAATCCTAATCACACGAATGAGGAGCACCCTTTGCAACTGTGAACCGACAACCGTAAACGGTTACCTGTTTCTCACCTGTTACCTGTTACCTGTTATCCTCCCTCGGTCTTGCCTTTGCCACAGCAACCTTTTTACCTGACAGCATGCTCTGGTGCATGACCTCTATCACCTTTTCCGCATTTTCCCTTGGAACCTCAACAAATGTAAATGCATCGAATATACTTATATTCCCTATGGATTTACCGGCTATGCCTGCCTTGTCGGCGATTGCCCTGACAACATCACCGGCATTCATTTTCTGCTGCCTGCCTACATTCATAAACAGCCTTACCATACCAGTCGCGGCACCTGTATCCTCCTGAATCGTTTCCTCTTTTGTAAATCCCTCTAACTGAAATTTTAAAAGGGCGGCTACTGCCTCAGCAGGGGTAATATCCTGAGTAATCCTGTCTGCCATTTCAAGATATGTATCAAACTTTTTATCATCAATAAACTCTTGAATTTTTTCCTTTAATGTTTCAATCCTGGCATTAATTACATCAGTAAGGCTGGGCAATTTACCTCTCCGTATCTTTGTCTTTGCAACAGATTGGATGAGCCTTAACTGCCTGTCTTCCCTGGGCGTCACAAATGTTATGGCAACACCGCTCTTGCCTGCCCTTCCTGTTCTGCCTATCCTATGGATATATGCCTCAGGATTTTGAGGTATGCTGTAATTAACAACATGTGATATATTGCTTATATCCAGACCCCTTGCAGCAACATCTGTTGCCACAAGAACATCTATCATATTGCTCTTAAACCTCTTCATAACCGCTTCCCTCTGAGACTGATTAAAGTCGCCGTGAATCGTCTCTGCATCATATCCCCTGTTTTTAAGGCTTGCAGCAACATCGTCTACCTCTCTTTTGGTATGACAGAACACAAGGAACAGGTCGGAATCCTCTGCATCTATAAGCCTTGTAAGTGCATCCACCTTTTCTGATTCACCTACCTCATAAAATATCTGGTCTATCTTTGGTGCTGTAAGTACATTTGTAGTTATCGTAATCTTCTCAGGAGACATCATATACTGCCTTGTTATCCTGAGTATCGGCTCAGGCATTGTTGCTGAAAATAAAAGTGTCTGCCTCTGTTTTGGGGTGTTGCTTAATATGGTGGTTATGTCGTCCTTAAAACCCATATCAAGCATCTCATCTGCCTCATCCAGAATGACTATCTTAACCTCATTAAGCTTGAGGGTACCCCTTTCTATATGGTCAATAACCCTGCCGGGTGTTCCAACTATAATATGTACCCCTCGTTGAAGCATTCGTATCTGTCTCTCTATTGATGAACCGCCATATACAGGAAATGCAGTCACTCTATTTAACTTACCAATCTTGTTCATCTCCTCAGCAACCTGTATGGCAAGTTCTCTGGTAGGGGTTAAGATAATTGCCTGAACAGGAAACATCCCCCGGTCAATCTTTTCCACAACAGGTATGCCAAACGCTGCTGTCTTGCCTGTCCCTGTCTGAGCCTGTCCGATCATATCCTTCCCCTGCATAATAACAGGGATAGCCTTTTCTTGAATAGGTGTAGGCTCCTCAAACCCCATGTTTGAAATTGTCTGAAGCATTTCTTTACTCAAACCAAAGCCATCAAATTTATCCATTTACTAACTCCTTATTACTTTTTAATATAACACAGACATTTCTGCCTGTGATTCTAATAGTACAGACACAGACAAGAATGTCTGTGCTACATTTTCACTTGCGAAGCTGACATGACTCTGACAATTCCTCCATAATTCCTCTTGTCAATTCAGAATCAATCTCATCCCAGATACCAAACACATAACTATCAGAAACATTAATCGCAGTATCACTTTTTTGATGCATACTTAAATATTTGGAATATCCCTCATAAGCTGTCTTTGCCATAGCTTTGGATGGATATTTAATGATAAATGCCTTTGCCTTTCCTTCATTATTTTGGTAATATCCTACTACCCCATTGGTTTTATTGTTTAATTCCAGAAAATTTTCAGGGATATAGTAGATATTATTCAAGGATATTTTCTCGTGAAAGAATTTTACACTTCTCGGGATATAATTTTTAACAGGTAAAAGATGGACTAATTGCGGCTCTTTTGAGCTTCTGTTAATCTTGCCGGCTAATTCTTTTGCTATTTTGATCAAGTCATCCTTAGGACCCGGGATAGAATGAACAAGCTGGACATAGAAATTTGCCTTCCAGAATTCTACTGTATATGATGAAACTATCCCTTCACTGCCTATCTCCACAAATCTTGCTTCCGGATTTCTGCCAAATGAATATATCCCAAAGGCATCCTGAGGGCTTAACATATTGTATATCTTAATGGTCAAGGTAATCCCTGAATCGTTTTGATATTCCTGAACACTCAGGCTCCTAATCTTATACGCCTGATAGTGTTCAGCCTCATTGTCCATATATTTATCCAATTCATCACCCTCGTAACAATAAAGTTTCCCCTTAACCGTATATTGTCCCATATTTTGAGCTACAGAATAATATATAGAAGGCAATGATTTTTCTGTGGTAAAGCATCCTGTAAGCCATCCGGAAATAAATAATATAAATGTAATGCCACTTAATATAAAAATTTTTCTAATCATATTAATACCCCCCTAAATAAGTGAATAATGAATAGTGAATAATGAAGGTAAAAATCATAACTTATTTTTTGGAAACAATCAAAAAATGCGATAGCATTTTTTTCATTATTCATTATTCACTTTCCCCTGCCAGTGCAGCTACCACCTCTTCAATTATCCATGGCGGGGTAGATGCACCGGCAGTGATTCCTATCTTTTTTATCCCTTTCAGCCATTCTGATTGTATCTCAGAGGCTGTCTCAATATGATAGGTTGTGCAGCCGCTATCAGTACATATCTGAGCCAGACGGCTCGTGTTGGCACTATTCTTTCCGCCAACAACCAGCATCATCTCTACCTGTTTGGCAATCTTACGAGAATCCTGCTGTCTTCTTTCCACAGCATCGCATATAGTATGATATGCCCTTAATTCAAAGGTCTTATGCAACAGGAGACTTACTATCTTTCTAAAGTATTCACAGGTTTGGGTTGTTTGAGCAACTATTCCTATCCTCTCTACTTGAGGAAAGTTTTCTGCCTGTTCAATACTTTCTATGACAAGGGTATCTCCTTCTACTATACCGGGAATACTCATTACCTCTGGATGGTTTTTTTCTCCAACAACAACTACTGTATATCCCTCTTGCTTTAATTGAGAAACAAGTTTCTGTACCCGTTTCACATTTGGGCAAACTGCATCTACTATAATTAGTCCGGCACCTACTATCTGCTGATAGAGTTTTGGGGTAACCCCATGGGACCTAAGAATCACCACCCCTGTTGTAATCTCATCCATGCCTTGAACAACCAGTACCCCTTTACTTTTAAGGTCTTCAATCACCTGCGGATTATGGATAAGCGGACCAAGGGTATATACATTACCATGTGATTTACCTAATGTCTGGTTGGTCAACCTTAATGCCCTTTTAACCCCAAAACAAAATCCTGCTTCTTTAGATAATAATATTTTCATAAAATATCTCTGTAAGGCTATTAGTCCGTTAGGATGAAGGCTGCCTGCTCTCCTTACAGTCTAACAGTCTACAGCCTATCCCTGTATTCACAGGGACAAGCCCTACCTGAGTAGTTACATTATTCGTGAAAATTCGTGTTTATTCGTGGTTAATCTCTGTTCACTAAAAAACTGTGCATTGTGTGAATCGACAATCGTGAACGATTACAACTACCTACAGTCTAAATGCCTACAGTCTAACAGCCTATACTACAATCTTCCAATATGCTCCATAATCCTATCAGCAATAGCCTGATAGGTCTGTTTATCCTGTTTCGCTAATAAGTCCGATAAATCTATTGGTTCCCCATAGCTAAGGCTTATCGGATATTTCTTAAACCATTTTGCTCCACGAGGAAATGCCTTATCCGAGCCGGATATCTTACAGGGAACGACACTAAACCTTACCCCATTATTTTTTGCCATAGAGATAATCATCCCTATACCTGGTTTAGCCGGCTGGAGCTGTCCTGTTTTGCTTCTTGTTCCTTCCGGGAAGGCAAGGCATATCTTCCCATTATCCAAGAGAGCCATAACCCTCTTAAACACATCACGATCTACTCCATCTCGATTAATAGGATAGGCATTTACTTTTTTTAAGAACCAGCCAAATAATGGATTTGCCGTAAAAAGACTGGATCTGGCAATATATGATGCTTGTCTCGGAAGGCTGACAGCCACTGCCGGAGGGTCCAGATAGCTTAAATGATTGCAGACCAAAAGTACACCGCCAGTTGCAGGAATATTCGTAAGTCCCTGAACATTAAAGCCGAAATATTTAGTATAACCCAATCTTAATACAAAACATACAATATAATATAAAAGATTACTGCTATTAAAAAATAACATGCCATCCATTTTCATGACAAAATCAATCTTTCTTATTACCAGGGATATTACCTCTTTTAATGTTAAGACACTGGTATCAATATAGGTTGCACCAGGATCCATGACAAGGGGTGCTATCTCCCTTGAACTATCCTGTTTATCCCGATGCTTTATCTCTAATTGTATCTTATATAACTCGGCATCCTTATCCCTTGTTTTCAATTCCTTGTATCTTCTTATGGCTCTTTCGCAAAGGGTAGCATCAAGATAAAACTTGAAATCTGCATCCGGCAGGACCACACTTCCAATATCCCTTCCCTCCATAACTACACCACCATCAGCAGCAAGTCCACGGAGGATATTAACCACTACATCCCTTACCCCTTTATATGCAGCCACAGCAGAAACATGTCTGGTTACTTCACGGCTTCTTATCTGGTTTGTAACCTCATCCCCATCAAGGATAATCCTGCCTGATGTCTTGTATTCAATCCTTAGCTGCCTTGCTATAACGACAATATCATCCTCAGAGAGGGTAATGCCATTTTCTTTAAGAATGCAGGGATTTGAGATTTTGGATTTTAGATTTTGGATTTGGGATTCAGGTGACAGAGAAGCTCCCTGATCACATGACGGGCAAACACATATGTTCGCCCCTACAGGTCTGGCTGCCTCCTGGACAATTTTTGCCTCCTGCTCTCTGACACCAGTTAGCACCTTATAGGTAATAGCCCTATATATCGCTCCGGAATCAATATGCTTAAGTCCCAACCGTCTGGCTATTGTCTTTGAAACAGTACTTTTGCCAACACCTGCCGGTCCATCAATAGTAATAATTAGTCTTTTTTTGTTATCCATGATATATAAGAAAAATCAGAATTATAAAATGGGGAAATTCTCTTCAGGCTAAAATAGATTACTCTTGGTTGTTCCCTAAAGCAGGATAACCAAGAATAAGTATACACCTAAATCAATATTTTGTAAAGAAAAATTTCCAATATTTTTTAATGGATATACAGATTGCACGGATAACACAATCGACCTGTGCAAACAGCTTTTAGCCCCATAGGGGCGGCATATGTTGAAAACATATCTCACCGTTGGAGCTCTAACATGGTTGTCCTCAGAGAGATAAACATTCCGTCCCCGATTAAGGCTGACCCGCACAGAAAAACATATTCCTACTTCAGAGGTCGTAATTTTTCATTGACAATTCAGTAATAATTAAGTATAATGAGGGTAACTTATTATCCCAATTAAGGATAACCATTAAATATGTCAAAGAAAAAGAAAAAAACCATACATCCTGCAACTACTTCATGGAATATAGACAAAGACATGATCATTGTTTTTGCTGCCTTTGTCTTGATGACTATCTTCAGACTGATATTTCTCAACCAGATAAAGGTAACAGACCCTGATTTTTTCCAGCCTACTCAGGGAACGGATATGGGGATGTATGATCAGGCAGCTATGGATATGGTTAATGGCAACCCACTTGAGGGTCCATTTTTTTATCATCCGTTATACTATTATTTCCTGAGCTTCAATTATTTTATCTATGGGCACAACCTGTTTATCCTGAAATTAGTTATGGGATTTCTTGGTCTTCTTACCTGCTGGCTGACCTATTCTATAGCCCAAAGGGTCTTTAACCGACAGGTGGCTATTATTACCGGCATTCTTCTTGCCTTTTGCGGATATTTTATCTATTATGAAAGTGTTATGTTATCCATTGGACTGACCACATTCTTTTCTGCTGCTGCGATTTTCTTCTTGTCAAAGGATACCAATGTGCTAAAGAATAATATCTTCAGCGGGATATTTATTGGTCTTGCCTGTTTATCTCAACCCAATGTGCTGCTTTTTGTCCCATTTGCAGCCTTTTGGCTTATCTTTAAGTGGGGGATGAAAAAAGGCGGGGAATATGCGATTTTGTGTCTTGCGGCTACTTTTATCATCATATCACCGGTTACCCTGAAAAATTATCTTGATAGCGGCAAGTTTGTCCTTATCTCTACCAGTGGTGAGATAAACTTCTGGCTTGGCAACCACAAAGGCTCTTTGGGCTGGTTTGATGTTTATGGCAATGAGCTTGAGGCATTAGAAAAAAGGGTGCATTCTGAGGGACAATCTGTATACATGAAAGATGTCTGGCAATTTATCAAGGATGATCCAAAGGAATATTTGAGCCTGCTGATAAAAAAGAAGTTTCTCTTCTGGGGTAATTGGGATATACCACATCAGGTTGGATATGACTATGGCAGACAATATTCTTCCCTCCTGCGATTACCATTCATGTTTGACTTTACCCTTCCGGCAATACTCGGTCTTACCGGGATGATTATTTCTTTGAGGAGATGGTGGAAAAGATGCCTGCTCCTTTACCTTTTTACTATAGTTTACAGCTTTTCTGTGTATATTGTTATGGTTCATGGCAGGTACCGTCCACCGGTGCTGATTCCTTTGATTATCTTTAGCTCATTTTTTATCTGGTGGTTGTGGGAGCAGATAAAGTCAAGGAAACATCTCTGCCTTACAAGTGCAGGGGTGCTGCTGTGTGCTATTGCGTCATTTGTCTTTTCTCAATATATTATGTCCAGGATTATTTGCATTAAAAATCCGCACGGGATATATCAAGATATGCCGGATAAATTAGTAATTAGCGATGACAGCAGCTCATGGCATGGTCTGGAAACAGCCACACTGAATACATCGTCTCTCAGGCTCAAGAAGTCGTTTGTCATTGATTGCGACCCAAATAAATACTCAAATGCTCGATTATCCTTCCGATACTTTAGCGGCGGAACAGGAGAGATGTATTTTCATGTGAATGGCAAACCCTCTCCTAAGATAACCCTTGATAGAGGGGCATTCCTGCACAAGGTTGGGTATAAGTTTACATCTTCCCTCCTGAAGAAAGGGGTAAATGAGATAACCTTTGAGGTGGTAGAGGGAGGGATACTTAAGATACCACTTGATAATTACTATCGATTTAATCGCTCCTGTATCTCACAGGATGAAGGAAAAATATGGGAAAAGGCTGATGGTGAGTATATGATTCAGATGGAGTTGTTGAAGTAATGAATTGCGAATTGTGAATCGCGGATTGCGAATCTCGAATCTGTTCTATTTCTTCAGATTCGCGATTCGCAATTCGAGATTGGAGATTAAAAAAATGAACCGTCCCGGTATATCAGTTATAATCATTACCCATAATGAAGAAAAAAATATATTGGAGTGTCTCAAAAGCGTTAAATGGGCAGACGAGATAGTAGTGGTTGACTCCTTTAGCACGGATGATACCAAAAAAACTGTTTTGGAGTGTATCGACCGTGTCGATGCATTTTGTGAATTTCACATTTCAACTCTGCTCACCTGATAACCGCTTTATATCTCCTCTGCGTCTTTGCGTCTCTGCGGTTCATAATTAGAATTGCTGGTACATAGTTTGAAAAGACTTGACAATATCCAATATAATCTGTTATACTTCATTAACCAGAGACGAGTTACCTTGAGGGAACACATGCAGTATATAATCATTTTATTATGTATGATTATCTCTCTTAATGCTTCAGCCGAATCACCATGTGCAACATTTTTGAGAATAGGCCTTGATGCCAGGTCAACCGGATTAGGAGAGGCTTTTTGTGGTTTATCAGATGATGCTGAGGCTATCTACTATAACCCTGCCGGGTTGGGATTTATTGAAAATACTGAAATATCTTTAACCCATACTAATTGGCTTGAGGATATAGGGATTGAGTGTGTCGGTCTGGTTCATCCGCTGGCAAATGGACATACAATAGGCATAAATACAACCTATTTACATACGCAGGATATTATAGAAAGGAATAGACAAGGCACAGCTACCGGCAGATTCAGGGTTTATAACTTTAGTACCGGACTTGCTTATGGTTATCAGGCAACCGGAAAGGTATCACTTGGAGCAAGCCTGAAGTATATCTCTGAGAGCAACCCATGGAGTAAAACAAGTGCCCATGCAGCGGATGCAGGGGTAATGTGGCAACCATTATCATATGTTTCCCTTGGAGCAAGTGTCCAAAATATAGGCAACAGGATGCAGACATCCAAAAATGAATATAACCTACCCCTGATCTCAAGGGTGGGCATAGCTTACAAACCAATCGACAGCTTAGTGTTAACCATGGACAGCATCAGCTTTGATGGGAAAAAGCCTTTTATGGCTGTTGGGATAGAATATGGTCATGGACAGACAATGATTCTCCGTGCAGGATATGAGACAAACCATGAAAATACGACCTCCATTAGCAGTGGGATTGGGCTCAGGATAGGAGAATACCATGTAAACTATGCCTTCCTGCCTCATGATGATTTGGGATTAACACACATGGTCTCTATTTGTATTAAGGGACAGGAGAAACAGCATTAGAAGTTGTAGGTTGTAGGTTGAAAGTTGAAGAGGTTGAAGAAATAACATCATAACCCTACAACGGACAACATCCCAAACCTACAATCTACAACATCCTAAACTTATTAAGAGGTATGAACTTATGATATTATTAATCGACAATTACGACTCTTTTACCTATAATCTGGTGCAATACCTTGGCGAGATAGGGCTTGAAGGAAAATGCAGAGGTAAGAATGCAAAATGCGGAATGCTTGAGGGAGAAGATACGGCAGCACCTCAAGTATTAATTGTCAGGCGAAACGATAAGATTTCACTTGATGAGATTAGAGATATACAACGCGCAGCATCTCCTTCATTAGATGCTATTATTATCTCACCCGGGCCGCGTACCCCAAAAGAGGCAGGGGTATCTGTTGATGTAATCAAAGAGTTTGCCGGAAAGATTCCTATCCTTGGTGTCTGCCTTGGACATCAAAGTATAGGCTATGCATTTGGCGGTAATATTATTCGTGCTAAACAACTGATGCACGGCAAAACATCCCTCATACACCATGACACGCAAAAAATCTATGCTGATATTGAAAATCCATTTGTTGCCACAAGATACCATTCATTAGTCATTGATAGAGCTACCCTGCCTGAGTGCCTTTCCATAACTGCATGGACAGATGATGGGGAGATAATGGGGGTAAGGCATAAGGAATATGCTGTAGAGGGTGTCCAATTTCATCCTGAATCTATCTTGACTGAGGCAGGCAAGAAGCTGTTGCGTAATTTTATAAGAGGGTTAAGTAATTAATAATTGACAATTGATAATTGATAATTATATACAAGGGGGTTATCATGATTATTAGAGAAGCTATTGAAACTATTGTCAGGGGTAATAACTTATCTATAGATGAGATGGTTGATGTAATGGATGAGATAATGACTGGAGCAGCTACCCCTGCTCAGATTGGAAGCTTTATTACCGGATTGCGGATGAAGGGAGAAACCGTAGAAGAGATTACTGGTGCGGTAACGGTAATGAGGCAAAAAGCAACTAAGATTCATACCCAGGGTGATGTGGTTGATACCTGCGGTACCGGCGGCGATGGTTTGCATACCTTTAATATCTCAACCATATCTGCCTTTGTTGCAGCAGGAGCCGGGGCAAAGGTAGCCAAACACGGCAATCGCTCAGTATCATCAAAATGCGGCAGTGCTGACCTTTTGATGAAATTAGGGATAAATATTGAGGCTTCTGTAGAGATAGTAGAGGAGTGTATTGAAGAGATAGGGATTGGATTTCTTTTTGCTTCAATGCTTCATCCAGCCATGAAACACGCTATCGGACCAAGACGGGAAATAGGTATCCGTACTATTTTTAATATCTTAGGTCCCATGACCAATCCGGCAGGAGCAAAGTTTCAATTACTTGGCGTTTATGATCCGGACCTGACCGAACTCATGGCAAATGTTCTCAAAAATCTGGGAAGTACCCATGCATTTATTGTTCATGGTGAAGGGGGACTGGATGAGATATCCATATCCGGTAAAACAAAGATAACGGAATTAAGAAATAAAAAGATAGATACCTACTTTATCTCTCCTGAAAACTTTGGGCTTAAAAAAGGGACCATGGAAGAGATTCGCGGCGGAAGCATAGATGAAAATGCAGAACTGGCTGTAGATGTGCTGTCAGGAAAAGAGCATAGGACAAAAAGAGACATAGTCCTCCTGAACGCATCCTTTGTCCTTCAAGCAGCCGGTATTACTAATGATATAACTGAGGCTGTCCATCTATCTGCTCAATCCATTGACTCCGGTGCTGCTATGAAAAAATTGGAACGCTTAAGGGAGATGACTAATCAGGGATTATAGTCCCGCAGTGATTGCGTAACCATTCAGCCACAAAGATTACAGAAAGTACAAAGTCTGGTAATCGGTAACCGGTTATCGGTGATCGGTTTCTCTGTTCACCGATTACCGATAATTATCTTTCATCTCTCTGTGAACTTTATGTTCTCTGTGGTAAAAAAAATCGTAACTACTCAAAGATATACTCAGCGAGGTCACAAATAGCGATTTTACGCAAAGAGCAACTCAGGCGTCATTGCGAGGAGCTACTGCGACGAAGCAATCTTATCGCAGCGAGATTGCTTCGTCGCAGTAGCTCCTCGCAATGACGCTCGCAATGACGCACTTGGTAATTTTCCTCATTGCTTGCTGACCAATTAGACTTTGCACGACCTTTCGGAGTTATGTCTTGAAATCGCAGATTATACCCTTGTTGAGTATAGATAGTATGTTTCGTGCTTTCATCCTTTCGTGATTTCGTGATAAAAATATTCACAGCTGTTCACGGTTCAAAAATTAATTACAGGAGAAAATCATGCAGGCAAAAAAACAAATCAGCAAACCATATGACCATTTCAATAAGGTAATTGCTTTGTTACTATCCCTTCTCATCTTCATTGTCCCGCTCTTCTTTGGGTTAAACATGAACAGCCTTGACATTCAGAAGTTTGCCTGTTTTCATACCTTGCTCATTATCATCCTCTGGTGCTGGATAGCCATGATAGTATTCAGCAGTGAAATACGGCTTAACTGGAATCCATTATGCTCTTTAGTGCTTGTTTATCTAACAGTTAATATAACCGCAACCGTCTGTTCTGTTAACCCATGGATCAGTTTTCTGGGCTTTTATGGGCATCATGAGGGGCTTTTATCCTTAATCAGCTATTTTCTGCTATTTTTTATAACCATCAATTTTATCAATAGGGCAAGGATACCCTGGGTATTAAATGCCATTACCCTTTCCTGTGTTGTTGCCGGAGCATATGGTGTTATCCAGAGGCTTGGGCTTGACCCGGTAAAATGGGAGTTGTTTAATGCCGGAAGGTGCCCTGCTACCTTTGGTAATCCGATTGGTCTTGGTAATTATCTTTCCTTTGGACTTATTTTCGGGTTTTGCCTGTATTTGTTTTCACTTATTAACAAGCCTCCTGTCCAAAAGAAGGTAAAGGGGACACAAAAGACAGCGGTAATACCACCCCCATCAATACCCTATCAAAATCTTAAAATAATCTATCCTGTCTTCCTTATCCTCATGTATCTTGGCTTTTGCACATCTCAGACCAGGGCATCGTATCTTGGATTATTTGGCGGGCTGGTGCTGATCTGCGGTTTATTCTGGAAGGCTTTTCTCAAAAAAGAGGTGCTGGCTGTAGCCGGAATTATACTTCTTATTACCATCGGGTTTAACCTCAATCCAGAAACATCCATGTTCTTGAGATTTCAGCAGGCTGTAAGCGAGGTGGCAACGAAAGTAACGCAACCCAAACAATCCCCTCAAGAAAAAAACGAGGGACAACCAACAGGACCTGCCAGATTTTTTATATGGAAGAGTGTATCTAATATTGTCAAGGCAAACCCTATTCTCGGCACAGGGCTTGATACACTTGGCATTGTTTATCCTCAATACAAATCCATTGAATCAGCCAGGGCAGAGGGTGCCTATGCAGTAGCTGCATCTGCTCACAATGAATTGCTGGATATTGCCGTATCTTCCGGACTATCCGGGATATTTTCTTACCTTTGCCTGCTTGTTTTCCTCTGCATCCTCTGGGTAAAGGCATATCGAGCCTTTCCTGACCAAAGTGAACAAAAACTTTACCTTTGTGCCATAGGCGGCGGCATCGTTGCCCACCTTATCCAGAATCAATTCAGCCCCACAGGCATTGCCGACTCTTGTGCCTTCTGGGTAATGCTTGGACTAATGGTTTCATCTACCACAGATAAGCCGCGGATAATAAAACTGAACTGGCTAAATGATGGGCTGATAAAGATACTAATTATAGTAATTGCCATTGCCGGCGGGATAGCATTCTGGATATATATGGTTATTCGTCCATGTATTGCAGACTTTAATTATGAACAGGGCACACTCCTGCAAGGAAATACAGAGATGGAACAGCAGGCTGTCTATCGCTTTGAACGGGCAGTGAACTACAACCCTCATGAAATACAGTACATGCGGGAGTTAGCAGCATTTTATATTAACAAGGCTCAGGTAAACCCGCAAAAGGAAATCCTGGAGACATCAATCAAACAAGCACAAAACCTGATAAAATTCAACCCATACGACGCTGTGGGACATTGTATCATTGGTGCATCCTATTACCTTCTAAACAAAATCAATGAGGCTTCTCTTTCGCAGGCATTAGCCCCATACCAACAGGCAATCAAGGTTGATCCGCTCAATCCTGACCCGCATAATTGTCTGGGATTGGTTTACTTAGAGATGAAGGACTATCGAAAAGCAACAAATGAGTTCAGGGAAGCACTCAAGACTGATCTCAGTTATTCTGTAGCTGTAAACAACCTGCATCGCACCTACCTTGAACAGGGAAATATTGCAGAAGCAATATCTGCCTATAAAGAGTTACTAAAAATAAATTCAAGCATCGGCAGTGTACCGCTTCGGGAAAAATTGGTTGATGCCTATTTAAGGTTGGGCAAGCAAATTGAGGCAAAAAAGGAGTGTGAAGCCATAAAAAGGCTTGATCCGGGGAATGCAGTGGCAAAACAGGTGCTCAGATAAGATGCAGTTGAATAGCGATCAATCAACCAAGCCACCAATCACAACATCTTGTAGGGTGCGTTCCCAGAACGCACCATTAATCAAGAGGTGGAGTCTGACAGCAATTATCCTGATTATCTCAATTAATGCTGCAGCAGGGACAATCACAACGGGGTGTTATCATCACAACTGGAAGACAATAATTGATAAGCATTTCGTTGTCGCCTTTACCGAAAAAGATGAGAAATTAGCAGAAACCACCCTATCAATGGTTGATAGTTTTCATTCACAGATTAGTTTATGCATAGGTGATTATGCATCAAATACTCCGGTATACATCATCATCGCCCCATCCAGAGAAGTATTTGAAAATCTAAGCGGTATCACAGAGGAATGGGCAGTTGGGATGGCTGCCGGAATCAATCGGATTGTTATCCTTTCCCCAAGAAGGTTTGGGAGTAAGTCTGAGATAGAAAGACTCCTGCGGCATGAATATACCCACATATTACTACATCAGGCAACAAAAGGACATTCCCTGCCAAGATGGCTGAATGAAGGGCTGGCAATGCATTATGAGTCTAACATTTGGCATATCCCGGATGATATCCGATTGACTGAGGCATTCTTTACCCATTCCCTTCTTCCCCTTGACCTCTTGAGCTGGTATTTTCCGTCTGACAGGAAAAAGGCAGAGCTGGCATATAGCCAGAGCTTGGATATTGTAGGCTACATCATAAAAGAGTATGGCTATGAGAGCCTTACTCATCTAATCAGAGAGATTGCCGCAGGTTATGATGCAGATACAAGCCTGATAAACTCTATTGGCGTTGATTCCCATTCCCTTGAGACAGAATGGTATAAATCCCTTGGCAATCGATATAACTGGTTCTATCGCTTCACTGATACTGCCCTTATCTGGGCAACATTGCCTATTATCTGTATCATAGCCTATATCCGCAAGATACGACAGGGAAAGAGGAAGAAGATGCAATGGGAGCTGGAGGATGGGGTAGAGTTGGAAAGTGAAAAAAATTCAGCTAACCGCAGAGACGCAGAGGCGCTGAGTATGGAAATCAATCAAATAACAGAAGAGATAGGCTCAAATGTATTGTAAATAAACTCTAAATCTTCTCTGCGCCTTTGCGTCTCAGTAGTAACCTATTACTATTTTTGGCTCTATGTGATATGGAGTGCGAAAGCTTACTTGCTTTCGCTTTTCTCTTGTGCCTTAGTTAAAAGCGGCAGCAAGTAAGCTGCCGCACTCCAAATAAATTTCGCAGCTCTCCAACAAACGGCTACAGCCATGTAGGGTGCATTTTATGCACCACAACATGCGGAATGAGACAAGAATAGATGACACAACGAGACATTGATGGAATGCTTTTGGTGCGTATAACGCACCCTACGAGAACTTTCGCATTCCGCATTCTTATTTCCGCATTTCAAACCTACAGCCTATAGTCTAAACAACCTGATAGGAGTATACAATGCTGACACGACTTGGATATTTAGATTTTATCAATTGTCTTCCGGTGTATTTTGGGATATTAGAGGGGAAAATAGGCATTAATGCACAGATAATTAAGGGATTCCCAAACCAGTTAAATGCCCTGCTTGCTTCAGGAGATCTGGACATAAGCCCTATTTCTTCTATTGAATATGCACGGCATCAGGATGAATATCTGCTGCTGCCGGATATTTGCTTAAATTCTGAGGGGCCTGTCAAGAGTGTTGTTCTGATAAGTAAATTTCCTATGGAAATGCTGGATAATAAATCTATTGCCCTGCCGACAACCAGTGCAACATCTGTTGTTTTGCTTAAAATACTCCTGTCCCATTTGAATATCACCTATGAAATAAAGCCTCCAGAACTTAGCCCCATGCTCAATAGCTCAGACGCTGCTCTTTTGATTGGTGATGATGCCTTGCGGATTGGCAAGATAAATGATTTGTTTTTATATGATCTGGCAGAATTATGGCAGGAAAAAACAGGATTTCCAATTGTCTTTGCTGTGTGGGCAGTTAGAAAAGATTATATCACAAAATTTTGGGCAGGGACAAGCCCTGCTCCTACTGGTATAATTGATGATATTACCTATTCCTTAAGAAAATCCTTGAATTATGGTCTGGCTAATATTGACAAGATTATCGACCGGGTATTGCCGGAGTTTCCATGCGTAGATTTATGGGATTATTTTAAGAATCTTAAATATGAATTTGGGGCAAGAGAAAGGGAAGGATTGCTGTCGTATTATGATTATGCCTTTAAATTAGGGCTATGTGAAAGAATAACGGTTCACGGTTTACAGTTCACGGTTCACGGTTAAAAAACTGTGAACCGACAACTGTGAACAATTACCAATTTACATTAGATCCACTGCATCCCCAACCTCAATTCTTCCTCCCTTTATCACCTCAGCAAATATCCCTTCCTTAGGCATAACACAATCGCCTGCCTGATAATAAATAGCACACCTATTATGGCATACCTTGCCAATCTGGCTTATTCTCAAAAGCACCTCATCCCCTACCCTGAGCTGATCGCCTATCTTGAGCGAAAGCAGCGAAATACCGCTGGTCGTGATGTTCTCAGCAAAATCACCATGTGTAACATCAAGCCCTGCAGCCCTCATCTTTTCAATGGATTCCTCTGCCAGCAGGCTTACCTGCCGATGTGAGTTTTCACCCTGAGCATGAGGAACAAGATTGGCATGACCGTCATTCTTCAGCCCACAGCCCTCAACTACCTCCCATGCTGAGGTAGCACCTCCGGCACCAGCCACCGGCTTTTTTCGCTCTCCCTTATCTTTACTTATATTTATTGAAACCACTTGTCCCATGCTTTTGCTCCTTTTTCAGAGAGGCACAAAGAAGAAAGCCAGTTGTAGGGTGCATTATGCACCGACTAAATTCTTTCTGTCTTTCTGTCTGTCTTTCTTCCTTCCTTCCTTTCCCTTTGTGCCTTTGTGCCTCTCTGTCACCCCCCAATAGCACACATCTGTCTGCCTTCCGGCCTTTTTACCTGAAACTGATGTCCGATTGGTTTATTCCTTATCCCCTGAAGGATAAGTTCTTTTAGCTCCTTATCTGATGCCCCGTCCCGCATTGGTTGTTTCAGGTTAATCTCCATATCCTGCCCAAGACAGAGCCGCAAATGCCCATCTGAGGTAAGCCTCAGACGATTGCACCTATCGCAGAAATGCTTGCTAATCGAAGAGATAAAACCAATACTACCGGCAGCATCATTGCCAGAGGGGCTCCCTCCTATTTTGTAATACTCTGCAGTCCCATTCCCCTGGATGCTATTTTCCGGTATCATAGAGAATTTTTGAGACAACCGTTGCTTCAAAATATGTGTTGGCAGATACCTTTCATCCCATGAAATCCCTTGCCAACTGATAGGCATAAACTCAATAAACCTTACCACAACAGGCTTATCAAGTGTCAGCATGGCAAATGATTCAATCTCATCATCGTTGATCCCAGCCATGACAACCATATTTATCTTCAGTGGAACAAGCCCAACCCTTAATGCCTCATCAATACCGGCAAGCACATCATTCAGTCTCCCGCCTCCGGTAATCTTAGAATAGCGATCCTTGTTTAAGGAGTCCATGCTAATATTAATCCTATCCACCCTGTTTTCTTTCAATTGCCGGGCAAATTGAACTAACTTAGTTCCGTTAGTTGTCAGGGCTAATTCGGTAAGCCCCTCAATCTTTGCCAATCCCTCAATTAACAGGAGAACATCCTTTTTAATCAGCGGTTCACCACCGGTAACCCGAATGTGTTTAATCCCTGACTGAACCATCAAAGAGGCAAGCCGAATAATCTCTTCATACCGTAGAATCTCCCTATGAGTTTTCCAGCCCATCTCCGGCTTTGGTTGGCAATAAAAACATCGTAAATTACACATATCTGTAATGGAAATCCGCAAGTAATTAATTTGGCGTTGATAATTGTCTATTAGCATCATTTTCCTTAACCCACTCAACCAAACCCCCCTGCCTCCGATAGCAGGACAAAAGGTACGAAGGCATAAAGTGGGTATCTTCTTCGGCAGGGGCATTGGGACAAATCAGAGCAATTCTAATTATGAACCGCAGAGGCACAGATTTTATATCTCCTCTGCGCCTTTGCGTCTCTGCGGTTCATAATTAGAATTGATAGACAAATCAGCAAGCTGGAAGCTTGCACTATTTTCTCTCCCACTTCCCACTCTTACCACCTGTTTTTGAAACAAGCATGATATCTGAGATAATCATAGCTTTATCATAAGCCTTACACATATCATAGATGGTTAAGCAGGCTATGGATACAGCCATTAATGCCTCCATCTCAACACCGGTTCTGGCATAAACCTTAACCATTGCCTCCACCTCAACTGCCGGCTCGGTTTCATTAAAAGTAAATGATATTTCACATCCATCCAGACCCAATGGATGGCACATAGGAATAATCCCGCCGGTCTGTTTTGCTGCCATAATCCCGGCACATGTAGCCACACTCAAGACATCACCCTTATGGATATTGCCTGCTTTTATCAGCTCAAGCGTTTCAGTCTGCATCCGTATCCTGCCCCGTGCAATAGCCACCCTTTGGGTTATATCCTTAGATGAGGTATCAACCATTCTTGGATTACCATTTTTATCAAAATGTGTTAATTCAGTCACTTGCAACCTCTCAAGAGAGCAACTAAGGCTTGAGCGAATTTTTCTGCGGCTTGTGGTCCATTACCTGTAACAATATTTCCATCTATTTGAACATCAGCACCAATATAATTTACCCCTTTTCCCTGCAATAGCCTTGCATTAACTTTCTCCTTTATTTTTATGGCTCTCCTCAGATTAGTGGGAAAATTATGTT
>JACQYP010000132.1 GCA_016208205.1 Candidatus Desantisiibacteriota bacterium | reverse complement strand
GATTGCAAAGGAGGCTATAAAATGACATTTACCACGCTTTATATTATCTTTATCGTCCTTTCGATTATTTATCGACTAAGACAGATAACCAAATCATATTCTGTAGAGGAAAAACCTGGAAGGGTTTATGAACACTTTAGCTATGCAATAATGCTTATGCTTTATCTTCTGGTAACTGTTGGGTCTATAGTTGAATACTTTTACTGCCGATATATAATGCAAATCAGGCATGATGTTAACCTGATTATCAGTTTAATTGGTTTAATCATGTATGTTGGGGTGATTCCTGTTCGTGCATGGAGTCTAAGGCATTTAAGGGAGCATGTCAGCCATGATATCAAGATTAATGAAGACCACCGGCTGATTAAGGATGGCCCGTATCAATATGTTCGACATCCACTTGTCTTGTGTGTGATTATTGAGGTAATTGGGTTTACTCTTATACCTAATTCCTATTTTTCTACAGGAATAGCACTTGGGCTATTCCTGCCTTTTATGCTCTACCGTATTGGGTTAGAAGAGAAGGCGTTGATTGAAAGGTTTGGTTATGAATATATAGAGTATCAAAAAGGGGTTAGTATGATTATCCCACGGTATAGGTTGTAGGTTGTTATTTCTTCAACCTACAACATCCCATAGCTACAGGAGCTAACATTGTATCAAATTACCCTATCTATCACCAGTTTTTTCATGCTTTTCTTAGGGCTTTTTGTTTTCACCAGAAATGTAAAAAGTGATGTGAACAGGAATTTTGCTGTTCTTTCTGCTTCACTTAGTATCTGGGGATTTGGCATGTTAGCTTTAGCCTTAGTTAAGAACAGGGATGATGCTCTATCCTGTTTACCCATCTTGTACATAGGATTAGTCTTTGGAGGACCTGCACTCCTTGCCTTTACCTTAAGTATTACAGAGAACAAAAACAAAATCAATCATTATCTGGTTAAGATTGGTTATGTATGCAGTTGTATCTTCTTTCTGTTTCATCTAATGGGAAAGTTTGGGGGAGATGTAACTTATAGTTTTGGATGTTATCGATCCCTGTCCGGCGAGGTAGGTCCATATTTCAATCTATTCCTTTGTGCAATAGCCTTTTACAGCTGTTATCTCCTTTACAAAAGGTATAAAATCAGCACCTCTGGTATTGAAAGAAACCGTCTCGGCTATCTTTTTTTGGGTGTATTTGTCGCTGTCCTCAGCAGCTTGACTAATATCCTGCGGGTCTCAGGCTTTAATGTCTATCCGCTTTTTCATATTGGGCTTTTATTCTTTAATGCCATGACTGCATATGCCATTGTCCGCTATCGCTTGATGGATATTACTATTATTATCCGCAGGGCATTGGTTTACTCTGTCTTAACCTTTTTAGCTACAGGTCTCTGGCTTGGTAATGTTTTTATCTTCAGCAGTCTTTCCACATTTCTATTTGGGTATCAAACCTTTTTTTCTATTGGTTTTACATCCGGGCTTATTGCCTTTACCTTTTTACCGATACGGGATAAGGTTCAATTTTGGGTAGATAAGGCTTTCTTTGCTCAACGACGGGAGATAGAAGAGGTTATCCATGAGTTCAGCTTAACGGTTAGCTCTTCCTTTGATCGGGAGTTTATCCTGGAATCCATGTTTGATGCTATATCACATGTAGTAGAAGTGGAAAAGATTGGGGTGATGATTGTTGATGATACAGGGAATTATTCCCTGTCTATGTCCAAAGGATTAAGTTTACGAGGAATAAAACTGAATCCATCTGCAAGTCTTATTAATTGGCTGATTCAGGAAAAAAGATCACTGCTTCGCAGAGAGGCAAACGAAAACCGTGACCTTAAATGGGCAAGGGATTCGCTGTTAAAGGAATTAGAAGAGATAGAAGCTGTACTTGCTATCCCTCTTTTCTTACATAACAGGCTTATTGGTATCTTAAGCCTGGGAGGAAAAACCTCTGATGTTGGATATAGTGAGGAAGAGATGTTCCTCTTGGAAACCCTGGCTACAGGGGCTATTCTTGCCTTTGAAAATATCAGGCTGCTGGATAATAGGATAAATCTGATGATTAACACTATTGATGCCTTG